>JACRJW010000075.1 GCA_016235605.1 Candidatus Uhrbacteria bacterium | reverse complement strand
TTTTGGTGCCACCTGGGGAACCAGAAGCTTGGGCGCATGCGCTCTCGCGGGTGGTCAAAGAGGGAAGCCTGCGTGCTGAGCTTGTCCAAAAAGGCAGACAACGCGTCCAAGATTTCTCTTGGGAACGCACAGCGGCGCAGACTCTGGACAGTTTGAGAGCCATGGTGTAGTGTCAGCCATTATGGACGAACTCAAACAAGAACTTGAACACTTGGGGCTCTCCGACAAAGAGGCGCGGGTCTATCTCGCCGCTCTTGAGCTTGGACCCTCTCCCGTGCAAGACATTTCCCACAAGGCCCACGTCAACCGTGCGACGACCTATGTGATGATCGAATCACTTGCCAGTCGTGGGCTCATGTCCACGTTCCAAAAAGGCAAGAGACGATTTTATGTTTCCGAGAGCCCAGATCGGTTGATGTCGATCATTCAGGTCAAGCAGAAGGAGTTGGCAGAAAAAGAACTCGAGCTTGGGAAGGTGATGCCGTTGCTGACAAATCTCTACAACGCTGAAGGGGCCAAGCCGCAAGTGCGATATTTGGAAGGGCCAGAAGGGATAGAGACGGTACGGCAGATTTTTGAAAAACTTCCTGGAGATTTTATACAGATTTATCCGCGTGAAGACGTACTGGCGACCGAGGAATTTGTCCACGGCCGTCTTGAGCACATGCAACGCCTGCGCCATCAAGAAGGAAAGGCAGGTGTCTCTGCCCGGAAACTTATTTTGGTTGACGATCCATCCAAACTGGAAAACGAAAATATGGGAGTTGGGCAAGTGCGTATGCTCCCTCGGAGCGAGTTTCCCATCCACGGCGAAGTCACAGTCCGTGGAAATCATGTGTTTCTTTTTTCTTATAAGTCGGCCGTGTTGGCTTGTGTCATTATCAGCCACGAGATCGCGGAAGTCGTCAGGGCGATGTTTGAACTTGCCTGGCGAGGCGCCCAAGAATATCCCGTGAAGCAATCCACCCAAAAATAATACGGATCGCGTGCGATCCGTTCGTCGTGGTCAGGTCTGTGGTGAGGAATTCAGGAGAGAAAAGAGGGAAAGGTCGTCAGCCGCCGCCGTCGCAAATGTAGGTTGGTTGGAACCTCCGTGGATCTGCATCCACGAGATGTTGCCGACCTTGTACAAGTCGCAGAGCCCAGCGAGTTGCGTACTCGTGGAGCAAAGCGATGGCGTCGAAAGGACTCTCTCTTTTCCTTTCCATCAGATCCTCCTCACTCCTTGCCGGTTAGGCAATGAAACGTTTCCACCACAGAAACGATAAAGCAGATTAACACCCCCCAGGGAGTCCGTCAAGCGGTCGTGTTGTAGGATATTGGCAAACAAAAAACCGCCCTTCGATAAACTCAGGACGGTTTTTTGCTTCTCCTTGGGAGAGAGTTTGGGTATGAAACCCTAGCAGTTCACGAGGCGTGCCTCATGGATTCTTAGGGTCGGGCGAACGATTCTCGTACAGAATCGCTCGCCCTCGTCCGTGGCCAGTTGAGCTGGCCGTGTAGATCGCGTGGATCTACTTCCTGCCCGCCGACTGCATCTTGAGACGCAGCTGGCGGTCGGCCTCCGCCCGTGCGGCCTGGTGGGAGAGTTGGCCCGGCGTGGGGCCCTTGCCCGATCCGCCGAAGGCGCCACCGTGGCCGATGACGTCCCCGAAGCGCGGACGCAGGGTTCGGTTCGCGGCCTCGCGCTTGGACTCTTCGTCCATCATCTTGTTCATCTTCTCCTTGAGGGAGAATCCGCGGCCGAACCGACGGATGCACCGCTCGCCGAACGCGTGGCGCCAGAGATCTTTCGATCCCACGCGGCCGCCGTTCTGCCGGTCGCGCATCGCACTGGTGGGCGGTACGACGGCGACTTTCTCGAGAACGAGATTGCCGCAGCCGCACACGCACCGGAACGCCAGACCCGATGGGGTTTTCACCCGACCGAAGAGGTCGCTCCCCTCGGGCTTCTGCGTCGGGACCACGAGGATCACCGGCGCGCCCTTCGACCGGCTCGGGGTCTGCGAGGGGACGGGCTCTACGACGCGACGGTCGGGCATCACGATGACGCTGTGCTTCGGCTTGCGGGCCTTGATCTCGGCGACACGGGTCTGGAGGGCACCCGCACTGCGGTAGAACGTTTCCACCCCGAAGCCCGAGAGCCTCGTGGGGAGTTCGCCCTTCCAGCCGCTGGCCTGCGCGATGACCCTGCAGACCTCACCGTTGCCGGCGAGATCCGCGATCTCGTCGGCCGCCTTGCACGCGGCGAGCACCACAGCGAGGTAGTCGACTCCGAGGAGCTGTCCGTTGACTCCCAGGATATCCGTCACCTTGAACCTGTACTTGCGCACGAGCGTGTGGTTCTGGATCTTGAGCTCGTCGGCCTGATCGTCGAAGCGATCGCGGGGGCGGTGGTAGTCGTAGCCACCGGTGTAGATCGCCTCGCCGATCTCGTCAGTCTCGTCGTCGAACTTGTACTTGTCGGCCTCGGCTTCCGCCTCGGCCTGCGCGAGCGCGTTCGTCTCGTCCCAGATCTGCTCCGGGGCCTCGAACTCGTCCATCTCGCGCCAGGGGCGGGTTTCGACTTCGATGTCGAGATTGTCCAGGGCGAGCTCCCAGAGGTCGGGAGCGTTCTCGTCGCCAGGGGCGACGGTGCCGTTGTCGGCGAAGGTCAATTCGCGCATTGGGGACTCCTGGTTGTAGTGATTGGTGGAAAAAACAGTTGCCTTGGGCAAGGCGCAGAAGGTTGAAGCCCTAGCAGTTCACGAGGCTTGCCTCATGATCTCTTAGGGCTGGGCGAGACGACTCTCGTACAGAGTCGTCTCGCCCCGTGTGGTCGCTAGCCGTTCATGGCTAGCTCGCTGCCTGTTCGTCCTCGTCCCCGGCGTCCTCTTCGGACTCCTCGTCCTTCGCCTTGGCGGCCTCGTACGCCGCGGTGAACTCGGAGAGCGCCTTCTGCTCCGGCGTGTCCTTGAGCGCGTTCTGGAGGAGCCACTCCGCCAGACGGAGGTTCCCCCTGATCATGTTGGGGAGATCGATCTGCGCGAAGTCGGACACCTCCACCGCGTCGAACGCCGGGATGGTCCACGCGAGGATCACCTCGGTCACGGCGGGGCCGCGGCGAAGGAACTCGCCCTGCTCGATCCCACGCAGCAGAAGGTTGCGAGCCTCCTGCTCCTGCTTGGGAGCCCTGAAGTCGTACTGGCGGTTCTTCTCGAGGTAGTCCTTGAAGGCATTCACGATTTCGTGGCGGTCGCCGCGGAGCTTGCTGCGCCCCTGCTCGGCACGGACGGCCGCGACCGCGAAGCGCACAAGGCTCTGCGCCGTATGGACCGAACTGACCGCGAAGGCGAAGAGCGGTGCCACGAACGCGTCCCCGAGACTCATCTCCTTGCAGAAGCGCTTGGCCGACTCCGCGACCTGGTGGATGGTCGGGGGGCTGGCGGGCTTCTTGGACTTGCGGGCTGGCGCGGGCAGGGGAACGGCGCGATCGGGCATCACGATTGGTGTTTTGGTTCCCATGGCGTTTTCCTCCTTAAGGAAATTTTCTGGAGTTTCGTCGTGCACAGGCTGCCAAGCCCGAGCGCTCCAGATGGCCAGCTGAGCTGGCCGGGTTTTTTGAAGATGTATTCCTTGACGAGAGGAACTGGGAGGTCAATATAGTCATCACACCATGAAACAGGATTTATCCATCCACGCCCGTGGCGGTCTGCTTGTCCTTCGCGTGGAAAAATCCTCAAGGTATCTACGGATACCTCTGCGGTTTTTCCACGCTCCAGGACGGCGCATCCCATCTACAGGCGTGGCGTCTAAAGTCCTCTTTCATGGTGTGATGACTATAGAGTTTGGTAATCCCTCGAAGGACATCAGTTATTGATCAAACCTCTGCAAAACTCGATGAGATTTGCTTGAACGGGCTGGCAGCCTCCGAAACGTACTAAACACGTACGTTGAGGAGGTGCCTGGGCGCCTGTGAAAGCAAAGATCGCGAGTTTTGCAGAGGTTCCTGATGTGCTTTGAGGGATCGGTGAGAGTGTGTTGTGCACACCCTCACCGTGAGTTCCCGGTCGCGTCAGCCGTTCACTTCGCGACTGCCACCAGCTCCTGGTTGGCGCTGGGCGGGATGCGGTTGGTGCCGCGGGGGACGACGTAGACCGGGACGCCGAAGCGGCGACGAAGCGCCGCGCTGGGAACCTCGGTGCCGGTGCAGTTGGCGATGCCGGTTGCCAGGAAGCGGTCCTCGTCGGCGGTGCAGAAGAAGAACGGAGTCGGGGCACGGTGGAGGAGGATCGAATGATCCATGTGATTTTCCTTTGGCAAGTTTGTGGCTTGCCGGTGTTCTGGTCGGTGGGTTCTGGTCCGACACAGGAATTCGGAGAAGAATGGTCCAGTGACCTGCCCGAGGGCTGGTGTAGGCCGAGGATCACCGGGCGTATGAATCGAGTGAGTAAACCCAGTCGAGTCATTTGGTGGTCCTTTTCTCTCTCCTCCGAGTTTCTGCATCGGATGATCCCTGCAACCTACTGGAGGTAGTGATGAAGCAGTGATTCTCCCGAAGGACAATATGCTTCGTGATCGCCATGCATATGGAACGAGTAAGCCGAGGCCTAGTCGGACCATTTGGCGATCACCGCCATCCTCTGCCGAAGCATTGGATGGACGGGTACTCTCTCCTCCATGAGGCTGAAGAAATCAGGTAGTAGGTATTAGGTTGTAGGTGGTAGGCAGACAAAAAACCGGTTGCTGAATGCATCGAGTTAGGAGAGATACATGCAGGAACCGGCTTTTAGGTATTAGGCTTTAGATCGTAGATATGTAGTTATTTGCTACAACCTATAACCTAATACCTAACACCTTTGCCTGATGGCCATTTACTTGGCCTAGTACTCTCTCCCCAGAGAATGTTTAGAAACTTTTGAAAAAAGCGATCTGCTCGTGCTTCGGTTCGTAAAGACCTCACCGTAGGATTTACCTACGCCTCGCCCTTTACTCACCTCCAGCACTTCGCATCTCATCTTTTTTCAAAAGTTTCTGTTTTGTATGGTGCTTTGTGTGATCTTGTATGGGCGCAGTCTATCATATTTTGTCAACTTTGTCAAGACTCTTCGGGAGCTAAGCTTCCGAATTTTATCTAAAATTAGTTAAGATAAGCTGATAAACATCTGTTTACTATGCTGGACATCACAGAGCCATTTTGGCAGCGTGCTATACTATTGTCCGTATGGAGCTCTTCTCTTCGATCATCGGTCACACTCCGGCAAAAGAGGTTCTTGGCAAGATGGTCGCGCATACATCCCTGCCTCATGCCCTGCTTTTTATCGGTTCAGATCACGTCGGGAAGACGATGGTGGCAAAGGCTCTGTGTCGTGAGGTTCTGGGAGTGCAAAATTTAGAGACTCAGCCAGACTATCTCGAGCTCAAGCGCCTCGATGATGAAAAGACGGGCAAGCGCAAATCGAATATCTCGGTGCGACAGGTGCGTGATCTCGTTGGTCGACTATCCATGACATCGTTTACTGGCGACACCAAAGTCATCTTCATCGAGGAAGCGCACAAGCTCTCCATGGGCGGCGCGAACGCGCTTTTGAAAACGCTCGAGGAGCCCAAGGGTCAGACGCTTTTTATTCTGCGCGCGCCGAGTCTTGAAGATGTCCCTGCAACCATTGCGTCGCGTTGTCAGGTGATGCGCTTCACGGTTGTCGCGCAGACGGCGATCGTTGATGGACTGATCTGCGCTGGGTTCAGTCAATCAGATGCACACGAAGCCGCGCTTCACAGCGAAGGCCGGCCTGGACTCGCTCTGCGGTTCCTCAAAGATAGTGCGTACCGAGCCGTGCGTGAAACGGATCGTGCGCAAGCAGAAGCATTTCTCGCCGCGAGTTTGCCGGAGCGTCTGCGTCTCGTGATGGAGTTCATTCCAAAAGGTGAAGTGAACAGTGCCTCTCGTTTACAGAAAGTGATTACAGAACTCCAAACCGTCGCCCGCCGTCAACTTCTCCTCACCACCTCATCTACCTGTCCACCTCTCGTATCTTTTCTCAATCGCCTCTGTGAAACCCGCCAAGCGGCCCGTCATAATATCAATCCTCATTTAGCTCTCGAGCATATTGCTCTGAGCATCTAACCTATGAAAGGCTTTTCACTCATCGCTCTTTCTCTTTTACTCATTGGCGCTGGTTGTTCCAGCTCCTCGTCCTCTAGCTCCGACGGCGGAGTATTTACATCCATAAACGCTGGACAAGATTGGACGCAGACGGTGATCGTTCCAACCGCTTCAGGCATCGGAACGCTTGCGACCACCGACGTGCTCAATATGGAAATGGATCCACAAGATGATACGTTCCTGTACATTGGGACGCGTCAAAACGGGATGTTGTATTCGGAAGATTCCGGCGTCTCCTGGCGGCAACCGGAGAATGACGCCCTCGCGGACGGTCTGATTTATCACATCGAGGTGGATCCCACGGACGTGTGCACGGTCTATGTGGCCAAAGGGGCGCGTCTCTACCGCACGGACGATTGCATGCGTTCGTTTGATTCTGAAACGTATGTCGATAACCGTTCTGGTGTGAGTGTCGTGCAGGTGACGGTGGACTGGTTCAATGCACGCACGATCTGGATGGGCCTCTCCAATGGCGACGTGCTCAAAAGCGCGGACTCAGGCGACACCTGGCAGACAGTCCTCAAAACCGGTGAGGAAATTTCCAGTATCTTGATTCACACCACTGACTCCAGGAAAGTCCTTGTCTCAACGTACGGGAAAGGTCTTTACAAAACCGCAGATGCAGGTTCAAACTGGGAAGAAGTGGATGGCGGCTTGAGCGACCTGCAAAAGTCCCAGGATGTGTATACCATGATCCAAAGTGAAGATTCTGGAGTGGTGATCGCGGCCACCGGGTATGGACTGGTGCGTTCAGAAGATTTTGGCGCGACATGGGAAGCGGTTCAGTTAGTGACGTCCGCCGGTCAAGTCACCATCCGTGCCGTGGGCATGGACGTGGCTGATCCTGACACGCTCTACTACGCCGCGAACTCGACGTTCTATCATTCAGACGATGCCGGATCGACGTGGGATACGGAGCGGCTTCCAACCGCTCGCGTCCCACGGGCGATGATCGTGGATCCTGATGAGTCAGGGGTCGTGTATCTCGGTGTCGCTTCCGCAACGGACTAGCTATGCATGCGATCTTGGTTGAAAAAAAACCGGCGTTTGAAGCCGCACTCCTGCATCTCCAAAAAGAGTTGGGACAGTTGCGCACCGGCCGTGCCACACCAGCGCTTGTGGAGAATATTTCTGTTTCTGCTTACGACGCAACCATGGAGATCAAGGGCTTGGCTTCGATCTCCACGGCCGATGCGAAAACGATTGTGATCGATCCGTGGGACAAGAGTCTTCTCAAAAACATCGAAAAAGGCATCCGTGATGCGGGCGTTGGCCTCTCGCCGGTGGTGGACAGCACGGTCATCCGTATTCTGATGCCGCAGATGACGGAAGATAACCGCAAGGCCATGGTCAAAAAGATGAAAGAGTTTTTGGAGGAGACGCGTGTTTCGCTGCGCCAAGTGCGAGAGGAAATTCGTGGGGAAGTCGTTGACATGGAAAAGAACAAAGCCGTGAGTGAAGACGAAAAGTTTAAGCTGTTCGATGAAGTTGATAAGATGACAAAAGAGTATATTGACAAGGTGGAAGAGACAGGAGACACGAAAGAAAAAGAAATAATGACTGTATAGTGATCACGGCAAGACAGCCGTCTTTTCTCCTCAGGTCTGTCCGACCCCACGCTACCGGGTCAGGTGGGGCTCGCCAGACCATTCGTCGAAAATCCATCTGTCTTGCCGTGATCAGAAAAGGTTTTACCCTATGAAGATATCCTCAGTCACCATGGAAAAACTCGTTGCCCTCGCGAAGTCGCGGGGGTTCGTGTTTCCGGGTTCGGATATTTATGGAGGGATGGCGAACTCGTGGGATTACGGCCCGCTGGGAACCGAGCTCAAGCGCAACATTATGAATGCGTGGTGGCAGAGATTTGTGACGTCACGGGGAGATATGGTTGGGATTGACGCGGCCGTCATCATGAATCCAAAAGTGTGGGAAGCGTCGGGGCACGTGGAGGGATTTACCGATCCACTCGTGGAGTGCAAAAAATGTCACGAGCGTTTTCGGGCGGATCAAATGGACACGGGCAAAGCTTGTGCGCGTTGCGGGACCAAGGACGGATTCACAGATCCAAAAAATTTCAATTTACTTTTCAAAACGTTCGTGGGTTCCACAGAAGATTCAGCGTCCGTTGCGTATCTGCGGGGAGAATTGGCGCAGGCGATGTTTGTGGATCTTCCCCAGGTTCTGACCGCGAGCCGCAAACGTGTGCCGTTTGGAATCGCCCAGCAAGGGAAGTGTTTTCGCAACGAGATCACGCCTGGGAATTTCATTTTTCGCACTCGCGAGTTCAATTTGATGGAGTTTGAATATTTTGTGCACGATAGCGAATGGGAAAAGTGGTTTGAGTATTGGCTTGAGCAAATGAAGAGCTGGCTTGATTTTTGTGGTGTGAATCGTGAGCACTTGGTGTTTCACGAAATCGAAGACGGTGAGCGCGCGCATTACTCTAAGCGGACGATTGATATCGAGTATCTGTATCCATTTGGCCAAAAAGAACTCTACGGCTTGGCATATCGGACGGACTTTGACCTGAAGCGCCACATGGAAAAGTCAGGGGCGGATATGCGCTTCACCGATCCAAAGACCAACGAGAAATACGTTCCTCACGTTATCGAGCCGACGTTTGGGATCGATCGCACGGTTTTGATCACGCTCTTGGAAGCGTATCACGAGGAAGCAGCCCCGACCGCTGAAGAAGGCGAGACAGACAAACGGGTCGTGCTAAAACTTCCCAAAGCTCTCGCGCCATTCAAAATCGCGGTACTTCCTCTCAGTAAAAAAGATGAACTCGCGGTCGTGGCAGGACCACTCGCCGACCGTCTACGACAGCGCTGGGCGACAGATTATGACGAAACGCAATCCATCGGCAAACGCTACCGTCGCCAAGACGAAATCGGCACGCCGTACTGCGTGACCGTTGACTTCGACACCCTCACCGACAACGCGGTCACGGTCCGCGACCGCGACACCATGAAACAGACGCGCGTGAAGATTGATGAGTTAGAAAATTATTTTGCGCAGCAACTCCCAGGCTGAAGCCTGAGTCTACCTCATCCACCTGATCCACCTGGTCCACCTTTTCCCTATGAAAACTCCTCTCGTCCTTTCAAACGGCATGCGGGTGCATCTTCTCCCATACTCTGGAACGCAAGCCGTGACCGTGCTTGTGCTCGTGAAGGTTGGTTCACGTTACGAATATCCAGCGATCAACGGTGCTTCACATTTTATTGAACACTTGATGTTCAAGGGCACCAAGCGTCGACCGACGACGCTCAACATCAGTCGTGACCTCGATGCCGTGGGCGCTGAGTACAATGCATTCACGGGCAAGGAATACACCGGTTACTATGTGACGATCGAGTCATCGCAGGTGCCGCTCGCGGTTGATCTTCTCCACGACATGATTTTTCATTCCACGTACGACCCCAAAGAAATGAACCGCGAACGGCGCGTCATCATCGAGGAGATCAAAATGTACAACGAGAATCCAGTCATGCACGTAGAGGAACTCTTGGAGGCTACGATGTTTGATGGCTCGCCCTTGGGCTGGGACATTGCCGGCGACGCGAAACGTATGCTATCCATGACTCGTAAAAACGTCATTACCTATCGCGATCAGCATTATGTGCCGTCGCGCATGGTGGTTGGGCTTGCAGGTTGCGTTGATAAAAAGGCACTCGCACTCGTGAAAAAAACATTTGAATCCGTGAAGGGGAGGCATTCGCCGGTCGCGTTTGAGGGGTTTCACACAGAGGGAGACAAAGGGGGGCAAAAGGCGCAAACGGCACAAAGGCTCCGTTGCCGTATCCAAAACAAAAAACTCGAACAGATCCAGCTCGCGCTTGGATTTCCCTCCTACGGGGCGTCGGACAAACGTAACTCGGCCGTGTCGTTGCTTGCGACGATTCTGGGAGGCACCATGTCGTCTCGTTTGTTTATCTCCGTCCGAGAACGCAAAGGTTTGTGCTACCACGTGCGTGCCGAAAACGGGACGTACGATGACGTGGGTGCGTTCATGATCCGTTCAGGACTCGATCAAGCGCGGCTCAAGGATGCGGTGAAAACGATTTTGTCTGAGGTCGAGAAAATCAAAAAGACCGGCGTCACGGCGTGTGAGCTCAGGGAAGCAAAAGAAAATTACCGTGGTCGCATCCTGCTCAAGCTTGAAGAATCGTCGGCTCGTGCTGATTGGTACGTCCGACAAGAGCTGTTGCTTGATCGCGCACTGACTCCTGAGGAAAGAATGAAAGAGATTGACGCGGTCACTGTGAGCGAGGTACAACAGGTCGCACAAGATATTCTGAATATCAAAAAGATGTCTATTGCCGCCATTGGGCCGTTCAAAGATGAAAAAGCGTTTCTCAAGGCCGCAGGATTATCTGGATAGTGAGCCTGTCGAACTATGAAAACTATTATCGCCAACTGGAAGATGAATGTCGGTGTGAGAGAATCTGTCGCGCTTGCCCGCGGCACCCTCTTGACGTTGCGTGGACGCAAACATCTTCCCGAATTGGTCATCTGTCCGCCCTCTGTCGCGCTTTCGGAAGTGCGCAAAGTCGTGGCGCGTTCCGGAGCGCTTCTGGGGGCACAAAATGTTTTTTGGGAAGAGGCGGGCGCTTTTACCGGCGAAATTTCCGCGCGCATGCTTCAAGAATTGGGCGTGACCCATGCGATCATCGGTCACTCAGAACGACGTCACCAGTTGGGTGAGACGGATGAGATGGTCAATAAAAAAGTTTTGCATGTGCTTGAACATCAGTTGACTCCTATCCTGTGTGTCGGTGAAACAAAACAAGAACGTCAAGCAGGGAAGTCAAAGGAAGTCGTCTTGGGGCAACTGAAGGCGGCCCTCTCAGGAGTCCGCTTGCGTCCATCCGATCACCTGCTTGTGGCCTACGAACCGGTGTGGGCAATTGGGACAGGAGAATCGGCAACCGTCGCAGACATTGTTGAGATGCAGTCGTCCATCCGATCTTTGGTACAAGAAATTCTGGGTGAGCGTACCCTCAGCCAGCTGCGTGTCCTCTATGGAGGATCGGTGGATGGGGAGAATGCGTACGGGTTTCTTCGGGAGAAAGAAGTCGATGGGGTCTTGGTGGGAGGCGCGAGCGTGAAGATCAACCAGTTTCGCGATATTGTCCATGCCGCGTGTGAAGTTCTTGAAGCGCAAACATAGCTTATGAATTGGATCCTCACTCTGCTCATCTTGGCTTCTGCGTCTATCATGGCTGTGGTTGTGTTGCGCAAGCTCCCACAGATCCGGGTGATTGACGTTGCCTCGATTCCCAAAGAGCATGAGCGACGAGTGAAGGAGCAGATCATCCTCTCGAAACTCCAGCGTACAGGCGGCGCCAAACTGCAGGGCGTTGCGCGGATGGTCGGCGAGGCTGTGAAGATCATTTCGCGTTATGGACGGCGCGCCGTCCAACGGCTCTATCGATTGGAGCAGTCCTATCAACGGCTCCGGCGCACGGCCTCTGAAGGCACGCACAGTTACAATGAGGAGCGGATCAAACAGCGGCTCGAAGAAGCGCAGAAGCTGATCGACCAAGATGAGTTCATCCCTGCGGAGAAAATTTTTATCGATGTCATCAGCCACAATCCCAAGAGCGTCGATGCCTATGAGGCGCTGGGGAACATGTACATCGAGAGCGGGCAGTTTGATCAGGCGCGCGAGACCCTGCAGTTTACGCTCAGGATCTCACCCAACGATGCCAGTGTGCACGTGTCGCTGGCTGAACTTGAGATGAAGCAGGGACACCCAAAACAGGCGCTTACGTTTTTGCGCAAGGCGGTTGAAAAGCGGCCGAAAAATCCTCGTTACCTGGATTTTTATATTCATGCCGCTCTTGAGACGGGATCCTTGAAAGATGCGCGCAAGGGAATTCTTGCGCTCAAAGACGTGAACCCGGAGAATCAAAAGATCGAAGAGTTTGAGAGACGGTTTCAGGAAAAGAAAGACGCGTATATCCAGAAGACAACGAGCGGAACCGAGAAACCCGTAGGAGAGTCTTCACAAGAGGGATGAGCTTTGCTACGATTCTCGCGCTTTTGCCGTTGTAGCTCAGTTGGTAGAGCACATCCATGGTAAGGATGAGGTCATCGGTTCAATCCCGATCAACGGCTCCAGTTTTGGGCAGGTACTCAAGCGGTCAACGAGGAGAGACTGTAAATCTCTTGGCTTACGCCTTCGAAGGTTCGAATCCTTCCCTGCCCACCATTCGACTACCGTTGTACTGTTGAGGACGGTAGTCGAATGTCCTGAGCGAGCGAAGCGAGTCGAAGGGCTGATGATAACCATCGCTCATGGCCTTCGGCCAGTAAAACTCTATTGCCGGTGTAGCTCAGGGGTAGAGCAACACTTTTGTAAAGTGAAGGTCGTGGGTTCAAATCCCTCCACCGGCTCCACCCCGCTCAGCGCGGCTTTGCCGAGCTGAGCTCGGTTCGACTTGCATTGGCAAAGCTGAGCTTTGCCGAGAGTCAACCGAATGATTCTTCAGCGAGGTAAGTCCAGCTGAGCTGGACCATTGACACTTTTACTCGATCCCGTTAGTCTTCAACCGAAATAACCTCTCTATGTCACAAGATAACCTCGTCAATTTGGAGTGTACACAGTGCAAGCGCGTTGGGTACCAAAGTAAAAAGAACAAGAAAAAGCTCAAGGACCGTCTTGAGATGAAGAAGTTTTGTAAATGGTGCAAAGGGCACGTGATGCACAAAGAGACCAAGTAAAGCCGCCGAGAGGCGGTTTTCGCTTAGAAGAAAAGCCACCCGAAGCTTTCGCGAAGGGTGGCGCGTGGGGGAGTGTCCTACCGGTTGTAGCGGTCGAACGCCTCGTCGAAGTCGCTGCCGGTGAGGTGCGGCGTGTTGGGACGGTGGACATCCGCCATCTTGCTCCAGACGATCTTGCCGTCGTGCACGATCACGATGCCGTTGCGAAGCCTGCCGTGATGAGCCTGTGCGCCCAAGAGCGCCGCGAGTTCGTGGGAGACGAGGATCACTTCGCCCGCGTGGCCGATCTTCTTTGCCCAGTCGATCGAGGTGCGGAACGTCTCCCCGTAGCTGGGCTGGGAGCACGTGGCCGCGAAGACCTGCTTGGGGCTTCCGACCTTGTCCACGACGCGGCGGATGCCACGCGCGTCATCGACCAGGTCGTGCACCGTGACGAGCACGCAGGCGCCCGTCTCGGGGAGGAGGTTGCTGATGTGCCTGCTCTCTCCTTCCGTCCCGATCTGCGCACGCGCTTCGTCGGGGAAGGAATGGAGATGATGGGTAGCCTGGGAGGAGGGGGATTCTTCGTACAGGCTCTGGAGGGAAGGGGCGGTGGGCGGCAAGGGAACTCCGACAGGAGAGAATCATGGATGTGTTCGAAAACAAAAGCGTCTTCGTAAACACGGCGCGATTTTACCGTTGCCGTTTGAGGCCGTCAAGCGTGGAAAAGTGGATATTGGAGATCAGATATTGGAGATCAGGGCAAAATCAGGTAGAATCGAGGCGACTCTATGAACGAACCCGTTGTCATCATCGGTGGAGGATTTGCCGGCGTATATGTCGCCCGCGAACTTCTCCGTCGCCGTGAGCCTGTGACCCTCGTGAGCGAGACGAACTATTTTACCTTCACGCCACTTTTGCATGAAGTCGCGACAGGATCCCTGTTGAGCCACGATATCGTGTTTGAGTATGAAAGTTTTTTCCACGATCCACGGTTTCGTTTCATTCGGGGCCAGGCGATCCAGGTCGACCGCGAAAAACGGCTGGTCCATGTGGACGGACAAGAAGAGCCGTATGCGACGTTGGTGATCGCCACAGGCGCCACGACCAATTTTTATTCCATCAAAGGGGCCGAGTCGGCATTCGTGTTGAAAAATGTTGAAGATGCCATAGCGCTGAAGCACGCGCTTATTTCTGAAGTGCAAGAGGAAGATCGGACCGTTGCCGTGAACGTGATTGGCGGAGGTCCAACAGGGATTGAGCTTGTTTTCGAGATCGCACAGCTGTATCAAGCCCTGTTGCTCAAGCAACCGGAGACACGCGTAACCTTGCGCGTGATCCATGCCGGAAAAGGGTTGTGTTCAAATGATGAGCGGCGGGTGCAATCCTACATCGGCAACGCCATGACGGCTTCTGGAATTGAGGTCGTCTGTGAAGCGCATGCTGAACGCATCAGCCAAACAGAGGTCGGCACGAACAAGGGCACGTTTCCTTCAGATGTCACGATCCTGTGCGCGGGAGTGCGGCCCAATACGGACTGGGCACGAGGGAGTCTTGCGCTTGATGAGCATAGTCACGTTCCGGTCAATCACTTCCTCCAAACCGTGCAAGACGAGCATGTGTTTGCGTTGGGGGATGTGGCGGCCGTGGATGGCGTGCCGCTTCCCAAACTCGCCCAAACCGCCGTGCGTGAAGCACGACTTGTTGCGCACAACATTGTCGAGCATCAGCGTCACAGGGCGATGAAAGGCTATACGCCACACGTCATGGGCACATTGTTTTCTTTGGGATTCGGCGATGGGGTTGGAAAAATCGGACCGGTGGTTGTCAAAGGCAGGGTCGCTTGGTTTCTCTGGCGCACGGTGTACTTGTTTAAAACTCCAGGCCTCTGGAACAAGCTGCGCGTTGCCTTCACATGGACCCTCGGGCTCTTTCAGGGGAGGAATTTAACAGAGCTTTAGTATGATGATATTCAGGCATTTATTCCCTGCGCTTTTTATTCCCGTCCTTTTGCTCGGTATCGGTTGTTCACGGGAGTCTCTTTCAACGGACACGGATCGTTCCACAGAGATCCAAGAGGTCGTCCTTGAGGATGGGACCTACCTGTTAGATGCGCTATCGAGTTCCATTGTGTGGAACGCGAAAAAACGCGTTGGTGCCCACCACACTGGGACCATCAATGCACAGCAAGGCGCGGTGGTGATCGAAGGCGGCGCGGTCACGGGCGGCAGGATGGAGGTCGATACCAGGACGATCGCGGATACGGATTTGACCAATGAGAAAGACAATAAAAAATTAGTCGGCCATTTGAAGTCAAAGGATTTTTTTAACGTTGCCGTGTATCCGACGGCCACGTTTGCCCTTGAAGAAGCTCGAGCCGTCGCCCTGAGCGCTGATGCCAGCCATGAAGTGACAGGCACGATGGCGATCAAAGGGATCGAAAATGAAATTACGTTTCCTGCCGTGTTCGTGATGACGGACGCAGGCCTTGAGATGACAGGAGTCGTCACGCTGGATCGAACGCTGTGGGACGTACGCTATGGCTCAGGAAAGTTTTTTGAAAATTTGGGAGATGAGTTGATTGAGGATGAGTTCACCCTGACGCTCAATTTGATTTTCACTCTTGAAGAGTAAACGGGAACAGGTGGGGCGCCCAAAAGTGCTGGCGATGCCGAAGCGATGGAACTATGTAAACATCCGACCTATGCAACATGAGCATTCACGCATGAACATCCATGAGGGGCATGGCATGCCCGCGACCGCCCAAATGTCGGCGGGTAAACATGCCGGCCATAGCACGGCTATGTTTTTCAGAAAATTTTGGGTCAGCCTGATTCTTACGGTCCCTGTCGTATTGTCTGCCGATGTTTTCGAGAACGTTTTTCGGTGGTCCCCTCCGGATTTTCCCGGATCAGCGTTCCTGTCTCTTGTCCTTGGGTCGATCGTATTTTTTTACGGCGGCTGGGTTTTCCTTGCCGGAGCATGGGGAGAAATGAAAGGTAGATTGCCCGGAATGATGACATTAATCGGCATGGCGATTACCGCCGCGTATCTTTGGAGTGTGTATGCACAGTTCGCCGGAGCCGAAACGTTGTTTTGGGAATTGACGACGCTCATCACCATCATGCTTCTGGGCCACTGGCTTGAGATGCGGGCTGTTTCGGGAGCGCAAGGGGCGCTGAAAGAACTGTCAAAGTTGCTCCCGGATGTCGCGGAAGTCGTTCGCAATGGCAAGACAGAGAGTATTCCGATTTCGGAGCTGAAGGAGGGTGACACGGTTCTGGTAAAGCCGGGCACGAGAATTCCTGCCGATGGGACGATTTTGGTTGGGGATTCCGATGTCAACGAATCCATGGTTACGGGTGAATCAAAACCTGTATCAAAGAAAGACGGCGACGCCGTTATTGCAGGAACGATCAACGGCGATGGCGCGCTGAAGATCAGCGTTTCAAACATCGGGGAGAAGACCTTCCTTGCCGGTGTCATGCGCCTGGTCGCGCAGGCGCAAGCTTCAAAGTCTCGGTTGCAAATGCTTTCTGACAGGGCGGCGTTGTATTTGACGGTCATTGCCGTTGCCGGAGGTTTAATCACGCTTGTCGCTTGGCTTCTGGCTGGAGCCGATATCGCCTTTGCCGTGGCACGGCTTGTTGCGGTGCTTGTCATTGCTTGTCCGCATGCCTTGGGGCTTGCTGTACCTTTGGTCGCTTCCATCTCCACCACCAAGGCGGCGCAAAATGGTTTTTTGGTAAAGCAGCGTCTTGCCCTGGAAGCCGCACGGACCATCGATACCGTGCTTTTTGATAAAACCGGGACGCTGACCCGCGGTGCGTTTGGGGTCATAGACATCTGGTCTGTAGATCGCACAAGGAAAGATGATGTCCTCGCGCTGGCCGCTTCTCTGGACGCCTTATCCGAACATCCCATTGCCAGAGCGGTGGTTGCCGAGGCGAAAAAGCGCGGACTGGCTCTCAACGAACCCAAAAAATTTGAAGCCTTAAAGGGTCGCGGCGTACAAGCGATGCTTGGGGACTCAAACGTGATGGTCGGCGGGTCGGCGCTCCTTGAACAGATCGAGGTACAGATCCCTGTGGAAATGACACCGTCGATTCAAGAAGCGAGCAAGAAGGGGCAGACGGTTATTTTTGTCGTGCAAGACAGAAAATTTATTGGTGCGGTCGCTTTGGCAGATGTCATCCGCGAGGAATCGCGGGAAGCCATAGCGAAACTCAAAAAAGCCGGAGTGAAAACCTCCATGATCACCGGCGACTCGGAAGATGTCGCACGGTGGGTCAGCGACGAGCTTGGCATTGATGAATATTTTGCCCGAGTCCTCCCTTCAGAGAAATCGGAAAAAGTGAAAGAGCTCCAACGTCGTGGCCTCAAAGTCGCGATGGTTGGAGATGGCATCAATGACGCCCCTTCTTTAACGCAAGCGGATGTAGGGATTGCCATTGGGGCCGGCACGAATGTTGCGATTGAATCAGCGGGCATTATTCTTGTCAGAAACGATCCTCGGGATATCGTCAAAATTATCAAGTTGTCACACATGACTTATGTCAAGATGATTCAAAATCTTTTTTGGGCGACCGGATATAACATCGTCGCACTCCCATTGGCGGCCGGTGTGCTTGCGTTTAGGGGAGTCATCCTCCAACCAGCGTTGGCGGCCGTGTTCATGTCGGCAAGCACGGTCATCGTCGCGATCAACGCCGTCCTGTTGCGCAGACGCGAGTTGTAACCACCAGACGGACCGTTCGTACATGGCAGGCCACGTCGTTCGCGCCGCGCCCGCCTTTGGCGGGAACGACGTCTCAGGTACTCGCAAGCAAGGTTAAGATTCTTGTGATCGAATGATATCGGACTGAAAGTATTGTTCTTGAAAATGAGTCGCTTGACAGATTCGATCGTCGGTGATCGTCGTCATCGTCGTTGGCCCGGTGAATGACAGCGACACACTGACCATGGAAAGTTTTGAGCGGTTGGTTGACACCCAAGACGTACGCATCGAGTTCTTCTCTATCTGGTGATCTCGTCTCCGGGATAAAGCCGTAATTCACTGAGTACGTAAAGCCGTGAGTTGGGTGTTTCGAACCAAGAGGACGATCGACCGTGACGTCAACTATGTTACCGAGAAAATTTTTTGCGTTGGTCATAGAGTTGGGCTTTGTTTCATTCGAAATGACTGTTACCTAAACCGATAATTCAACTCATCAAACACGTCTTGATACTGAACTTTTAGTTGCTCTCGACCCTTACCTCCTTTCAAAAATCGTTCTCGACGTTTGGCATCTGACTCTTTAAAAAAGGCCTCATAACCAATAAGAAGAAAAGGTCTTCTGTCCTTTGTTGCCGGAACTTCACCAACGCGATGTCGCTTCAGCCGTTCGTCGAGGTCTGCTGAATAACCAATGTAAAGTCTTCCGTCTTTTTGACTGTAGAGAATGTACACGAAAAACATACAACTCTCATAATATCAAAACAAGTCGCATCACACGACTTGTTTTGGCTACCGAGCCGATCTTCGGTGAAGCCCCGCTGGGCGGGGTTCACCGGCTGAGCTACTCGGCGGTTGGGACGTGGCCGCGCTCAGCGCGGCCCGCATACACCCAACCGAGCTCAGCTCGGTGGCAGGGGAGCCGGGGATCGAACCCGGGATAGCTCTTTTGGAGAGAGCTGTGATACCGCTTCACCACTCCCCTACGATAAGGAATTGCCGATCGCATGATATAAGGCATCAAGCATTCGGGCAAGATGAGCGTCATTATACCTGACAGAAAGGCAACCTTGATAATTAGCCCTCTTTCGTTTCCCGGTATTTGGCTTTCGATAAGATTTTGAGAACTGAGAAATTGGGATACCAGAAGTTCTCGACCAAGACTCCTTTTGCTGTAGGTCATTGTGATATCCGTGCAAATGCACAATGGCACGAAATTTTTCTTCTTGCAGTATGAATCCTTGTCGCAGCGCTCGCAGAAACATTTTGATCAATTGTGGATCAGAATTGGTAAATCTGAGCGTGTTGAGTTGTGTCTTTCCTCCTTCGCACCAATAAAGAAGTGCAGAAATAAGTTGCCACATCCGAACATCAAAGGTTGGTACCAATTCCTTCACAAGGACTCGTGCGTGATTGATCCGCTTCTTTTCCTCGATTTTGCGTCTCTCCATCCGCATCATTCTTCCCTTACTGCGTCCATCCATTGCCTTCCTTCGCAGCATTTCCATCACTTTCGATGGCAAAATTACGTCTCTTACCCAAAGTGAGACAGTGCTCTTAGGTAGTGTCATCTTTTTGGCGATAGCCGGAATAGACTCTCCTTTTTCACGGAGTTGACGTACCCTATTTTTTGTCTGTTTTGTGTGGACCATAGTTGACTTACGACTATTATAACATAACCATTTTTGTATCAAAGATTGATTCAATGAAAAGCCGCCTTGCGGCGACCTTCGAGTATTGTGTTGTGTGAGAATGCGTGTCACCCCCTATATAGATTTGGACGGCTGCATCATAGTTGATGGAGCGGACCATGACAAGAGATTTATTCCTTTCGATAACAAAGAAAGGCAAACGTCCCTCCCAACAATCCTAGCAGGAGATCTGCCATGGTATCCTGCAACGAGATTTGTGCTTGCGGCCAGCCCATCCAGACGGTAAGTGTGTGATCGAGAATGTACTCGTGGAATTCCCACAGGACGGCAATGAGTGCCACAAAACCAATGACAAACAGATAGTGGTACCAGATCGAAACAGGCTTGATGTGTGTTCGGTTTGTTTCAAAGCGGTGGATCGCCAAGGCCAGCATGCCGATCGCAAAGCCGCCAGCAAGATGCATGGGACCGTCGATCCATTGAATCAAAAAATAACCATCAGTAAAAAGGAGTATACTGTGGACGAGGACGACCACAAGGATCGCATAAAAGGCTCTTCTAAACGTCATGACGCTATTATACATCAAGTCTATGTTTACTCTCCCAGACCTTCCATTTGCAAAAGATGCGCTCACTCCCTGGACCAGTGCGCAGACACTTGAGTTTCACCATGGCAAGCACCATGCAGGTTATGTCAGTAAGTTAAACGATGCCGTGGTCGGCACCGAGTCTGTCGACAAGAGTCTGGAGGAAGTCATTGCTGCCTCGCGTGATCGAAACCAAAAAGTATTCAACCTCGCGGCGCAGCATTTTAATCACAGCTTTTTTTGGAACTGCTTGAGTGCTGGAGGTGGGGAGCCGTCTGCCGAAATTTTGAAGCTCATCGTCCGTGACTTCCAGTCACTTGATGCCTTCCGCGATCAGTTTTCTGCCACAGCTGCTGCGCATTTTGGTTCTGGCTGGGCGTGGCTCGTGCAAGATACGACCGGAAAACTTCTCGTAAAAGACTATCACGACGCACAGACTCCGGTCGGCACGGATCTGCGACCGATTCTCACACTGGACGTTTGGGAGCACGCCTACTATCTCGATTACAAAAACGACCGCGCAAGTTTCATCAAGGGATTTTGGGATCACGTGAATTGGGAGTTTGCCTCTCAACAGCTTCATGTATGATGAAAAGAAATTTGATGATTTGGCTCTCTGTGCTTGCGGGAGTTTTTATTCTGGGAGGCGTGATGTTCGTCGTCTCTCGTGGGCAAGATGACGCAAGGAATGTTCAGGAAGGATCAGTCGGGCGTGACGTAGAGATCCCGACAGAGAAACCGGCAAGTCCGGTCATTTATGTGACGGTGTTTACCCACAATGAGGATGGTTTGGGGACAAAAGATCCTGATTACACAAAAGATGAAGACGAATTTTGGACAGATCGCAAAGCCGTGATTGAATTCGCGCAGATGTTGAAAGACCACCATGTGGGATATGACTTTCAGTCTGATTGGAATTTTCTGCTCGCGATCCAAGCCTTTGACCAAGGGACAGATTCGAGTCATGGAAAAAACGTGCTGCGCTATCTGTCAGAAGATTTAGACGCACAGGTAGACATCCACTCACATCAGAGCATGGGATACAACATGGCAGATGTCGGTTACCTCATGATACAGCTTGGAGTGACGCCCTCTGGCATTGTCGGAGGGATGATCGCCTCGCCGAGCGAGGATTCTCTGCTGGAAGATTTCTGGGAGCCAATGGAAGCAAACAAATTTGATTACACGTGGACCGCGGAGGCGATTTTCGGTGGCGGAACAAGTCTTCACCAAGACGAAGAGTCGCTGTGGACCTCTGGCGTGTGGCGTCCACAAGACAACGAACACTATCTCGTCAATGATGATGGCGCACCGATTCCATCAATCGGCTACTACGAATCGAACTGGGATGGACTGGACGACCTGCTTGCTCACGAGAAGGCGGGTGATCTTGAAGCCGGAAAGATGTACACCATCGCCATTAACGCGCATCAACGTGATTTTAACGAAGCGTTCAAGGATGAGTTTGAGGCGCGCCTTGAAACCTACGACGACGAGACCGCCCTGGGCACGCTTGTTTGGGTCACATTCGATGAGGTGTTAGACATTTGGCACACGACCTACAACGAGGATCCGAATATCTTTAAATTCGATGGCGATGCGGCGGAGGCTTCAGATTCCTCGCAGCCAGGGGGCACGGTGGGCGGCGGTGGTTGTGGAAACGGCGTGTGTGAAGCCTTGGAGCGCAAGAGGGGAGTCTGTGCAGAGGATTGTTCGTGAGGAGGTGTACGAGTCTTCCAGGAAGCCCCACCCATCAGCGGTGGGGTTTTTGATTAATCTACGGGAGTCTAGCTTCCGTGGCGCGGGAGCTTAGCTCCCGTCATATCGAGGGAAATAAAAAGAGGCCGTGAGACCTCTAGGGGAGAAGGGAGACGACGTTTCTGAGGAACGCGCCGAGCTTGGGACTGGCGGCATGAGCTCGTGCAACGTTTTCTTCGTGTGAGTGCTCCGCAACGGCATCGTTGGTGATGAAGGCGATCCCCATCACCTGGGCGCTGTAGAGGGCAGCAATGCAGCATTCCGGTTTCACGCTCATGCCTACGGTCTTGGCGCCAAGTCGAGCGAGGTTCCCTTTGTCGTGGCGACGACCCTCGAAGTGCGGTCCGCGGACGTAGGCGTGGTCACCGTCCTCATGCAGAGTGAGCCCAGCTTCTTTGGCAGCGGTCTGTGCAAGTGGCGCCCACTGCCGCATGAGGACATCTTCCGGTGAGACGAACTCGCCACCCCACAGCGGCATCACCTCGTTGCCGAAGGCGACGAAGCTTTGCATGAAGACGAGTTCCCCGACCTGGTATCGTTCGATGAGGCTTCCCGCAGCGCAGGTGAGAACGAATCGTTTGACACCCAGCTCGCAGAGCATGGCGATTTGCAACCGCACCATTCGAGGGATGGCTGGATCGTCCGGGCTCTCGTTCATGTGGACACGACCACGCAGCACGACTATGGGGAGGGTCTGACAAGCCTCGTCGAGGTAGCCGATGGCAAGGACACGATGGTGACCTTCGACCGTTCCTAGTGACTCGAATCCAGGGATATCCTGGAACGAGATTTCGATTTCCTTGTAGAGCGTGAGACTGTCACCCCAACCAGTTCCAAGTACCAGACCGACGGGATGCGTGTCCATCCCGACACTGTATCGATGGTCTACGAGGATGCGGCGTATGGTCGCACACGCGAGAGAGGCTTCGAGTTCACGATCGCGGTTCTGAGGCATGCAAACTCCAGTTGCGTCGCAATCCTATGGAAACCTAAGACGATTGTCAATGCACGTCCTCGGTTCTTCATGGCAGGTTTTTAATTGATCTACGGGAGTCTAGCTTCCGTGGCGCGGGAGCTTAGCTCCCATAAACAAAAACCACCCGGACGAATCCGAGTGACTTCTGGAGAAGAATGGCTGGAAACCGGATGAGATGCGACGGGCTGGAGGCGATCAACGGCCGAGCCGTACACGGATGTACGGTGAGGCTGTTGTGAGCCGAAGCCCGAGCAGATCGCCGGTTTCAGACATTATTCCGCTTTGGGACGGGCGAGGGACACGCTGATCGCGCGGCCTTCGACCATCATACCGTCAGCGCCTTCGATGGCGGCGGCAGCGGAAGCGTCGTCAGCAAACTCGACGAAGCCGAACCCGCGGCTGCGGCCGCTCTCCCGGTCAGTGACAACGCGCGCTGAGACGACTTCACCAAACTTGGCGAAGATCTCCATCAGGGCGGCGTCATCGGTTGCCCATGGGAGGGAGCCGACAAATAACTTGTTCTTCATAGCAGAGAAGTGACAAGGGGAACCGAAGTTCCATCAAAGAGTTAGAAGCTTCTCTGGCCACAAAGGGAACAAGAGGAAGCAAGGAAAGTATCTCACAAAACCTGCGGCCTGTCAATGGCAACCGCGCCTCGGTATACTGGAGGCAACTATGGCCGCACGGTTTTTTCCATTGGTCCTATTCGTCTTGTTGGTCCTATCCGTAGGTTGTGGCCAAACGACGGCAATCACACAAACGGCTGAGGATACAACACAACCAGCTCAGCCACAGGGCACAACCTACCAGAACGCACGGTTTGGGTACCAGTTTACGGTTCCCGACGGAACGCTCGTCTATGCTTTGAACCTCGAAGATCAGACCGCACGGCTGGCAGGAGCGGACGACGAGATTGTGTTTGTGGCCGGGGAGGGGACCAATGTCTTGACGATCCGCGGTGTGGAAGGGGACGAATCTTTACATGAGTGGCTGACCGATCATGTGGCTTTTTTCTATCCAAAAGGCGAAGCGGCACAGAGGATCGAAAGAATCGATGGAAAACAAACGATCGCTCTGTACGGCGCTGGGACCAGCGGCTCTCCAGCGCGCCTTCTGGTCACGCAAAATGACGACCGGTTGATCGTCATCACTTTTGAACAAGAAGCAGAGCTGTTTGATGGAATTTTATCGACGCTCACTTTCAACCTTTAAGAAATTTTCGCGCGTGGTTTTTGTAGAGTTCGACCTGTGGCTGGTCAAACGCGTTGACCTCCATCAAAATGCCTAAGTACATCACCTCGATCATCCGCCACTGCAAGTAATAGCCCAGCTCATACACGCCAACGCCTTGGAGGTCGATTTCAATATACGGGCGCTTGAGTCCTTCATACGCCGTCTTCACACCATGGACGATGGCCTTCATCACTTGTTCGAGGGATTTGTTTTGGATGTCCTGGATGAGTCCAGGAAGGGCAAGGTGCTGAGGGACTTGGTTCACGTCGCCGCTCATGGAGTACATGAGGTGCGTCATCTTGTCGTCGGGGCCGGCAAAATAGAGTTGCGCTTGCGAATGTAAGTCCGTGGAACCGATCGAGACAATCGGCGTGATCCCGCGGCCGTCCTTGCCAAGACTTTCTCCCACAAGCTGGCGATACCACTTGCCCAGTGTCTCGAGCTTGGGAGAGAAGAGGAAACTATTGTGGATCGTGCGCAGAGCGCGACGATGGTGGTCGGTGATGATCGCGCTCACGATTGCGGTGTTCCTGTTGGACGTCTCTTGTGTGTTGTCATCAACCGCCCGTCGTGCGCCCTTGAGGAGTTCTTCCATATCAATACCGGCGAGCAAAAGCGGCAGGAGTCCTACGGCGGTGAAGACACTGAAGCGTCCTCCCACTTGAGCGGGAATCGAAAGCCGTAGTATTTTTTTCTCGCCTGCCTGGTTCCACAGCTTCGAACCTTCGTCGGTGATCGCTACAAATCGCCCGCGTGGATCGCCAAAGTGTTCAGCCAAAAACGCCCACAGGATTTCGGTGTTCACGATGGTTTCCACCGTGGTGCCGGACTTGCTGATCACAATGACGGCAAAGTCCTCTTTTTTTGGCAGGCGTTCCAGGGTGCGTGTGACGGCCGTCATCTTTTCGTCGCTCACGGTGTCCAGGAACAGGAGTTTGGGGAGGCGATCTCCGAGCAAGTTCATGGAACCCGCCACGACGTCATACACGGCTTGCGTTCCGAGGTTCGATCCGCCGATGCCGATCACGACCACGTATTGAAGCGTGATGGTTTTGATGGACTGTGCGACGTCACGGACAGCGTGGAGGATCTCGGTGTCAAACGGGAGACGAAGGGAACTCTCAGGTTGTGTGTAGTCGGTCTGCTGTGAGATTGTCAGGAGACGCTTTGTGTCATCCCTCAAGGCATGGACTCGATCCTGGAGGTCTACCTGAGAAACAAGCGCCGCGGCGCTGTAGGAGAATTTCATAGTACCGTTATGATAACAGATATTGTATTCCAACTCCCAACCTCCAACTTTTAACTTCCATTCCTTGTGGATAACCATTTTTCTTCTTTGACCAGCAAAATGTTAGGATAGGTGCATAATTTATTTTTTCTTTACAGCTTTCCCTTTTGGAAGCTGAGGTAACGTATGATGAACCAAGGTAGATGCGGCATCCACTGTGTCGCCTGGTGGCTCCTTTGGGTAGGAGGCATCAACTGGGGCCTTATAGGCCTTCTCGACTGGAACCTCGTCGACTCATTGCTCGGCGGCTGGCCATGGCTGGTGAAGCTCGTGTACATCCTGGTCGGTATTTCCGCCCTGCTGGTGTTGCTCGAGAAGAAGTGTACGAAGTGTAAGTAATGCAACACATGGTTGCATTATCCTGAGGCCACATCCAAGGCCGAAGGATCTTCAAAAGTTGGGACTCGTTCCCGGCTTTTGTGTTACACTATTCTCGTATGATGAAACCAGGCATAAAGGCACCGGCGTTCTCTCTGCCAGATCAAGACGGCATGGTCCATTCACTTGAGAATCAAAAAGGCAACTGGGTTCTACTGTATTTTTATCCCAAGGACGACACGCCAGGCTGCACCAAGGAAGCGTGCACGATTCGTGATGCATGGCCGAAATTTAAGAAGCTCAAGCTGAACGTCTTTGGTGTGAGTGTGGACTCGGTGAAGAGTCACGGGAAGTTTGTAAAAAAATACGATCTGCCGTTTACACTGCTCGCTGACGAGGACAAGTCACTCGTGAAAGCCTATGGCGTCTGGGGAAAGAAGAAGTTTATGGGCCGTGAGTACATGGGAGTGAATCGAATGTCGTTTCTCATTGATCCTGACGGTAAGATCGCCAAGGTGTACGAGAGTGTCAAACCTGAGATGCATGCCGATGAGGTCCTCGCGGATCTCAAAACACTGACAAGCAAAAAAGCGAGCTAGACCCGCTTTTCGATTATTCTTTTCGTGTCGCTCGTGCCATGGCTTCAAATTCTGTTCCGAGTTTTTTTTGTCTCGCAGGGAGGATCTGTTTGTACACGCGTTCCTGATCAGCTCTCACGCGAGCAAGCCGCGTCTTAAGCATGCGGCCTTTTTCACCAAACATCCTTTGGAGAAAGCCAAGCCCGGCAAGTTCCTTTTCTGTGTCCTGAAGTTCTTGTCGGAGAATCATCCATTTTTTTTCAAGCAGCCTCTGCCGTCTTGCTTCTAAACTTTCTTCTGTCGGCTCTCCCATCTTTGTGATGATCTCGTGGCTGCCACCGATCGCCCCCGATTTTTTCAGCAGGATTTCTTTGGGTGCCAAGACCTCATGGGATCCTCCAAGTCCGCCTGTGGCTTTGAGTCGAGCATCTAAGAGCGCGCGCTGAGACTCACGTAATCCGCTCAGTGACTCTGGGTTCTTCTGAAGATCTTTCAACACCTGCATGTACGCTTGGTGGGGAATGAGTTCCTTTGCAGAGATCGCTTCCGCCTGTCGGTCGTCCGCTTCTTCCAATTTGTTTTCAAGCTCTTGAGAGATTTGTTTGCCGCGTGCAAGCAAGTAAGGAATATCCGCACCGCTTCCAAGTTGTGCCGATACTTTTTCACGCGCATCAAACAACGCGATCACTTTGAGTTGCTCTTCGACATTTTTTGCATTCAGACGGTTTTCATTTGCGGACGTTCCTTGCTTGTTTCCTACAAGCTCGTGTCGCCATTGGGACAGTTCTTCCAATTCCATGATCAGGTGCTTTTTGTACTCATCCATGTCAGCACCAGTTTTGATGCGTGCCTCGACCACGTCCTGGACATGTTGACTGACAGCCTGCTCGCGTCGAGTGACGCTTTCTTTTTTTGGAAGAGTCCAGATGACGCCTTTTGTATCTACAACATCATCCGGTCGGCCAAGGATGGTTTTTGCCGGTTTGGTGACCTGCCTTTGCTCAAGAGGGTGTTCTCCATGTGGGCTCATATTTTTTCGTAAAACAATAACACGTTCAGTATAGCTGTCCCACGCTCTTGACACCATGCGTTCAGTGGATAAGCCTGCGTGGCACGTCATTCGTGAATGACGTGCCGTGGTATAATCCGCGCAGTATGAAGGTGATCTTGCTCTCAAGCGTTAAACCGCTTGGAAAAGAAGGGGAGGTGGTCGAGGTGTCAGACGGGCACGCGCGCAACTTTTTGTTCCCGCAAAGCCTCGCCGTGCCAGCTACGGCGGAGGCGCTCAAGAAGCGAACAGAGCGGGAAAAAATCGCGGCAGGGAAATCGAATAAGGCTCTCTCCATGGCTGGAGATCTTTCGCACAAGCTGGAAGGACATGAGGTGTTGCTCCAGGAGAAGGTCAGTGAGGGTGGAGTGCTGTTTGGGGCTGTGACGGGCAAGATGATCGCGTCAGCGCTCAAGAAAGACGGCTTCGCTGTCGATCCAGATTGGATTGAGTTGAAGAGTCCCATCAAAGAACCAGGGGAGTACACGGCAACGGTGAACTTGCCCCACGGCTTTGAAGCGGAAATGAAGATTATTGTCGAAGCAAAATAAAGGCCCCGGACACGGGGTTTTAAACTATGAAACATCGATATATTTTTGTCGTAGGCGGCGTCATGTCCGGAGTGGGCAAGGGCGTCACCACGGCCTCTATTGGAAAAATTTTGCAGTCACGAGGGCTCAGTGTGACCGCGATCAAGATTGATCCCTATGTGAACGTCGATGCGGGTACCATGAACCCCGTTGAGCACGGAGAGGTATTCGTGACCGACGATGGGGACGAGACCGACCAGGACATGGGCAATTACGAGCGATTCCTTGAGACGGATCTCACAGGCATCAACTACATGACCACAGGGCGTGTCTATCAGACGGTGATTGAGAAGGAACGCAATCTTGAGTACAAGGGGAAGTGTGTAGAAGTCGTTCCGCATATTCCATTGGAGGTGATCCGTCGCATCAAAAATGCCACGCAGATCGCCAAAGCCGATGTGACGATGGTCGAAGTCGGCGGGACGGTTGGGGAATATCAGAACATTTTGTTTTTGGAAGCCGCGCGCATGATGCACTTGGAGGATCCTGAGAATGTTTTGTTTGTCCTTGTAAGTTATCTTCCCGTGCCAAAACATTTGGGAGAGATGAAAACGAAACCCACGCAGTACGCGACGCGCACGCTCAACAGCGCCGGCATCCATCCAGACTTTATCGTCTGCCGTGGGGAACAGTTCATGGATAAACCGCGTCGGGAAAAATTGAGCGTGTTTTGTAATGTGAAGCCGGAGGCCGTCATCACAGCACCTGACGTCCCCTCTATCTATGACATCCCAGCCCTGTTTGAATCACAAGGTCTCTCCACGACGATTTTGAAAAAATTTCGGATAAAGCCACGTGCGACAGACCTGCGCACGTGGAAAGCGATGGCCGCGGTGCAGAGTGCCGCCAAACGTACGGTGAAAATCGGCGTGGTGGGGAAATATTTTGCCACAGGCGACTACACGCTGTCGGATTCCTACATTTCCGTCATCGAGGCGCTCAAGGCCGCGGCGTGGGGCCACAAAGTCAAGATCCAGCTCGACTGGATCAATTCAGAAGATTTTGAAACGAACCCCAAATCGATCGTCCGTCTCAAATCCTACGATGGTATCCTTGTGCCCGGCGGATTCGGCACGCGTGGCATCGAAGGGATCATCGCAGCCATCCGTTATTGCCGTGAGAAAAAGGTTCCGTATTTTGGACTGTGCTACGGGATGCAGTTGGCGTGCGTGGAATTCGCGCGCCACGTCCTTGGAAAGACAACCGCCCACACCGTGGAAGTGGATGAAGCCACCATCGATCCGATCATCCATGTGAGTCCCATCCAGCTCAAGAATATCCGTGAGAACCGCTACGGTGGCACGATGCGTTTGGGCGCGTTTGATTGCAAATTGAAACCTGGAACACGGACGGCCAAGGCTTACCGAGCGAGTATCATTTCTGAGCGCCATCGCCATCGTTACGAATTCAATAACGACTACGCCGCGGCGATCGAAAAGAAGGGACTCATGATCACCGGCGTGAATCCCGGTTCGGGTTTGGTTGAAATCGTGGAGCTAAAAAATCATCCATTTTTTATCGGCGTCCAGTTCCATCCAGAGTTTAGGTCGCGTCCACTCAGTCCACACCCCTTGTTTAAGGCCTTCATCGCCGCCGCGTTGAAATAGTGGTAGTGGGGTCAGGTCCGGAATCGGGAATTTTCAAAATCACGGTTGTCAAAACCGTGATCTTGTGCTATCTTGAAGCGTTCCTAATCTTGAGGAGGAACCATGCTTCAGTCCATTTCAGACTTCTTCGCCTCTGGCTACAACCTGCTCCTGTTCACTCTGGCGATCTGGGGCGCGATCCGGTTCGGTATCTTCGTCGTCGGGCGGCCCTGGCACTGGGGTGTGAAAGCGGTTTCGTTCGTCTTCGTGGGCGTCGCGATCGGCGGGTACGTCAAGTACATGCAAGGCGGTCCCAAGACCGACCTGCGCGTCGTAACCGAGTTGTGTGCCACGGCCGGTGCGATCTTCGCCTCCGAGTGGTTGTTCCGTCATGTGAGTGGGGGATGGGGCCGCACCGGCATCGTCGTGACCACTGGTGTCTTCCTCGCCATCACCTGGACGCAGACGGCTGACCGTCTCGTGGGAGCCGTCCCGGCCGTGCCGTCCATCATGGCGAACGTGTTTCCTTTCCCTGCACAAGTCCCTCCTGCGCAAGATGAGGGTGAGGATCGAGACCTCTGCGACGACACGGGGATCTCGCCCTACCAGCGCGAACAACTCGGCTGCTGAGCCATCGGCTCAACGACCCTGCCAACAGGCGAGAAACATCCCACGGATGACTCGTTGTTCGGCGGGGCCTGCCCACCATAGCCCCGAGATTCTCGAGGGGCGACGGGGGGTTTTTCTTTCTCATCGAAAAAACTCCGCGACGAACTCTTAACCATATGGATAGAAGTGCGTCACTTGATCGTTTGACAGTTTTTCCGCATTCCGTTATATTCTCCCTGTCCTCTCTCATTCCAACTTCTAATTTCCAACTTCCAACTTCCATTTGTATGGCCCATAAAAAAGCAGGTGGATCTACCCAGCTTGGACGCGACTCTGCCGGTCAGCGTCTGGGCGTGAAGATCGCCGATGGTCAGTATGCCACCCCAGGACAAATTATTGTCCGACAGCGCGGCACCAAAATCCATCCAGGCACCGGCGTCTTGCGCGCCAAGGACGACACGCTTTATGCTGGCGTCAAAGGCGTCGTGAAATTCACGCAAAAAAAGATGGCGAACTTTCATGGTGTCCTGAAACATCGGACATTTGCAAAAATGGTCTCTGAAAAATAACCGATGACATCCAGGTGAGCTGGATGTTTTTGGTTTGCCCAAAACACAAAAAAAAGTTATGATAAAACGGCTATGACGGAATCGATTGAACAACAGATAGAACGTGTGCTTCAGCACGTGCGTCCCGCACTTGCTCTTGATGGCGGCGGCATTGAATTGGTGAAGTATGATCGAGATACCGGTGCGGTCCATGTGAAAATGCAAGGCGCCTGTGTGGGCTGTCCCATGTCGCAGATCACCCTCAAGATGGGAGTCGAAGCAGCCCTGCAAGATGCGATTCCTGAAATAAAAGAAGTGATACCTGTTTAGTCATGTGAAGCACCATTACAAAAAATCTCTTCAGCAGTTTTTTAAGGACGGTGTGGAATGCGTGAAGACGAGTCGTCTCACACAAGTGAGCCTGATCGTCTCGTGTTTTTTTCTTGCGCTCACCTTCGCGCTTCCCATCTGGCGCCTGCTTCCACTCTCCTCTGAGCTCCCGTTCATTGCCCTGCACTACAACATCTATCTTGGCGTCGATCAGTTCGGTTCGCTCTACAGTATTTTTTGGATTCCCGCCCTGGGACTTTTTTTCCTTGTGTTGAATCTCGTGATCCAAATCGCATCGTTTCGTCGTCAAAAAATCCTCTCGCTTTTTTTCGCCGGTTCTGATCCATTACTTCAATGTATTTTGCTCTTGGCGATGCTGCTCACTATTCTTATTAACGTATGAACCTCGAATCGTTTGAAATCGTCCGAGTGCTTCTGCTCTCTGCCGTGGCGTTCGTGGTGGCATTTGCGTGGGCGCCACTGTTGGTTCGTGCCCTGCATCGCTGGAAGGTTGGCAAGTCGATCCGTAGCGAAGAACATGCGCCCGTCTTTGCCAAGCTCCACGAAAAAAAACGCGGCACGCCTACCATGGGAGGGATTCTCATTTGGTGGACGGTTTTGGTGCTCGCGATCGTCTTGTACTATCTCGCACCGTTTCTTCCTGCCGATTCTCTGCTTTCACGCTTAAACTTTTTAACTCGATCTGAAACGCTCTTGCCTCTGGGTGCGCTCGTGGCCTCGGCGATCGTCGGATTCGTCGATGATTATTTCAACGTGCGTGGCATCGGGCCCAAGGGCGGGGGATTGCGCATGCGCCATCGCCTGCTTATCTACACCGCCATCGCCGTCATCGGCGCGTGGTGGTTTCGCGTGAAACTCGACTGGGATCTTTTGCATGTCCCGTTTGTCGGCGACTTCAACATCGGCTTTTGGTATGTGCCGTTCTTCATTCTCGTGATTGTCTCGACGGCTTTCTCGGTCAACGAAGCCGACGGGCTTGATGGACTTGCTGGCGGCGCACTGCTCACATCCTTTGGCGCCTACGCCGTGATTGCGTTTGCCCAAGGGCATTATGACCTCGCGGTTTTTTGCGGAGTGATTTTGGGCGCCCTCCTGGCGTTTCTCTGGTTCAACATCCACCCAGCCAGTTTTTTCATGGGCGACACAGGGGCGATGTCATTGGGTGTCACGCTTGGTGTGGTCGCGATGCTCACCAACTCTGCGCTGTTTTTACCGATTATCGGTTTTGTGTTTGTCATCGAGTCCTTGTCGGTTCTCGTACAACTTTTTTTCCGTCGCGTCTTGAAACGCCGTCTGTTCAGGTCTTCACCATTCCATCATCACCTTGAGGCCATCGGCTGGCCCGAGCCGCAGATCGTGATGCGTCTGTGGGTCATCTCGATGGTCGTTGCTGCCGTCGGCGCTTCGTTTGCGCTTCTTGACGCTCTTGTTACCTAACCAGATCTCTCCCAAAACTCAATGAGATTTGCTTGAACGGGCTGGCAGCCTCCGAAACGTACTACACACGTACGTTGAGGAGGTGCCTGGGCGCCCGTGAAAGCAAAGATCGTGAGTTTTGGGAGATGTCCCTGACATGTCTCGATCAACAGGGCACATGGACTATCTGCTGTTGGGGATCGTTTTCACGATCATTCTTTTTGGGCTGGTGATGCTCCTCTCCGCCTCCTCACCCAGTGGCTACGAGCAATTTTCGGATTCATACTATTTTATAAAACACCAAGTCATCTTCGGGCTCATTCCCGGCATCGCGGCGCTCTTTGCCTTCGCTCGCATCCCTTACGCGTTTTGGAAAACGCACGCCTGGAACCTGCTCATCCTCTCACTTGTGCTCTTGGTGCTCGTGTTTATTCCTGGGCTCTCTGCCGGGATCGGCTCTGCGCATAGTTGGATTACGATCGGTGGCGTCTTTTCTCTCCAGCCGTCTGAGATCGTCAAACTGACATTTTTATTTTATCTTGCCGCGTGGTTGGGCGGACGTGACAAACACAGCGTCCGCGATGTGCACTCAGGATTTCTCCCGTTCGTCCTCGTGCTTTCTGCGATTATGTTGCTTATGATTCTCCAGCCGGACGTAGGGACCATGTCGGTGATCGTCGCGATGTCACTGGTTGTTTATTTCGTCGCCGGAGCGCCGATGTCCTATGTGCTGGGTCTCATTACCACCGGCATCGCAGGATTGGCGCTGCTGATTACCGCGGCGCCGTATCGCGCGGCGCGTTTCACCACGTTCCTGCATCCAGAACTTGATCCACAAGGGATTGGGTATCACATCAACCAAGCCTTGCTCGCGATTGGCTCTGGCGGATTTTTCGGCGTAGGCTACGGTCACTCTCGCCAGAAATTCCAGTATCTTCCAGAGGTCGGGAGTGATTCGATTTTCGCGGTCATTGGCGAGGAAATGGGGCTGTTAACGAGTGCGCTTCTCATTGGCCTCTTCTTGCTATTCTTGTGGAGAGCTTTATCGATCGCTTCTCGCGCGCCAGATCCATTTTCTAAATATATTGTGGTTGGCATTGCCGCGTGGATCGTGATTCAGGCGCTCGTAAATATCGCTTCGATGGTGGCTCTCATGCCCATGACGGGGATTCCACTGCCGTTTATCAGTTACGGCGGGACGTCGCTCGCGATCTCGATGGCGGCGGTGGGAGTGATGTTGAATGTTTCTAAACATTGTAGGTTGTAGGTTTTAGGTTGTAGGCTTGCAGAAATTTTCTCCCTATAACCTACTCCCTACAACCTAATACCCGAGTATGAAGTTACTATTCACTGGCGGAGGGACCATGGGACCCGTGACGCCGCTCTTGGCGGTTCATGGAGCCTTGAAAAAAATCGACTCGTCACTTGAGGGCGTTTGGATTGGCACACGACAGGGTCCTGAGCGAGTCGTGGTCGAGGCAGCCGGGTTCCGGTTTTATGATCTCCCGGTTGTGCGGTTCGTTCGATCCGTGAGCGTGGAATGGTTGCTGTTCCCGTTCAGGTTTTTTTGTGCGCTCTACAAGGCTGCACAAATTATCCGTCGTGAAAAACCTGACGTTGTCGGATCCGCTGGTGGATATACGGCCGTGCCGGTCGTGATCGCCGCCAAGCTTTTTCACGTCCCTGTGTGGATCCACTCTCAGGATGTTCATGTCACGCTCACGACGAGATTGACCGCTCCCTTGGGAGATCGTCTGACCGTCGCGTGGGATCAGAGTGCGCAAAGGCTTGGAGCCAAGGCCCGCGTGGTCGGCAATCCTGTCAGGCACAGCGTCCTGACGGGATCACGGGAAAGCGCCTACGGACGATTCGCGTTGGATCGCGGGAAACCGACAGTTGTCATTTTTGGCGGAGGCACCGGAGCGCGTTGGGTCAATGCCGTCATTGTGGAGATCGTGGAGCGGCTCCTACTCAAGGCCAACGTGATCCACATCACCGGGCGTGGAAAGAGGACGTCACAGCTCTCACGTGAGCATTATGCCGTGCGTGAGTTCCTCCGCGAAGAAATGGCTGACGCCTTGGCTATTGCCGACGTGATCGTCTGTCGAGCCGGCATGGGGACGATCACCGAGCTTGCCGCGCTCGGGAAAGCGGCTATCCTGATCCCGCTTCCACACTCGGCGCAAGAAAAAAATGCGCAGGCTGTTCACGACGCTTGTGTCGTGCTGGATCAACGATCGACTACGGGCGACAGGCTCCTTGAGACCATCGAGCGTCTGCTTCAGGATCAAGGCGAGCGTCAAACGCTCGGGAAAAAAATGCACAACAAACTCCGAACCGATGTCGCCGACGAGCTTGCGGAAATGCTGCGAGGGCTGATGAAATAAAAATGCACCTCTCATGGAGGTGCACTTTGTTCTATTCGACTGGAGCTTCCTGTGCCGGTTTTGGCTCCTGGCAACAGCCCATCTCGCATGTGCAGGCGCCGTCCTTGCAGTCCTGACAGCCTTGGTCATCGTGGGATTGGCCATTGGTCATTTTACAGGAGCCGCATATTTTTCCGTCGTCCATAGAGTTTATAAAGAGTGAGTTATTTTTTATTGTGGTGCGCTGGGTGGGATTTGAACCCACGACCACGAGCTTAAAAGGCTCTTGCTCTACCCCTGAGCTACCAGCGCATTCGACGCCCGAAAATATAACAGGTTTTGATTTCTCAGGCAACAGTCAGATTTGGTCTTTGCGCTCACAAGCAGGTAAGATAGAGAAACTATGTCAGGGCATTCGTGGCACCAATTATCTCTTCCATCCGTCTTCCAGGCACTCGGGAGTGCTCCAGAGGGACTTTCCCAGAATGAAGTTCGGGATCGAAAAAGGCACTACGGACCCAATCAGCTTCCACAAAAAAACACGGTAGGATGGATGCGCGTGCTCCTTGCACAGTTTGCGAGTCCCCTCATCTTGATCTTGTTGGTGGCCGTTGGTGTGAGTTTCACGTTGGGAGAGGCCGTGGACGCTTGGGTGATTGTCGCCGCCGTGATTTTGAATACGATGGTTGGTTTCGCCCAGGAGTATAAGGCGAACCAATCCCTCGAGCATTTGCGGTCGCTCATAGAGCCGCGGGCGATGGTACTGCGAGAGGGATGCGAACAAGAGATTGATGCGCGTGCATTGGTCCCAGGTGACGTCCTTGTGTTACAAACAGGCGACCAGGTTGCCGCTGACGCGCGTCTCATAGAAGCGATTGAACTCCATGTCAACGAGGCCGCTCTCACAGGTGAGTCTCTCCCACAACAAAAACACATCGATCCACTCCACGCCGAGGTTCCTGTGGGAGATCGCACCAACATGGTCTTTGCCGGTTCAAGTGTGGTCGCGGGTCGCGGCAGGGCCCTGGTGGTGGCGACGGGAGCGGCAACAGAGTTGGGGAGCATTGCCACACTCGTTGACAAGACACCTGAGACGGTCACACCGCTTCAACAACAACTCTCTCAGCTGGCTCGGTGGATTGTCCTGCTCATTCTTTTTTTAGTCGTCGTTTTGTTTGTCCTTGGAATCGTGAGCGGACGCACTCCCGTTGAGATGTACACCCTGTCAGTTGCCCTCGCGGTCGCGGCGATTCCGGAGGGCTTGGCCGTGTCGGTCACGATCATCCTGGCGATCGGGATGCAGCGCATTTTGAAACGCAAATCGTTGGTGCGTAAACTGGTGGCAGCCGAGACGCTCGGCAGCGTGTCCATCATCTGTACCGATAAAACAGGGACGATCACCGAAGGGGAGATGCGCGTGACGCATGTGGCGACTGCCGAGGGGGCCTATACGATCGGTTCTCTTCCTGAGTCCTCCAAGACGATCGACTCGATGTTGACTCTCTTGGCTCTGTGCAACGACGCCATTCTTTCAAGCAACGGAGACAGCAGAGGGACTCCAACGGAGCGTGCGTTACTTGAAAGTTATGTGAATCTTCGTGCTGATCGTGCGAGTCTCCTTTTGCAGCATCCGCGAGTGGCGGAAGTCCCGTTTGACTCAGCAAAAAAATTCATGGTCACGGCCCATGCCTGGGACGGGAAGACACGACTGCTTCTTAAGGGAGCATCTGGGGCTGTTCTTTCCAGGTGCAGCAAGATGGAACTCGCTGGTGAGATCGTGGCGCTTACCGCGGATCGTCTTGCCGCGCTCACTCAGCAAGAGCTGACCCTCACGCGCCAAGGCCTTCGTCTGGTCGCACTGGCACAGAAAGATCGACCTGGACGTGTGGAAAAAATTTCAACGGATGTCCAATCCGATTTTGTGTTTTTAGGGTTCGTGGGCTTACACGATCCACTGCGCGCCTCGGTGAAAGACCAGATTGCAGCCGCGGCTCGTGCCGGAGTCCGGACGATCATGATCACCGGTGACCATCCGGAAACCGCCCGCGCGATCGGCGCTCAGGCTGGATTGGTGGCAGGTGCCCAAAGTGTCGTGACAGGAGTTGAGCTGGATGCGTGGAGTGATGAGGAGTTTACACAACGTGTGGGGGACATCACGATCTACGCCCGCGTTGAGCCGCGTCACAAGATCAGGATCGTGAACGCATGGGTCGCACGCGGGGAAGTCGTGGCGATGATCGGCGACGGGGTGAACGACGCACCGGCTTTGAAAGCCGCCGACATCGGCATTGCCGTGGAATCAGGGACCGAAGTGGCCAAGCAGTCCGCTGACCTCGTCATCCTTGATAACAACCTTGGCACGATCACCGCGGCGATCGAGGAAGGGCGTGTCATCTTCGACAACATCAGGAAGACGACCGCATACCTGCTTGCGGATTCTTTTACCGAGATTGTGCTCATTGGCGGTTCACTCATTCTTGGCCTGCCGGTTCCGTTGCTTCCCATCCATATTTTGTGGATTAACCTTGTGGCGGACAGCTTTCCCAGCATCGGTCTCACCCTTGAACCAGGCGAAAAGGACGTCATGCGTCTCCCGCCGCGACCACGAAACGAACCGGTGATGAATCAGGAAATGCTCACGATTATTTTTCTCATCGGCGTCACGACTGATCTGATCCTGTTCGCTGCCTACCTTTGGTTGTTGCATTCAGGCGAGTCGATTGCGTTGATCCGTTCCGTGATGTTTGCGGCTGTGGGCATCGATTCCCTCCTGTACATCTTCTCGATGAAAAGTTTTCGTAGGACCATTTTCCGCATCAACCCCTTTTCAAATCCATGGATGCTCGCGGGAGTTGGAATCGGTTTTGCCCTGATGGGAGTCGCCCTGCTTCATCCGTTTTTCGAGTCCGTATTCCACTTGGTGCCGCTTACGGCTTCTGCTTGGGGATTCATGGTGCTGTTGAGTCTGGTCAAGCTCGGTGCGATTGAATGCACAAAGGAGTTTTTTCTCTTCCGCCGCTCTGAGCTCTAGTCCTACTTCCAAATTCCTCCTTCCTTCTCCTATGTCCCTTCACGATCACGAATATCCTTGGCTCTTCCATCGCGACGAGGTCGATCTCCTTGAAGATGAACTCGATGATTTATATGCCGCATTCGGCACGGATCCCCGTGAAGCGCCGATGACACAGGAGGCGGCCGTCCTTCAAGAACAACGACAGACCGAAGAACTCGCCGATGCAGAACTCACGCTCAAGTTGAGTATGGGGATGTTGCACGAAGATCGGCATCCTGTGCCTCCGGTTGTGGAGTCGCCCGCGGACGCAGACGAGGAAGAAGACCATGTTCTCTTGGGCATTCGTCAGCATCCGTTGTATCAGAGTGCGCGCCTGTGGGCCGCACTCCTGCGGGGTCTTGCCAAAGCTGGGTATGATCGGGACGACCACGATCGTCAGCATTTTTTCCGTGCCTACGCGAATGTGAATCTCATTCCGATCAAGATTTTTGCCGCGCTCTGTGAACAGATGCACGATGATCCCCTCGCAGACACGGTGGCGGAGGGGGAGTATCTGTTAGCGCTCACGTATCTCCAAAGAGTCAGGCAGTCCCTGTCGAGCGTTTTGCATACGATGGAAGACTTCGAGAGCGTGGAGCGCCTGCAATCACGAGGCGCGATGCTCGAGCACGCGATCGAAGAGCAACTGATGCTGTTGCGTCGGCACAACAAAAGACTATGACAAAAGTGACAGCGATTATTCCCGCGTACGACGAAGAAGTGACGATTGGGACCGTCGTCTCTGTCGTCAAGGCGTCGCCCTTCATCCAGGAGGTGATCGTTGTCTCAGACGGATCAAGCGACCGGACCGGACACGTCGCACGAGCGGCAGGGGCAAGGGTCCATGAGCTTTTTCCAAATAGTGGAAAAGGCGAGGCAATGCGTTTTGGCGTCACTCAGACAGACGCCCCTATCGTCGTGTTCTTCGATGCAGACTTGATTGGACTCAACGTCGACCATATTGAGCGACTCGTCGCGCCTGTGGTGGACGGAGCGTGTGCCATGAACGTCGGGCTTCGTGATCGAGGACGTTGGATCACATCTTTGACGAAACATCTTCCACTCATCTCCGGTGAACGGGCCATGCAACGATCTGTGTTTGAAGGAGTCCCAGGGAGGTTCCTTCACGGTTTCATGATCGAATCTGCACTCAATTATTTTTGTCGCTCTCGCGGAGCCGTCTTGTGCGCGGTCAAACTTCCAGGCCTCACGATCCGCCGAAAATACCAGAAAGTCGGTATTCTGAGAGCTGTGCTACAATATGCACGCATGTCGTATCAGATCGTCAAGGCGATGGTGGTGGTGAGGGTCGCTCATATCCGAAAAAGGTTGTAGGGAGTAGGTTGTAGGGAGCACATTCGGATATTTTTCTACCACCTACCACCTAAAACCTACGACCTCATCACTATGTCCCTCGACTTATCCTCCATCAAAAATTTTCAAGACGCGGCCGTGACGGTCATGGGTTTGGGTCGGCACAAAAAGGGCAGTGGCATTGGCGCGGCCAAGTGGTTGATGCGCCACGGCGCACAGCTGGTCATCACCGATCTCAAAGATCAGGAGGAACTTCACGATTCGATCGAGGAGATCATGTCCGCCTATACCGAGTATCGCACGACATTCAAGGATCGTGAGATCTACCAGCCGGTGTTCGTCTTGGGTAAGCACGAGGCGGACAATTTTACGGACGTTGATTTGGTGATGCAAAATCCTGGGGTGGCACGTGAGTCAGAGTTTGTCCTGCTTGCCAAGGAGCAAGGCATTTCGGTTGAAAGCGACATCTCGCTTTTTTTCCGTTATTGTCCATTTCCGATTTATTCGGTCACGGGGACGCGAGGCAAGTCTACGACGACGGCCCTTCTCGGTGAGATGTTGAAACACCTCCATCCAAAAACAGTCGTCGCCGGGAACATCACGCGTTCGCCACTGGAAGATCTCGACTGGTTGCTTGAAGAGAAGGCGCCTGTGCCCATTGTGCTCGAGCTCTCGTCTTGGCTCTTAGAAAGCATCGAAGGATTAGGACTGGGGCCGGACATCGCCATCCTCACCAATGCATACAAAGACCATCTCGACCGTTATGATTCGTTCGAGAGTTATGTCCGTGCCAAGGAGTTAATTTTCCAGGAACAGAAATCCGAGCAAGTGGCGATTTTGAATGCCGACCAAGAAATTATGCACGACATTGCCGGGCGTATTCCTTCCAAACGCGTCCATTGGTTTTCCGCCCGTGTGCTCCCTGAGGGAATGAACGGCGTGTATCGCGACGGAGACCAGTTTGTCCGTCGCATGGAAGGTGAGGTGAAACCGTTTGCCCACGTCCACGACCTGAAACTCGCAGGCGAGCACAACATCATGAACGCGCTGTGTGCATCGCTCGGTGCCCACATGGCCCATGTGGGCGATGAAGACATCCATGCCTCACTGAAGTCGTTCGCCGGACTCCCGGGACGCCAAGAAATTTTGGGCGAGGTCGAGGGCGTCCTGTTCGTGAACGACACAACCGGCACGTCTCCAGAAGGCGTCATGGCCGCGCTCAAACGGTTTGGCAAGGGAGGGAACATTGTGCTCATCGGCGGGGGAAGCTCAAAAGGATTGAGTTTCACAGAGCTTGGCAAGATGATCGGCGAGCAGTGTAAGTTTGTCGTGGTGTTTGACGGCACGGCCGCGGACGATTTTGAGCGCGCGATCGGCGACGGCGCCCCAACGGTCCGGGTGAACTCGATGGACAAGGCGATGAAGGCCGCCCGCGAAAACGCTAAACTTGGAGACGTCATCCTGCTTTCTCCCGGCACATCGAGCTTCGGCATCTTCAAAAATGAATTCGACCGCGGCGATCAATTTATCGCTGAGTTTCAGAAGCTTCAAAAAAAATAGTGGTATGCTCAAATCCGTTCTCAGATGCTTCGTGCCTGAATCTGTGATTGGGGCGTATCACTACTGCCTTGCTCGTGCGGCGGCTTTTTTGTATGGCCATCCTTCGGAGAAACTGGTCGTGATCGGTGTCACGGGAACCAACGGGAAGTCGACAACCGTCCAGTTCATTGGCCGCCTCTTGGAGCACGCAGGGCATCGCGTTGGTTGGACGACGACCGCGAGTTTCAAAGTGGCAGAGCGTGAATGGGTGAACGACAAAAAGATGACCATGCTTGGAAGGTTTCAGACGCAGAAGTTGTTGCGTGAGATGGTCTCTGCGGGGTGTCGCTATGCCGTCATCGAAACGTCATCGCAGGGAATCGCGCAGTCTCGCCACATCGGCATCAACTACGACGTCGCGGTGTTTACCAACCTCACGCCCGAGCACATCGAAGCGCACGGCGGGTTTGAGAATTACAAGGCGGCTAAACTCAAGCTCTTTGAAGGACTCGGCAGGTTGCCGCGCAAGACGATCAACGACACAGTGATCGAAAAGTCCATCGTGGTAAACCTTCAGGATCCACACGCGGAGTCGTTCCTTGCCTGTGGCGCAGATCGTTACAGTGGTTTTGCGGTGGGCGAGGCGGGAACTCTTGCCACACGCTTGAATACCACTCCCATGACTGCTACGGACGTAAATTTTACGGGATCTTGTACGACCTTCACGGTTGGCGAAACAACCTATCATCTCAAACCCGCCGGTCGGTTCTATTTAGAGAATGCACTTGCAGCGATGGCGACGGTAAAGGTCTTGGGCGTCTCACCGGAAGTGATGCGCCACGGTGTTGAATCTCTCGATTCTGTCCCAGGACGTTTGGAGCGCATCGACGAAGGCCAGCCGTTCACGGTGATCGTGGACTATGCCTATGAACCGGCGGCGCTTACGGCCGTATACGACACACTCAAACTCGTTCAGCATAAACGTCTGATACACATTCTGGGTTCTGCTGGCGGTGGGCGTGATGTGGCACGTCGTGAGATACTCGGCAGACTGGCGGCAGCGCATGACGACATCGTGATTGTCACCAACGAAGATCCGTATGATGAGGATCCAGAGAGCATCATCGATGAGGTTGCAAACGCCGCTCGCGCGGCTGGAAAGCAAGAAGGCGTGAATCTGTTCAAGATTCTGGATCGTGGGAAGGCGATCCAGTTCGCGGTCGATCTCGCTGTGCCTCACGATCTTGTCCTCATCACCGGCAAGGGAAGCGAACCTATCATGGCCGTCGCAGGCGGCAAGAAAATTCCTTGGGATGATCGCGTCGCCGCACGTAAGGCTCTTCATGCATTGTATGGAGGCTCCTAAATTTTTAGAACTCAAAGCCCGCGAGGAAGTGCTCGAGGTCGTCCACGGGACTCTCACGCCGCGCCTTCCCAAATTTTTCCTGTGCGTCGTTTGGCTTGTCCTTCCATTTTTTCTTCTCTTCCCTTTGTGGAAGCAAGGCACGATCGGCATCGTCATTTTTTTCCTGTGGATTGCCTCTGGCATCATCCTGCTCTTTCGTCAATATCTCAAATGGTCCAGGACGCTTTTCGTGATCACGGATCAACGTGTGGTCGATCAGGAACAGAAAGGCTTTTTCAATCGCGTCGTGACGCAAACCCGCTATGACCAAATCGATGAAGTGAGTTATCAGGTGAAAGGCATTGTGCCGACACTCTTGCGTTACGGAACCGTGCGGCTTGAGCTCCACGGGGCATCTGCCGATATCGTTGTTCCACACGTCCTGCGTCCTGCGTACATCACTGACCTGTTAAACGATCTGCGAACGGCTCAAAAGCCAGCTGAGCTGGCAAAACAACATGATGTCCAATAGGTCTCCCTTCATCCAACGTCTCATTCGTTCACGATACCTCATGGTCGTGAATGTGCTTGTGATTCTTTTTCTGGGCATGTCCTTGGGCCGCGAGACCGTCAGGAGTCGCGCCATCGACGCACAGATTGCCGACCTCCAGGCGCGGGCCGATAACCTGACCAAAGACAACCAGGCCATGCTTGAACTGCAAACCGCCATGCAAACGGAGTCGTTCATCGAACGTGAGGCGAGGTTGAAACTTGGGCTCAAAAAACCAGGGGAGACGGTGGTGGTTCTGCGCGATGACGAGCAGGATCAGGCGCAGGGCGAAGAAACGGATCCAACGGATCCACTGCACTATGTGATTGACCCTTCAACAGGAAACCCTGCCGACGGCATGCAAACGGACATTGGCAATCCGCTCAAATGGTGGTATTACTTCTTCGATAAATCTACATTTAACGACCTTGTCGCTTATGAATGAAGCATCGCCCGTTGAGTCAGCCGTAGTTGAGCCTGCTCCAGAGACTCCTTCGTCTCGTCTCCCTCCACCGCTAAAAAAATTTTTTTCCACAACTCGTGGAAAGGCTATTGCCGTGGTGGTGATCTTGGTCGTGTTGCTTGGCGTGGCCGGCCAGCAAGTGTACGCACGGCCCGTGGATGATCCGTTTGTACGGACGATGGTGTCGATTTTTCCCTTCCCGGCGCTTTCCGTGAATGGGACGACCGTGACCATGAAAGAGTATCTCACCGAGTATGACGCGCTCAAAAAATATTTTGACGGTCAGGGTGCAGATGCGCCGCCTGCCGACGAGCTCGAGACCGCCATCGCCGATACGTTGACGAATAAAGTCGCGATCCGCCAGCTTGCACAGGCGCGTGGAATTGAGATCGACCAAGCGCGTGTAGAGAAGTACTATCAGGACGTGATCGCCTCGCAGGAATCTGAAGAGGCGTTTGTCCAGGACTTGGACGACACGTTTGGTTGGAGCGTGGAGGAATTCAAGAGCCGTGTGGTTGAATCGATCGTCCTGGCGCTCCAGATGTCTGAGGTGATCCTCGCGGACAACGCCCTCCAACAACCGCGACGCGACACGATTGATGCCGCCGATGCGCGCGTCCTGGCTGGGGAGGATTTTGCGGCCGTGGCGAAGGAAGTGAACGCGGGATTTGAGGCAGGGTTGGAAGCGGATCTTGGGTATGTGAAACTCTCGATCATTCCACCGTCGTGGGCGTCGGCCGTTGATGCGCTCTCGATCGGGAGCATGACCGAAGTGCTTGACTTGCCGGAAGGCTATGCCGTGTTCAAAGCAGAAGATCGCACAGAGTCTGACGAAGATACGCAGATTCATCTTTTGAGCATTACGGTACCCAAAATGACCCTTGAGGAAGTGGTGAAAGGGTATCTCGCATCGGTGGAGGTGAAGAGGTACGTGGGAGAAATATGAAAAAATACCCAAAGGGATAGGTATTTTTTCTGGAGCCGATGGTGGGGATTGAACCCACGACCTCTGCTTTACGAAAGCATTGCTCTACCGCTGAGCTACATCGGCATAGGGACGCGAGGATGATAACAAACGACCAAAAAAAGGAAAAGACCCTGAGCCGAGGCCAGCTGGGCTGGCCTACGTCGAAGGGTCTTGCGAGGTGATGGCGGTGAGGTCAGTCCTCGGGATCAGGTGCAGGGGTGACCACCATTGGGCTTCGGGGTTGCGATTCGCGGCGAGGTTCGGCGGGGTTCATCCACGCCTCGACCTGGATCTCGACGCCATTGATCGTGACAGTCGCCCAGGTGAAGAACGGGCCGTCCCACTGCGTGAGGATCACGCAGACTTCGTTCGTTTCCGTATCGAGGCTCGCGGTCTCCTGGGAAGAAGTTCCGGTGATCTTCGTGTCATTGGCCATCGTGAGCTCAACGACGTTGGACAGAGGCATGTAACCCGGTTGCCAGCTCTTGCGCTGTGCCCGGACGCTCTGTACGGCTTCTTGGAACGGGAACGGCTGGTCGAAGAGCAGGCCGATCCACCTTCCGATCCTCTGTGCACTCGGGTTCTCAAACGGGGAACCCGCCCAAGTCTCGGACATCTCACCTCCGAATTGTGAGGCGCCATCATACTCGAAAAACCGCTTTTTGTCAAATGATCAGCTCTCACACAAAAAGAGTCCCACGTGAGTGAGGCTCTTTTTTTGGTCGAGCTGAACAGGGTGGAGCGGGATACGGGAATCGGACCCGCGCCTTCAGCTTGGGAAGCTGACATACTGCCACTATACTAATCCCGCATTGGACGGTATCATAGTGGACAGATGATTCTATGACAAGATCACTTTTATTGTTCTCGATTCTTTTTTTCTGTGCGGTTTTTTCTTCATCGGTTTTTGCCCAAGAGTTAGAAGTCATCGTCTCCACAACGTTCGATGCTGAGACGATCGTAAAAGGCTACACGCTTGAATCCAGTGACGGACTTATGCGACTGGGCATTCGTCCAAACACGCTCTCCACTGCTACGCGGGTAGACATGAAGACGCTCGATCCTTCCATCATGGCCGATACTCTTGAATCTTTTGAACCTACAACCTACGACCTACAACCTCTCCTCTTGGGGAACATCTATCTTTTTGATATCCTGAATAAGGATTCCTACGACAGAAACGATTTCTTTTTTCTGGAGATCAAGTATCCAAGTTTGGAAGTTGGAAGTGAGACATTGGAAGTTGGATTACATGGTCGCCGACGGATCTATTTTTACAACGGCGTGAAGAGTGATTGGGAAGTCTTGCCGTCCACAGATAATCCTGAGACCCATTCCGTGAGGGCGCTCATCCATCTGCCGTATGCGCGTCTGGCGATTTTTGAGGACAGTGAGATTCCCGAGGTTGGAGAGGCAAGTTGGTACGGATACAAGAGTTGTGACTGCGCCGCATCGCCAGATTATCCTAAAGGCAGTTCCCTTGTTGTCACGCGTCTGGATGATCCAACGAAATCTGTCACCGTGAAGGTGAACGACTATGGTCCAGATCGCTCTGTGCATCCTGGTCGTATCATTGATCTGGATAAAGTCGCGTTTGCAAAACTTGTGTCTCTGGGTGCCGGACTCATTGATGTACGCGTAACATTTCTTGAATGATCCGTCTCAAGCATGTTTCCAAAATCTATCCCCCAAACGTCGTGGGCGTTGAGGGCGTCAGCCTCCACATTCGTCCTGGAGAATTTGTTTCGATTGTGGGAAAAAGCGGAACAGGGAAGTCCACGCTTGCCAAGCTCTTGTTTGCCGAGGAACGTCCCACGCGCGGCACCATCGAGATTGGCGGCTGGGATATCACCAACATTCAAGATCGTGACGTTCCGCTCCTTCGCCGCCAGATCGGTGTGGTGTTCCAGGATTTCAAGTTGCTCCCCATGAAGACGGTGTACGAGAATATCGCCTTTGCCCTGCAGGTGGCCGGGGAGAAACCGCATCGAATCCGAGAAGTCGTCCCAGCGGTCTTGAAAATCGTCAATCTGGAACCCATGATCGATCGCTATCCGCGTCAGCTTTCAGGCGGCGAGCAGCAGCGCGTGGCGATCGGCCGAGCCCTTGTGCACTCACCAAAGGTTCTTGTGGCAGATGAACCGACCGGGAACTTGGACACCATCAACACGCGGGAGATCGTCGACCTCTTGAGAAAGATCAACGAGTTTGGCACCACCGTGGCGCTCGTGACCCATGATCGTGAAGTCGTGAACGCGCTCAAGAAACGGGTGATCACACTTGAGGATGGAAAGATTACGTCTGACGTTGAAGAAGGACGTTATCGCCTCTAGCCTCACCACCTCGTCCACCTCATCTACCTTTTCCACCTTATGCTCGTCTCCAGCTACCGTGTCACAAAATTTGCCTTTCAAAATTTTTGGAGGAATTTTTGGTTGTCCGTGATCACGATCAGCATGCTCACGATGACACTCATGACCGTGGACATTTTGCTCGTCTTGAACGTGGTGGCGCAACAGGCGATTGGGCTGGTCGAGGACAAAGTTGAGGTCTCAGTCTATTTTCAGGATTACGTCGAACAGGAAACCGTTGACGGTGCGGTGTCGTACTTACGGAGCCTTTCTCAAGTGAGGGATGTCGAGACGATCACGGCGCAAGAAGCCTACGATCAATTCGTGGCGCGTCACGTGAACGACGAGGAGATCATGGCATCGCTTCAGGAGCTCGGGGAGAATCCATTTGGCCCAACGCTTGTCGTGAAGGCAAACAAGGCCGCGGATTTTGAAGTCATCTTGGATGCGCTTGAGAATCCGCAGTTCCGCGATGACATCCGCGATAAAGATTTTTCAGATTACGAACAAATCGTTGAGCGCATTCGCACGACCACAGATCGGATCCAGACGTTTGGCGTCGCTCTCTCGGTCATTTTTCTCCTGATCGCGATCCTCATCGTCTTCAACACGGTGCGCATCGGCATCTTCATCCACCGAGAGGAGATCGGCATCATGCGACTGGTTGGCGCCAGCAATGGGTTCATCAAAGCGCCGTTTTATTTGGAGATGATCCTCATGAGTTTCATTGCCTTGACAGTCACGCTCGCGATTTTGTTTCCCGTTCTGTCTGTTCTTGAGCCTCAGTTTGGCGTCTACTTTGGCACGGAGTCTGCTGGTCTCATGGAGTATTTTACGCAAAACGGTTTGATGATTTTCGGAGTGGAATTCCTCGGCCTCGTCACGGTCTCGATTTTTTCCACGATTCTGGCCATGAGACGGTTTTTGAGAGTGTAAAGAGGTCTCTCTAAAATAAAATTCCGCCAGTTAGTACCTGGCGGGAGTAGATGCCGTGACGAGGTTGCGTACGCGCGTGTTCTGCCAAATGGCGCTGCTGACACACTCGAGGAGAAGAAGTCCGCCGACGAGCAGGCCCATCGCGAACCCTTGCCACACCCCGGCCAGGGTGGAAAGGAAGAACATCAGACCACTGACGAACGTGGAGACGAAGACCAGTCCCGGGATGAACTTCCACGTATCTGTCAGTGTCGAGACAATCCCAACCGTCCATCCACTGAGAACGGACTTTTGTCCATCCGCGACGCAGATGAGGTCATAGGCCCTGAACGCTGAGGGAAGGAGAACTAAAACCCCCAATGCACAGGAGATCGTCAGCCCCCTGGTCATGTTCGTGGATCCGAAGAGATCCGTGACTCCCATCGACACCAAGACGAAGAACATGGCGGGAAGAAACGATGCGTGCAGGAACCCGATTCCGAAGTCGGCGAACGCGGCCGCTTTGAGCGGGCCGACTTTTCGCCGAGATTGGATCAGCCTGAGAAGCGGCTCGGACAGCCTGACGAAGAACCACTGGCGGATCGAATCGAACATGTGACCTCCTTGCGGGAGCCTACCACCAGGACAGACGAGTGTCAAGACCTGCGTTGTAGATACAAATAAAGGTTACCGAAACTCTCCGGGTAGATACTAATTCGGTTACCGTGTCGCCATATGACTATGGTGACAAGACATGAAGTGCTCCGTGAGCATCTAAAAGATTGGCTGAGTGCCAATGGAGACAG
>JACRJW010000073.1 GCA_016235605.1 Candidatus Uhrbacteria bacterium | reverse complement strand
GGAGGCAGCGAAGGTCGCGGCACGGCCACGGCACAGGGCGGGTTCTATGTGTTTGAGGCGCTGCGCGAGAAACTCGGATTGCCAGCCTCTTGTCGCGTGGTTATTCAAGGATTCGGAAACGCTGGCGAGCACGCAGCGGATATCTGGACAAAGGCTGGACATAAAATCATTGCTGCTTCGGATTCCAAGGCAGCGGTGCGCAATGACGGCGGTCTGGATGTGGTGGCGCTAGCTCTGCACAAAAAAGCGACAGGATCTGTTGGTGGGTTTGCGGGCGCAACCACGCTCACTTCGGAAGAATTCCTCTACGTCCCATGTGACCTATTCGTCCCGGCAGCTCTAGAGAATCAAATCCGCGAGGATAACGCAGCACGGATCCAAGCCAAGGTGATCCTCGAGCTCGCCAACGGGCCGACGACTCCCGAGGCGGACGATCAGTTGTTTGTGCGAGGCATTCCCGTTGTCCCGGACATCCTGGCAAACGCTGGTGGCGTGACGGTTTCCACCTTTGAGTGGGAGCAGAATTTGAAAGGGGAGCATTGGAGCGAGGCAGACGTGTTTGAGAAGTTAAAGACGATCATGGTGCGCGAGGCGAATGAGATTTTTGAAAAATCTGTCAGTCTCAAGACCGATCTTCGCCGTGCTGCCTTTGTGATTGCGCTTGAGAGGATCCAGGCGGCTATGGTTAAATGATTCTCACTATGGCGTACAACCATCAAGAGATTGAAAAGAAATGGCAGCAGCGCTGGGAGGCCGCTGGGATTTTTCATGCCAAAGATTTTGGTGAGAAGAAGTTTTATTGTCTCATCGAGTTTCCGTATCCCTCGGGCGCTGGACTTCATATTGGTCATCCACGAAGTTACACCGCTCTGGACGTCGTCGCTCGCAAACGTCGGCATCAGGGGATGAACGTTCTGTACCCGATTGGGTGGGACGCGTTTGGTTTGCCAACGGAAAATTACGCCATCAAGACAGGACGCAAGCCACAGGACGTCACTCTGGAAAACGTCGCGACGTTCAAGCGTCAACTTCAGTCGCTCGGACTTTCTTTTGATTGGTCGCGCGAGGTGGACACAACGGACCCTGCGTATTACCAATGGACGCAGTGGATGTTCCTCCAGTTTTTCAAAGCTGGCCTTGCGTACAAGGCAAAGCAGGCAATCAACTGGTGCTTGTCGTGCAAGATCGGCCTCGCCAACGAAGAAGTCGTGAATGGAAAATGTGAACGGTGCGGTGGAGACACAGAGAAACGCGAGAAAGAACAGTGGATGATCGCGATCACCAAGTACGCCGATCGGTTACTTGATGATTTGGATACCGTCGACTACCTCGAGAAGATCAAAGCCTCTCAGCGCCATTGGATTGGAAAGAGTGAAGGCGTGGAGATTGGATTCTTGTTGCGCGTCCCTGGACAGGAGGCGAGCAAACATTCCGTTCAAGTCTTCACCACACGCGCTGACACGATTTTTGGCGCGACGTTTTTGGTGATCTCGCCAGAGATCGCAAAGAAGTGGATTGATGTTGGATGGGCAGCGCCAGAGCCGGTGCGCGAGTACGTCGATGTGTCTCTTGCACGAGCCGAGATGGATCGCACAGCGGAAGGACGCGAAAAAACCGGAGTAGATACAGGTGTGCTCGCCATCAATCCTGCCAACGGAAAAGAAATTCCCGTGTGGGTCGCGGATTACGTTCTTGGATCTTATGGAACTGGCGCGATCATGGCGGTTCCACAGCACGATGAGCGCGATCGAGCGTTTGCGCAGAAGTTTGGTTTGCCGATTGTGGACGAGCCTCTTGTTCCAATCGATGAAGTGATCCTGAAGGTCGGTGGGAAAAAAACCGTGAAGTATAAATTGCGCGACTGGGTGTTTTCTCGTCAGCGCTATTGGGGCGAGCCGATCCCGCTTGTGTGGTGTGAGGTACATGGATGGGTGGCGGTGCCAGATGAATCTCTTCCAGTCGTGCTTCCAGAGATTGAGAAGTACGAACCAACCGACTCGGGTGAATCTCCACTCGCGTCGATCGAGAGTTTTGTGAACACGGTTTGTCCGACCTGTGGCGCTCCGGCAAAGCGAGAAACAGACACGATGCCCAACTGGGCAGGTTCCAGCTGGTACTTCTTGCGCTACATCGACGCACACAACGATGCCGTATTCGCCGCACCCGATAAGTTGAAATACTGGATGCCGGTCGACCTCTACAACGGCGGCAATGAGCATACGACCCTTCACCTGCTCTACTCGCGTTTCTGGAATAAATTTTTGTTTGACCAAGGTCATGTCCCAACAAGCGAACCGTACGCGCGCCGTCACAGCCACGGCTTAGTGCTTGCAAGCGACGGAACCAAGATGAGCAAGTCCAAGGGGAACGTCGTGAACCCAGACGAGATCGTTTCTGAGTACGGCGCCGACGCTCTGCGGATGTATATTCTGTTCATGGGACCGTTTGAGGAGCCCGTGCCGTGGAGCTTGAACGGTCTGATTGGTGTGCGAAGATTTTTGGACAAGGTTGTGAAGTATGTGACTCAGTGGCGCGAACCGTCGGTAGACCCAGGCTTTAGCCTGGGGAAGATTGTGGAACCACATCTCAAAAAAATTTCCGATGACATCGAAGCGTTCAAATTCAACACCGCCGTGGCGGCATTCATGACGCTCATGAACGATGTCGGCGACCAATCACTCACCCGCGAACAGCTCAAGCGCGTCTTGATCGTGCTGTGTCCGTTCGCACCGCATGTGGCGAACGAATGTTGGGAGGTGATCGGAGAGAAGGGACTCGTGGAACAACAACCTTGGCCGACATTTGATGAGGCTCTGCTTGTCCGTGACTCGGTTGAAATGGCGGTTCAGGTCAACGGCAAAGCACGCTCGACGATCACGATCGCCCCAGACGCCGACGAAGCCACAGCGCGCGCTGCGGCCTTCCTCAATGAGAACGTGGCGAAGCATCTTGAAGGAAAAGAAATCGTGAAGGTCATCTACGTTCCAGGAAGAATTTTGAATGTGGTCACGAAATAGGTATGGCAAAAATTCCGGACGAAGCGAAAAAAGTTTTTGAAGGTGTAATCTTTGACGTGTATCAATGGCAACAAAAGATGTTCGACGGCACCGCGCAAACGTTTGAACGAATCAAGAGAGTGAACACCGCCGAGATGATCGTCACGCAAGGAGATCTCATCCTGATTCAAGAAGAGCAACAGCCTGATCGGGAGCCGTTCCTCACGTTTCCAGGTGGACGAATCGAGAATGATGAAGATCCACTCGCCGCTGCCAAGCGAGAGTTGTTGGAAGAGACGGGATACGCCTGTGACCGATGGAGTTTGTATCGAGAAGTCATGCCGATTGTTAAAATCGACTGGACCGTGTATCTCTTCGTCGGGCAAGACGCCCGCTGGGTTCAAGATCCACATCTGGACGCGGGTGAAAAGATTTCTGTTCGGTGGGTGACCCTCGATGAGTTTCTCGATCTTGCCGACTCAGGGAAGCTTACCTATTTTCTCGAACAGTTTCGTACCGAGTTCGTGCGCGCCAAGTATCACGCCCCAAGTCGAGAAGCTCTCAGACAAAAATTATTCACAGCTTCACCTTGACGTGAGAGACGATCCATGATTGAATATAAGTAAGCAGATGAGGGTTCTAGACCTCCAACTCTGTTGTCAAATAAACTCCCCCAACTCAAAGCCATTGGTTTTTGACATTGGGGGATTTTATTTATCCCGGATCCACACGGGCCCATGGAGGTAACGGTAACCTCATCTGCTTTGACAACAGAAATTGTCGGTTCGAATCCGATCGGGTCCACACCAAATCCGTTCTCAACGGACGGTTTGGTGTTTCTGGAGTTTTTTTTCGACTGTGTTAAGCTCTTCCCACTATGAATCTCGTCATGATTGGAACCGGCTATGTGGGGCTTACCACCGGAGTTGGGTTTGCCACGCTTGGGCATCAAGTTGTGTGTGTTGATATTGATGCGGCGAAAATTGCGCGGTTGGATTTGGGTGAGGTGCCGTTTTATGAACCAGGGCTTCAGGAGGCGCTTACGCACGTCCAAGAGAAAGGACGTATTTTGTTTACCACGGACTTAAAGAGTGTCATCGGTGGCGCAGAGGTGATCATGATCGCCGTGGGGACGCCGCCAAAGAGTACGGGCGAAGCAGATTTGACTGCGTTGTTTGCTGTGGCTGATCAAATCGGGTCGTTGCTCGATCACGAAGTCGTGATCGCCGTGAAGAGCACCGTCCCGGTTGGGACCAACAGAAAAGTGATTGCGCACATTCGCGAGGCGATGGAAAAAGCTCAGCGAGCAGAGCTGACCAGTCTCATTAACATCGTGTCCGTGCCGGAGTTTCTCCGCGAGGGCTCGGCGTTTGAAGATTTCCTCCAACCGGATCGTCTCGTGATCGGCAGCGATGACAAACTCGCGGGTCAGACCGTGGAGCGGCTGCACAAAGAAATGATGGCGCCGCGCGTGATGACGACGCTTGAGTCTGCGGAGCTTATCAAGTACGCGGCCAACGCTTTTCTCGCCACGAAGATTTCCTTTATTAACGAAATTGCAAACCTCGCCGACCGCGTGGGGGCAGATGTCCGGCATGTGGCCGAAGGCATCGGACATGACCATCGCATCGGTCCACACTTTTTGAAAGCCGGTGTTGGGTACGGCGGTTCGTGTTTTCCAAAAGACGTATCCGCGCTTGAGCAAATTTCTGGCGCCAATGGCTACTCGTTCAAGCTGCTCTCCGCCGTGATCGAAGTGAACAACCGGCAGCGCGAAATGTTTTTTAAGCGGATGATGGAGAAGCTGGGCGGCGTGAAAGGACGGCGTGTAGCGGTGTGGGGACTGGCATTCAAGGCGCACACAGATGACATTCGAGAATCGGCTGGGATCGAGATTGCCCAGCGCCTGCTCGCGGCCGGAGCGGATCTCGTTGTGTATGATCCTCAAGCGATGGATAATGCCAAAGCTGTCTTGTCGCATCACGTCGAGTTTGCCGTGACGGCCATGGATGCCGCAACCGGCGCCGATGTGCTGGTTGTGCTCACCGAGTGGCCGGAGTTTCGCGAAGTGTCTTTTTCAACGCTCCATGACCGCATGATTGAGCCAACCATTTTCGACGGCCGCAACCATCTGGCAGACCTGAATCTTCAATCACAAGGGTTTGTCTATCACGGAGTCGGTCTTGGAACGTATGACGCTGCGTGAAATCCTTCCGTCTCCATCAAAAACACTCGCCGTCTCGTTGGCGGTGTTTTGTTTTGGGATTCTCGTGGGGCCGCTTGTGCCTGCACAGTGGTGGGAGATGTTTTTCACGTCCACGGTCACCTTGTTCGCGCTCGCCCTCCTCTTGAAAAAAATAGAGCATCGATTTCTCTGCCTCCTCGCCGCACTTTTTTTCTTTGCTCTCTTTCGCTTCACGTCCTCGATTACGCCGTCAAACATTCCATCGCTCAGCGACGTATCTGGTTCCGCGATTCGAGTTTCAGGAACAGTAGCTGCGGAAGTAGAACGTCGAGCGAATATTCAGCGGGTCGTCTTAGATGATGTGACGCTTGCTGACGAACCTCGCGCCGGGAGGCTTCTTGTCTGGGTGCCGTTGTATCCAGAGCTGGAGTACGGCGAGCAACTTGTGTTCAACTGTCATGTCGAGAAACCTGAACCGATCGAAGGGTTTGCCTACGATGCGTATTTGGCAAGCCAAGGCATCTTGGCTGTGTGCATGCGGCCCGAGTATATCGATGTGCATGCCAGTGAGTCGTTTTCTTTTATCGGGACATTGTTGGGGATCAAAAACGGTGCCGTGCGGCGGCTCCAGTTGATCTTGCCAGAACCTCACGCGTCGTTTCTTGCTGGACTTTTATTTGGTGGAAGCTCGTCGCTCTCAAGCGACCTCAAAGATGATTTTGCTGCCACAGGCACCTCACACATTCTTGCGGCGTCTGGATTCAACGTGTCATTGTTCTCTCTTACGTTTCTCTCGTGGATTCTCACCACGCGGATTGGAAGGAAGCGCGGGTTGATGCTTACCACGCTGCTGATGATCGCCTACGTCTTCATGGCCGGCGCAACGCCTGCCGTGGTGCGTGCGGGGATCATGGGCGGCGTGATCATTTTGTCGAAGTGGATTTCGCGCAAGGCATACATCGTGAACGTCCTCCTGCTGACTGCGAGCGTCATGTTCCTCGTGAATCCGCTTGTGATGGGCGACGTCGGCTTCCAGTTATCCTTTGCGGCCACCGTTGGGATCGTTGAGCTCACCGACCGCGTGAGTCGACGTCTTCAGTTTATTCCCAACCTGTTTGAGCTGCGCACGTCTTTTGCTGCCTCGCTCAGCGCGATTATTGTCACGCTCCCGATCCTCCTCTGGCATTTTGGGACCGTCTCGCTGGTCGCGCCGTTCACGAATCTTCTCGTCCTTCCACTGGTCCCTTACGCGATGTGGCTGACCTTGATCGCGCTGTGCGCCGTGACGGTTTTTGGTACGGCCGTCCACTTTTTGATTTTGCCAGGCTGGGCGCTGTCCTCTCTCATGCTCTGGCTCATCTCGGTTTTTGGCGCAATTCCGTTTGCGGTTCTTGAACCTGCCCATGCTCAGATTTTGGCGGCTCTCGTAACCGTGACGGCCGTCGCATTTTTCATCCGACGCTATGCAACGCGCTAAGCCACGTCATCCAATCATCAGCTCTGATAAACTCCAAGTCACAGGGCTCGTATGTATCGTGATGTTCTTTTCGTTTGCCCACTGGGCAATTTCAAGCGCGCAGGTTTTTCCTTGGCAGACTCCTTTGCTTAAAATTTGGACTCTGGATGTTGGACAAGGCGACGCGCTTTTTATCGAGTTTCCAACCGGTGAACAGATGCTTATTGATGGCGGGCCAGACGACACCGTGCTCACAAAACTTGGGAGCGTGATGGCGCCGTGGGACCGGACACTGGACGCGGTGCTTGTCACCCATCCTGATGCCGATCATGTGACAGGGACGGTTGCTGTCCTCGATCGCTTTGACGTCGCGACGATTTACGAGAGCGGCATCGGTGCACACACGCCGTTTGGGGAAGCCTACGAGGTGGCCAAGGTGGATAAGGTAGTCAAGGTGGTCGAGCAAGGAGATGTGATTCAAGTAGGCGACGTGACACTCAAGATTTTGTGGCCGCAGGTCACACAAGAGGGTCGGTATGCAGAAAATCGAAATAATTTTTCGGTCGTGTTTCTTTTGACGTACGGAAAAACGTCGGTTCTGTTTACGGGGGACGCAGAAAAAGACCCAGAACACATCTTTGGTCCTCTTGCCGGTGACGTCGACGTCCTCAAAGTCGGTCATCACGGCAGTCTCTCATCAACCAGTTGGGAGTTATTGCAAGAAATTGATCCAGAGATTGCTCTGATCGGAGTGGGGCAGGATAATTCCTACGGCCACCCGCATCCGGTGATCCTCGATCGTCTGTCCCAGATCGGCGCCGCTGTGTATCGAACAGATCTTGATGGTGATATTCTGCTCACGTCCTCTGGTGGAGAACCGACGGTTGTCGCCCGCCCCTTGCCGTTTTGATCTCAAGGTTGTAGGTTGTAGCTGTTAGGGAGCAGGTCTACAACCTAAAACCTACCACCTACCACCTTTTGACTATGCCAGACAAACAACAAACACTCGTCTTACTCAAACCTGACGCGCTTCAGCGCGATCTCTTGGGTGAGATTATCCGCCGCTTTGAAATGAAGGGTCTTAAAATTGTGGGACTCAAGTTTATTCGTCTGACCGACGAGATGTTGGACGAGCATTATTCGCACCTCACCTCGAAGTCATTCTTCGCCAGTCTCAAGCAGTTCATGATGCAGACTCCTGTCGTGGGAATGGTTCTTGAGGGGTACGACGCCGTCTCTGAGATCCGTAAAGTCGTTGGTTCTACCAACCCACGCGAAGCAGACGCCGGCACCATCCGCGCGGATTTTTCGATGAATATGCCGTCCAATCTTATTCACGCATCTGATTCTCCCGAATCGGCCGCAGTCGAGATCAAACGCTTTTTCAAGGACGGGGAACTTTTTACCTACGAGAAAATTACCGACCGCTATATTTTCGGCGAAGGGGTTTAATGAGACCTCTGCAAAAGTCGTGATCTTGCGGCTTACGGGCACCCGTCGACCCCACTCAACGTAGATAACCTACGTCTCGTGGGGCTCGACAGCCCGTGCACCGCAATCTCATCGACTTTTGCAAAGGTCTTTACTATATCCACACGGTTCATTTGACAAAGAAATGCGTTGTCGTTACTCTAGATTTAGTATGTCCACTTCAGGAAGTTTCATGCCCAAGCCATTCGTGATCGAGGTTGCCCTCTGGTTGATTATTGTTCGTCTCGGTTCACGTGCGGTGGCATGATTCATTCTGTATTCTTACGTTGAATGAAGAAGCCACCCTATCATCGAAGGGTGGTTTTAAAAATCCTATGACGGCTTCCATCATCCAAATAACACAAGACCTTGTCCGCATGAGGACGACCACTGACCGACTTGATGAGCTCAAGCGCGCGGTTGATTATATTGGAGCCTATTTTGCCGATGTCCCGAGCCTCATCGTGAAGCGCTTTGAACAAAACGGGAAGCCGTCGATCGTGGTATCCACACAGGACACGCTCACGCCAGACATCCTATTGCTCGGCCACCTGGATGTCGTGCCGGCGCCAGATGATTTTTTTGAGCCAAGGATGGAAGGGACAAAAATGATGGGCCGCGGCGTGTGCGACATGAAAAGTGAGTGCGCGGTGATGATGCAGATGATGCGCGAATGCTCTGCGGTCGATGCGCGGCCCAACATCGCCCTCATGCTCACCACCGACGAGGAGATCGGCGGCGAGGATGGAGCGGGTTACCTCGTGAACACCATCGGCTACCGCGCCAAGGTCGCGATCGTCCCCGACGGAGCCCGGCAACCTGACGAGATTGTGTCCATAAACAAAGGGGTCCTGCTCGTGCGGCTCACGGCTCACGGCAAACGCGCGCATGGCTCGCGTCCATGGCTTGGTGACAATGCCATCGACAAACTCATCGCGACCTATGGACGTTTACGGGCGACGTTTCCACTAGAGGCAAACGCACAGAATATCTGGGTGCCGACCTGCAACCTTGGCATCATCAAAGGCGGTGAGGCAGTGAATCAAGTTCCAGATCTCTCAACGTGTGACTTGGACATTCGTTTCACCGAAGAACTCGACGCGGCAGGAGCGTTTGGACGCATCAAGAAATTTGCGAGCGATGATGTACAGGTCCAGTTGATCGCAAGCGGCGAGCCCATCCATACAGACCCGGACCATCCGCTTGTGAAACTCTACGCCGCGTCCGTCGAAGAACATCTCGGCCATGCCGCCACCTTCAGCAAAGCGTGCGGTTCCAATGACGGTCGGTTTCTCACCGCCCTTGGCATTCCCGTGATTATCACGCGTCCACTCTCAGGCGACCAGCATTCTCCAGACGAATGGCTTGAGACCACGAGCCTGTCAGACTTCCATCGTATTTGTACGCTTGCGATTACACGTTTTCATGCTTCCTTCCATTGAGTTGTCGTTTCCCGGAAGTTGGAGAAACCTTTCCGGGAAGCGAGAACCATTGACAAGGAGATCATCATGGTCGTTCACACCCTGCCTGATTTGACGACGGCTGACCCGGCGTTTCCCGTTGACGCGCAGATCTACGAATTCCGCGAAGCGGAAGATCCCGACATCCCCCATATCAACAACCTGCTCTTTTCCGAGTATGGTGAAAATTATCCCTACCCGCTTTCGACGTTTCAGCCCGGTGGAATCTACCTGGTGGGATGTCATCGGGAGACCGGAAAGATCATCGGATTTGCCAAGGCGGTTCCCTACAAAGGGCATGCAAGTGTCTACGAGTTCGGCGGCCTCATCGTGGACGGACCGCATCGCACGCGCCACGTGGCCAAACAGCTCACGCGCAACCGGATGGAGACGATCAAGCAGTTGGGTGGCGCCGCCGTCGTGAGTGAACCGGTCTGCTATCGCCGCGACTGCGCAAGCCAGGCCAACCTCATCGTCCACGGGTTCGTGCTGGTGGGGATCCAGTTCGTGAAGTATCCGGATATCCAACTGGATCTGCTGGGTTCCCAGGCTGAGTCGGTGCTCATGGCTGTGCGCTGGATGCGCGATACGGCTCACTTGGGAGATCGACGTGTGTTCCTGCCCTACGGCTATCGCGGCGTGCTCTACAGCTACCTTCCGCGCTCCCTCTACGAACGTGGATGGGAGCAGATGTTTCCAGACGTTGAGATGCCTGCATCGGTCCATCACACGGGCCATCAGGGGACGAAGACCCGCGGCGCTGAGTTCGTGGACGTCCCGGGGAACTGGAGGGAGGCGGAAGCGCGCATCGTGGCACTCCATCGTGACGGTTTCCGCTTCGGATGCATCCTTCCCGGATTCGGGACGCTTGCACAGGGCCGTGTCTTCGACTATGTGCGAATGTATCGTCCCAGCGAAGGGATGAAGATCGACTTCAAGCTCGTGCATGTGGTGCCAGAGATCTCTCGGCTCAAGGCATTCTGCCAAGCCGACTATCAGGGAGAGATCCAAGTCCGCTAGACGAGCGGATCGACGAGGAAGGATACGCACCCTTCCTCTTTTCTTTTTTCCAGAATCACCTTTCTGTAAACGCACTATTGAATCAAAATGGTGCTCAAGAGGCGAGGAGGATTTTCGTCTGTGCACAACCCGTGGATAGACGAGGGACAACCGTCCCTTGCGTGGCTTGCATGAATCTGGGAGCATGTTACATTTAGATTGCCTTACGGTCAGATGGGTGTGTTCCATGAACAAAAATTAACCCACGGTCCGGGAATGTCCAGCTTCGGCAGGGCAAAAGGACTATCCGGTTTTAACCCACTGCTTTCGTCGACATGGTGGATACGACAAGCTGCCATCATCGCGCAGCAGCAGGATCGATACGGAACCCGAGAAAATGGCACACAGGGTTTTCCGTCACAACCGCACTCTGCACCAACCTTATCTGGGCCGCCCATCTTCCCGTCAGGCACCAAAAAAGATCTCAGGACAGACTGGGATTTTTTTTATTCTAGAAGTCTCTTCAATGATAAAACCGCCCACGGAGTGAGCGGCTGATCGTTTATTCCTGTAACCACGACCGATCTTGGATGACAGGCAGTTGCAGGGCGCGTTCACGGTCGAGGTCGAGGCCTCCCAAGTGGACCGCAAGCGGCGTCTGGACCCATTTGAAGATCGAGTTCAGGAACAGTCGCGCGAAACGGTCGACCCATTCAGGGATGCGAGGTTCTTCAGGCCACATCTGTTGGATGACATGGCGGACTTCCTGGATCGTCATTTTCTCGCCCACGAACAGGGCAAAGCAGGCATCGAGCACGGGGAAAGGCATGAGGTCCGCTTCGTCGGATTGGTTTGCTTCCAGTTCTGCCGAGGCCGTCGTGGTGTCCAAAACCGAGAGCACCCACAAGCCAGTCTTCTCGTACCACCAACGGATGAACTCGATGACGACCGTCTTGGGGAGGTTCGCGATGAGTCCGTACGTTCCCATCATGTCCCCGCCGATCGTCGTATACCCGACAGCCTTTTCGCTCATGTTGGACGTCTGGAGCCACAGGCCGCCGAGTTCGTTTGTCAGGTTCCACATCCGTTCGCCGCGGACGCGGGCTTGGATGTTCTGCTCGACCTGTCGGCCAAGCATCTCCACGCACAGCGTCGCCTTGAGCGCCTCGCGTTCTTTTTCTACCGCCTGTTGGATGGGTGACACCACGAGCGTGACGCCCAACTCTTCACAGATTTTTTCGGTGATACCGCGTGTGTCCATCGAGTTGTGACGGCTGGGCATGTCCACGCACCAAATCATGTCCTTCACGAATGCGGCTCGGGACTCTCCTTCAAGTCCCCGTCGATCTGCCTGCCCACAAACCGCTCGGTGGGCGAGCAAGAGCGTCAGGCACGAATCTTTTCCGCCCGAGAGTGCGATCAGGAATCGCTTGAACGCGCCGGACTTCTCAAAGTAATCCCACGTGGCCATCGCGATAACCATGGTGAGATCCTGGAAGTAGCGCTCACGGGCGCTCACGGGTTTCTCCTCTGGCTTGGGGAGGAAGAAATTCTTGTGCGCAGGCACAGGATAGGGAAGGTCGTTGTTGGGCCGCGCGACCTCGTGCAGTCCAGGATCACTCACGAGGGGAACCGCCTTGTGTGAGGTAAGGAACTGCTGGCGAGATCGCCGCCAGGTGGTGTTTTCGTTTCGCACGCGACGCACGCGATCAAGATCGACCACACAGGTTTCAAAACCGACGTGTCCGCGTGTGACCTCGAGCATCATACGGCCGCATTGGTTCACGTACCCGCCACCGTCAAAGACGAGTGCATCTTGTGCGCCGACAAGGTTCACGTAGACGACGGTCGCCGTGTTGTCACAGGCGCGCGTGGCGATCATCTCGCGGCGTGTGTCGACGACGCCGATGCGAAACGGGGAAGCCGAGATGTTCACGATGAGCTCGGCTCCCGAGAAGGCGCGGCGTACCATGGGGCCGTCGCTTCGCCAGATGTCTTCGCAGACTTCCAGCGCCATCTTGCCAAAGCCAAGTTCGAAGATCATGTCGCCGATGCGAATCTCACCGAGGGTTTCGTGCATGCCGATCATGCCTGGCGTGACCGTGCGGCCTTCATAGAAGACGTTATAGTCGGGAAGGTTCTCCTTGGGGACGAGTCCCACGACCTGTCCTTGGGCAATCAACGCGGCGACGTTGTAGAGGTTGCCGTCCAGGGGAACCGTGAGGCCAACGACGACGGCCATCGTACTCGTTTTTTCCGTGTTGAGTTCTCGCGCGAGACGCTCAAGCTCCACGCCCTGCTGGTCGACAAAGCTCGCCCACTGCACGAGGTCCTCACAAGGGTAGCCGGAGATCGACAGCTCGCCGAACACCGCGATCTGACAGCCTTGTGCGGCCATCGCCCGCGCTTGCGCAACGATGTGATCGACGTTTTTCCTGAACGCTCCGACTGTTGGGTTCACGTTTCCAATGCCGATCTTGATGAGGCGCATAGCGTACTCCAAGGAAAATATTTCTATCGTGAAAGCGCGACGGGATTTCCGTCACGGTCTCGCGAATAGCCCCGACGCAGTCGAGCTCAGCTCGACAGAGTCAGGGAAGCAGAGGGGTGTTGTCAGGGGACTGTCCCCCAATGTGATGAGGTTGCCTTGAACGGGGAAGCGAGCCGCTGAGACGTAGGTCAATCCTACGGCGAGGCGGTCGCGGGGCCCCGTGAAAGGCAAGATCGCGCATTGGGGGACAGTCCGTCAGACCTCGCACTCGACGGCCTGATAGTGCATCGGGTTGTAGTTGGTCTTGCGGATGATGCGCATAACCTTGTCACGCGGACCCGTTGCCTTGCTCGGGTTGTCCGAGAGCTTGACGGTTTCCCTCATGACGCCGTCGGTCTTGGCCGCCACGAGTTTCATGACGATCGAGAGCGCTTTGAGGCCGCGGTTGCCATCAGGCCAGGCATCGGAGCCCATGTCGTTCATGAGGTGCGTACCCCAGCCGAAGGACACCTTGATCCTACCTTGGAAGCAGAGCCACAGCGCGACCATCATTTCATCGGTGAGGCCGTCGGAGAAGACGATCATTTTGGTTGTCGGATCGATCCCCAGGAGGTGGTAGAAGGCGATCACCTTCTCGCCAAACTCGAAGGGTTCTCCCGAGTCATGACGCACACCCGCCCAGGAAGCGGCGAACGGTGAGAAGTCGGCAAGTCCGAAATCATTTCCATAGGTGTCCGGGAGTGCGACGGTCAGCTGACCGCCGTAGAACTGCTCCCACATCTGCCAGAGCTTCCTCTCTGAGACCAAGTGACCGGCGCCTTCGTCCTGATCCCAGAAGACAACCTGCAACGCCATGGGCAGTTCGTGTGCCATGGTGCCCACCAAAGGGAGGTTGAACGTCATGCCCAACAGCACATTGGAGGTTCCGTTGATCTGGTTGGGAACCATGAGCATTGCCGTGCGGATGAGCTCGTGTTGGTGATCGTAGCTCCATCGGCGGCGAGTCCCAAAGTCCACGAACGGAAGATCGGGATACGCTGAGAGTCGCTGGAACTTTGCCACAGCGCGTCGGCGTCCCTCGACGAGGATATCATATTCCCTGAGTCTAAGCTCGCGCATCTTGGCGAGGAAGTAGAGCCGATTGACGATGCTCAGCGTGATCGTTTCCCAGAGCATGACCTGTGCCCACGGCCCCGTCACTTCCACCAGGAGTTTTCCTTCGCTGTCGACTCCCACCTGCGGCATGGGGAGCCGTAGCTCACAGAGCCACTGGAGGAATGGGGTCTGGAAGATGTGGCCGTAGCGATAGCGCAGGGCCTCGCGGCACCAGAAAGGGAAGCGCATCTTGGTCACACGTTTGAGTTGGCGGCGAAGTTCCTCCAGATCGATGGACTCCAGCAGGTCCACGTCCGTGCGGTTCTTGAATCGGAACGTGACGACCTGGTCACGAAAGGATGACCAGATAAACTGGAGCATCGTGAGCTTGTAGAAGTCGACATCGGCGAGGTTCCTGACGATGGGCTCGCGCACGCCTTGCACGTTGAGGTCGTTCATGGCATCTCCCAGCTTGAAGCGAGAATGGCGCCGCGGGTGGCCATCATCCAGAGGCCGACGTGATGGGCGGCTTCTCGATCATGTCCCGGGGCATCGAACGTCTCGCAGGCATCTGCCAGGACCACGATGTCCATACTCGTGATGTCGTGGACATATTGATCACGTTCCTCTGATGGATCAGCGAGCGTGAAGCGGCCGTGATTGCGTGCCGAGAGAGTCGTGAGGACGAAGTCGGACACACAGATGTCCGTACAATCCCCGCACACGAGGATCGTGTACAACTCGTTCTCGACCACCCAGCCTTCGTACTCGCTCCATTCTCCCTGCTTGTCCGTGTACATGGCGCCCACATAGCCGTTGATGCAATCCTTGCGGATGACCCTGACGTTTGGTTCGCTCAAGAGGAACTCAAGCTCGGGATCGATCAGTTCCTCGCCCGTCCCTTTGATGCCGTGTGGCGGGTAGGGAGGTTCGGGGATGTCTGGATCATGGGTGTCCAGGAACACGAGTACTTGCAGATGGTTTCCCAATGTCGCATGGAGCTCGCGGTAGAGAGAGGCGATGCGACGGATCATGGGAACCATGTGCGTGGGGTCGGACAGATTGCCCTCTCGCGTGAACCCGCGTCCAGGGTCCACGATGACGAGTCCCACGTCGCCCTCCTTGAGGGGGTAGCGACACAGGGAGACGGGAAACAGGCGTTCCAGGGTTTCGAGGTCAGACGGTACCACGTAAGACTCCTTCAGGTTGGCAGGAAAAGTCTGGGACGCTCGTGCGTGTGAGCGTCACAGAGACATCCCGCCAAGATGGAAAACGTAACCGATTGGAGAACGTCTGTCAATCTCTACACCACTTCGACATATTCGAGTTTATGATGTTTGATGTCCATCCATTCACAAGGCGTGCGATTCCTGGTAGGATCCGAAGGCTCTTGACAGGAGGCTCTCTTGTTCAAAAAAGGCCTGGGACTTCTGGCGGTGTCCATCTTTCTTCTCTTCATGGTGGCGCTCACCTATCCTGACATTGTCCTGCGTCGCGCTCTCAATGCCGTGACTCGTGCGAGTCTCTCGCAGCGCCGCAAGACCGAGGTTGCCTGGCAACTCGTCTGGGCCAGGCACTATTGGCGCCTGGTAGCGCGTCTGCTCAACATGGGTTTTTCCCTTCGGGCTCCCGAGCTGTCCTGGCGTGGCCACTACATCGTCATCCTCAATCATCGCAATGTGCTCGATCACCTGGTCGCGGCAAAGGTGTTTCACGAGATGGGAGTTGAAGACCCACGCTGGATCGTGAAAGAACAAATGCGCAAGGCTCCCATCGTGGGAACATCCCTTGAGCGCGCACAGTTCGCCTTCGTCTCTCGCACGAGGAATCCACAGGACATCGACCGGATTCGTCAGATGGCGAGGATCGCCTGCGTTGACCATGTGAGTGTGGCGCTCTATCCGGAAGGAACGCGCTTTAACGGTAAACCAAAGGCTGGTACCCGCTACAGTGCCGTGGGTGAACCCAAGGTCGGTGGTTTCGCAACCCTGTGCGAGGAGTTGCCTGACTACCGGGTGCTGGTGGTGTGCATCGATTGGGGTGACCTCCCTGATGCCCGGACGATCTGGGATGGATCTGCCTATCTCGGCCGTGAGGTGAGGGTGTCTGTGTGGGAGCAGATCAACCCTGGACGCGATGGAGCACAAGATTTTCTCACGCGCGTGTGGAATGAGATGGAGCGTCGGCTCACCGAGTCCCTTGGCCGTGTGCTTGCCATGAGGGTTCGTACCGCAGATGTCGAAGGTCACGGGCGGGTCTAAGCGATGACCTGCTTTTTTTGTTATACTGCTCCCATATGCAACCGACGTTTCTTTTTGACGGCGAGTGCGGGTTCTGTCGGCATTGGGTCACGTATTGGAAAAAAATGGTTGGCACGCGCGTCACGTTTGTGACGCTCCAGGAGTCTCATCGCGATCTCACGACCGCTTTATTCATCGGACCCGATGGCGTTGAGTATCAAGGCGCGCGAGCCGTGGCGGAACTCCTCCTGTTTGCGCCAGGGAAAGGCTGGTTCCGGTGGATGTACGTGCATCTGTATCCGTTCGCTCTTGCCAGTGATTGGTTCTACAAGCGAGTGGCATCGTGCCGAACGTGTGGCGCGCGCGCAACGCATCTGCTGTGGGGGAAGAACCTTGAACCTTCGACGTTTTTGTTTACGCGCCGTTTGTTTTTGAGATTGTTAGGACTCGTGTACTTGATTGCCTTCCTCTCGTTCTACGTCCAGATTCCGGGGCTCATTGGTGAACACGGCCTGCTGCCTGTCGGGGAGTACCTTGCGAGTGCAAAAACCGTGCTAGGCAACAGCGCGTACTTCCACATTCCTAGCCTCGCGTGGATCTCGTCTTCCAGCTCCTTTCTCGGATTCCTCTCCATCTTGGGCGCCGTACTCGCCGCTTTGGCCGTGATCGGCATCCAACTCACGCCGATTTTTTTCTTGCTGTGGATGTTGTACCTGTCCCTGTTCTACGCCGGCCAAACCTTCATGGGCTTCCAGTGGGACATCTTTTTGCTCGAGGCGGGATTTCTCGCGATCTTTTTTGCGCCCACGAGGTTTGGCGACAAGCACGACGCGCCGCATGTGGTCGTCTGGCTGTACCGCCTTCTCGTCTTTCGTCTGATGTTCTTCTCCGGCTTTGTAAAGCTCGCAAGCGGCGATCCAACATGGGCGAATCTCTCCGCGCTCGACTACCATTACTGGACTCAACCGTTGCCGAATACGATTTCATGGTTTGTGAACCAACTCCCAACGTGGGTGGATCACGTGAGTATGCTGTTCATGTTTTTCGTCCAGCTCGTCCTACCGTTTTTTATTTTTGCGCCTCGACGACTCAGATTCCTCGCCGCGTTTGGATTCATTGTCCTTGAGCTCATGATCGGTATCACAGGCAACTACACGTTTTTTAATCTGCTGACGATCGCCTGCGTGGTGCTCATGTTTGACGATCAATTCTTTCGTCGCCTTCCCAAGCGCGCCGTACCGATCGCCAGCCACACGCAACGTCGCGCAGCTCAGGTTCTCACGGGGGTGATTGTCTTTCTGCTCCTGTTTAATCTTCCGACACCACTGCGCATCGTAAACTCCTACGGTCTGTTCGCGGTGATGACGACCTCACGCCACGAGATCATCTTGCAAGGGAGTAATGATGGTGAAAGATGGCTCGACTACGAATTCAAATACAAACCCGGCGACGTGAACCGCGCGCCGCCGTTTGTCGCGCCGCATCAGCCGCGCCTGGACTGGCAGATGTGGTTTGCCGCGCTTACTCCATATCAAGAGAACCCATGGTTCACGAATCTTGCCGAGGCATTGCTGCGCAGCACGCCCGAGGTTCTCGACTTACTTCTGAGCGATCCGTTTGAAGGCGATCCTCCCAAGTATGTCCGCGGTGCGCTTTACGGTTATCGGTTCACGACCTCAGATGAGCGTGAAGAAACCGGCGCGTGGTGGGTTCGCGAGCCGTTGGGGTTGTATCTTCCGGTCGCGAGTCTTGAACACAAATAGGTCACTTGGTGTCAACAATCGTTACTTGGTGACAATCGTCAGGTCGAATCAAAAGTCACGATTTGCGGGAGTCTTGTTTTCACACAGACGACGTATTTCTATCAACTCGTCAGAGCACCACGCCTTTAGGCGTGGGTGAATGACACCACTCGGCGGAGGTACTTTGGTATGCTGGTGAACGTATGGAAATACGGTTCTCAGGTCACACGGCCTATCAACTCGTCAGAGCACCACGCCTTTAGGCGTGGGTGAATGACACCACTCGGCGGAGGTACTTTGGTATGCTGGTGAACGTATGGAAATACGGTTCTCAGGTCACACGGCCTATAGAACGGAATACCACGTCATCTGG
>JACRJW010000006.1 GCA_016235605.1 Candidatus Uhrbacteria bacterium | reverse complement strand
TTTGTCCTGAGAGAGGAAATGTGGCAGGTGGAATGAGAATTGTCGTCTTCCGAATCTGTCTTTTCAGAGATTGCCCCGAATTCGGAATATTTCGTTATTTTGCCTTTTTGCAGCTTTTTTTCAATGATTGACTTTATTGATAATATTTGTTATCATATTCATTGAATTCTTCCCCACTCATTATGGCAGCTACGAACATCGGAATGAATACGAACAGCACAGGGCCCGATGAGGACCCGCAGGTGCTGCGAAGGGAGATCGAGAATCTGGTGAAGGACATGGAAAAACCAGGTGAAAGTCCTGTAGTTATTGCCCAGATTCTTGCAAAGATTCTGAATTTGCGCGGGAAGCTCGAACGGTCGTTCTCGGATACTCTGCCAGTGTCTAACGCTGCCGGCCGCGCAAATACGAAAGCACATGCTTTCGTTGCGGATGAGAATAAGCGTAACCGCGATCTTCAGACACTGGAAAACGTATTCTGGGATTTCGCCAGAGATGAGATCGAAAATGAAAACAACGCTGAGATGGAAAACGAACTTGCAGCGTTTAACACCGTCAGGCTGGAAACGCGCTACGAGGAGAACAAGGCATTCCGCGAGTTCGGGAAATCCATGATCGAATTTCAGAAAGCCATCGTGGAGATGCTCGAGGGGAGCAAGAATTTTAGTTCAAAGGCCGCGCAGGAGAAGCAGAAGCAGATTGTGACAAAAATGTCAGATGCGCTCGTATCGATCGGCTGTCCGGTTGATGAAAAGGACCTGCATGGCGCCCTCATCGACGGGGATGCCCAGGCGCTTGACCGCCTCAAACTCGCGATGAAAAAGCTGCCTGATGACGACGAGAACCGTGCGATTAAGATGTTCACGCAGGCGGCAAACCTGTACAAAGCTGTGAAGGCGCTGCGTGATCATAAGTTCGCCGGTCTGGCCGAGCTATGCGCAAGAGCATCGACCGCATCGGATATTACGTTGAACAACCCAAAGTCCGGGTGGATGAAGGAATTGAAAGAAGACCCCGGATGCAGAAATGCATTCATTGACCTCAACCTCGACGAAGGAAGCGACTATTACCTCTACATTGACGGCAAAGGAGAAGTGACCGTGATTCTCGCAAACGTTGACAAGCGGTATATCGCGAAGAATCAGAAGGTGCACCTGAGCCATCTGAACGATGAGAAGCTTCTGACGACGCCGACGGCGTCGGTGGTATTCGCCCATGCCTACGAAGAGAACGAGATTGTCGCCGCATTCAATGCATTGCCCGATCGCGGAGTCGTGATGATGCCTGTTCTTCTGGAGAGCCAGAACGCATTTTCTGACCCCCTCTTCTTCAGAAAAGTCAGCGGCCAGCTGGAGTACCAGGGCAAGCCCCCTGCCGGCGCTCCGGACATTAAGGATATACGCACGAATCCGTGCCGCTGGACAAATCCGATGCAGCTGACATTTAATGTCACTGAATCCAGCCGTAAGGATGCGACTCTCTAAGTTCATCGATACATTGGGCACCGACGTCGACAGAGCGCACACCTTCGGTGTGCGCTCGCCGGTTCCGGACATCAGTAAAAATGTGAGCCATGCGGTCGGGCTCCTGATCTTCGATACGGGTGGAGCAAAGAACATTGACGACCTGCCTGTACTCGACGGAGACGTCCGTGCGGCTTATAAAACATATCTTCGCTACAAAGACCGCAATGGAAAGAAAGGCAGGAGCGTCGTCCGGCGTTGGCTGAATGCATTGGCCGTCAATGCGCGTCTGGGGGCCGGTATGGATTCCCGCGAACTCCTGAAAATTGCAGCGACTTCGTCGCCGCTCGTGCAGGACGGTTCGTATACAGCGGGGGAACTCATGAAGCTGGATGATGCAGAGCGTATTCCTGCGCTCTACAAAGGTATGCTTGCGATTCTGGAGCAGGAACAGCTTGACCGATGGTCAAAGACGCTGACGTTGCCGGACGATTGGGAAACTCTGGCGGAGCCTGAACGGCAATCATCGTTGGCGGTTGCCATCGACGCATACGAAACAACGATCACGACAGTGCTGCAGAAGAAATTGGCCGTCGCGCGCAGAGCGAAGAACAAAGGGCTGACGGTGCATGAAGATATCGATCGGCTGACGAGACTGGTAGCAGATATCCAAAATCGCATAGCCAGTGTACGAGGAACGAGCGCTCCTATTGCCACGATAGACAATAGACAGGCAGCACAGGCAAAAATTTTGCAGTCTGCCTACCTTGCAACATGGGCCCTGCTCCTGGAGACCGCAGAGGGTGATGAAACGGTGCAGAAGCGCGCCGCACTCTCACGAAAGTTGCGGAAGGCTCTTGCCCGTATCCGTTCACGACGGAAGAAGGGTTCCGGTCCGGGAGCTGCCGCTGACGATGTTGAGGAAATCATCGCCATTGATCCCGAAACTGATGACGTGGAAGAAATTACGGCCACGGGTAGCAATGCCGATGACGATGTTGAAGAGATCATTGCCACTGATCCTACCGATGATGTTGAAGAGATCGTTGCCACTGATCCTGCCGATGATGTTGAAGAGATCGTTGCCTCGGATCCTGCCGATGATGTTGAAGAGATCATTGCCACTGATCCTGCCGATGATGTTGAAGAAATTATTGCGGCTGATCCGGATGATGACGTCGAGGAGATCATCGATGCATTTCCTCCCGACGATCTGGAACAAATCCTCGACGATTTTGATGATCTCGACTCTATTCCTGACCCCGTCGTTGCGACGGCCTCGGTGCGCGGGCCTGTCATTCTTCCGTTCCCGAAACGCAAGGAAGCAGCTGTGGATGACCCCTCACTCGCACGGAAACTGGCGATGATGGGCGGCGTATACGGCGGCATGATCAAGCGTCTGGCCCTTCCCGAGAAATATAATGAAGTCATGGGAACATCCGTGAACGCCCCGTCAGCGAATGCACCGGCGCATAGTGATGGCACACATGCAGGAGCGAAAGATGGCAAGGCGGATGCGGCTGCAAAAAAGGACGAGAAAACGAAAGATAATAAGGCGGGCGGGGACAAAAAAGCAGCAGAAGACAGCGAGAAAGACGAAAAGGAAGGCGAAAAGGCAAAAGAGGATAAAATGCACAAACACGCCGCCTAAACCATCCTTCGGTGAGGTCTTCCATGAAGAAGGTATTTTTGCTATAATAAGAAGATTTTATGCCGCCAACAAACCCAACAAACCCCACCGGTCCGGATGTTGATGTGGATCAGAGCCTGTCGCAGGACGACCCCGAGGTTCGTGCGCGGAGTACCGAGCAACTCTGGCGGCTGATGGGTGTGCGGATGACGGGGTTTGAGATGGATGAGCTGACGACGATCCCGCGAGTGCAGGTTGCAGAGAGGATCGCCACCTATATCGGACAGGCCCGCGGACGTATGAGCGGTCCTGATATTGCGGCTATTACGACCGGTGTGAATCAGCAGTATGATCGTGAGCTTGCAAACAGTGCAGCAGAAAGTCAGCGTCAGACACTCGCGCCTGCGACGACCACACCGGGAAGACAACAGGCGGACGTGTGGCTGAGAACGATTTTTAAATACATGGAGGCGTCGGATATCCGCAGCGTGATACAGGCGACGGTGCCGCATGCGATTCGTGTTACGGATATTAATAATCCCGATACCTGGACGTCTGTCACGCCAGTCGCTATTCCTCCCGGTGGAACAAACATGTACGGCATTTCAGTCAATCTCTCACTGGATGTATGGAGGAGAGGCGACGTTGCCACTATTCGTCGACAGTTACTGACGCAACCTGCTGCCACAATGGGGGTAACAATTACTCCTGTCCCACCCGCACCCGCACCCGCAACAATCCTCACCGATGACTTTGTCGACGGCGTACTGAACTCAAGAGACCAGGTGGTGGAAATGTTCAGACCTCAAGATATACATAATTTCCCTCTGACGGCGTGGGCAGGCGTGGAGGTGAGTATCGACATGAGACGGATGATTCAGCGTCGACCGCAGATTGCTTCTATGGATCGGGAAGCATTCATTACCTATCTGTTATCACCAAATGTAACAGACTTTCAAGATTGCTTCCGTTTTAGAGATGCGGCGCCACCGAATCCGCCAATGGCTAATCCTGGACCTGGTTCTGTCAGGCTTATTGTAGAGGACGTGTTCGCCACTCCTGGCATGTCGATTGCTCCAAACTTGGTTAGTCTAACGGAGGCCCTGAATAATCGCGCACCCGTTCAGCGGATTCTCAACAGCTCCGCAGACAACCGTTCGATGATGCTGGCGCTGGAGACGATCCGGAATCATCCGGGGGCGGAGGCTGCGCTCGGGAGCGGTGCTGCGGAATTGGCGAGTGCGCAGCAGGCGGTGCAGACGATTGATAATCTTCTGGCGCTTGATACCAGTGTGAGGGGCATCGAATCTGGCGCCGCTCCGGAATTTACTCATGCAGAAGCGGTTGATGGGGTTGGCATTATGGATACGATTATTGACAATGCAGATGTAGGGAAAACACAACCTGACGGAACAACTGTTGCCATTGATGCAACTCTCACACCTGCACAGGTTGCGATTGCTCAGGCAGTAGGGATCCGGCGCTGGAGTATTGTAAGGGAAAATCATGCAGGGGGTGGTGGTGCGTGGCGCGATAACAGCAATGAATTTGATAATGTTCGCACCGCTGCGCTCACCGCGAGGGCAAATTTTGAAACTGCACGCAGACGCGTTGAGGAAATCGAACGCTCTCTGCAGCGGATGATCACAGCATTTGAGACGCATGCGACGCCGATTCTGCCGGTACAACTGGGAGCCTATCCTGCGCTTCTCGCGTTGATCCAGAGTCCCACACCGCCGCCGCCGTTTGGCGTCCAGAGAAATGCTATCACGCGGACAATGAACTATCCCACGGTCTGCAGCCAGTTCCGCAGCGCTCTTCTGATCGTCGGTTCGGTATCGATGGCGAATCTGGACGGACGTAAAAAGGAAGCGGACGAACGTTTTCTGAGGGCGACGACCGCACAGTCGACTGTCGTCACATCCGACGATTGCTGGAACGTTGTGCGACGGGGAATGGAAATGGAAGGCAGACACAGTCCGCAGGAAATCGACGACATCATCCGCTACATGAAACGCCGCGGGGCGCATACGCCCAAGACCGAGCGGGACCTCGCAACGTACGATGAACGTGACAAGATTCCCGAATATGAACTGCAGACGGATGCGCAGGGAACGAAAACCTATAATAAGGATAAGACGTACGGCCGTCCGTCGAATGCAGTGAAAGGGGCACTCATCGGAGGCGCGACCGCGACCGCAGGCGTTGTCGGCAGCAGCTTGCTGTACGGTGCCGGTGCCACCGCACTGCTAGCTAGCCCTTTCGGTGCGGGACTCGTCGTATCGGGTGCTCTTGCCTATGGAGCCTACCATGCTCTGAATCATTCATACGACGCATGGGCTGATTACAAGAGGGGACTCTTCCGGAGCGGCTACATCGGCATGACGCTGGAAGCCGGGACAAACGCCGCCGGACAATTCAGTATTGAGCAGCTCACCGACGCCTACTACAAGACCAAATATTTGCTGGGCGAAGGAGAGAATGTTCCCGATGAACTGCGCATTCCGCCCTGCGCCGAAGTCGATAATTTCCTGAGGAGCATCCGTAGGGCGATCCTCGAGAAATCCCAGGAGACGGATTCCCTCACGACTGCCGAGAAGCAGAGACTGGGTATCACGGATAATATGAATGCATCGGAACGCATCGCCGCCGCGCGCGCGAGCCTGATCCAGGGGCAGAAACCGTACTTCGAGGCGAATAAAGGAACCATCACGAAGATGGCCGAGAAGGCGTTTGAACCGGTGAAGAAGAAAATGGAATGGGAGAAGGCGCTCTGGGAAAACATGAATCCTGTGGGTGAATTCAAATGGAACAGACCTATCACGTATGGCAGAGGTCTCCTGTATAACCTGGTCGCGAAAACCATTCTCTGGAACGGGATCGCGAAGACCGGCTACGCCATCGGGAGCGGCATTGTATCCGGAGGGGCGAACGTTGTTGCCAGCCAGGCGAAGGCCGTGAGTGAAAATAAGTTGGGAGCGGCGGCCGGCGCGGGGCTACTGACATGGGCGGCTGCGGGTATAGTGACTCCGTGGCTCGCCGTTCCTGCAGGCATTATCATCGGAGCAAATTATCTGCGTAAGCAGGCAGCCGCCAATCACGGCGCCGCTCATGAAGGTTCACACGCATGATGTATCCCTCCCACCGCCACCGGCCTGAATTCCGTCTCTCGGGTGAGGCACGTCTGTGCTTCACGGATCCAACCGGACCGAATTTATCAACCGGAGCCGAGAATATCGTGCTCAACGCGAGTGAGTTCGTCCGGCGCTACATCGGCTACACCGGAGAGGTCTCGAGCGGAATCTACCGCGGACTGATGGCGTCGTGGGGAACGAACGTCACGCCGGCGAGGCAGGATGCGCTGCGCAATACCGTGAATTTCCTCCGCAGCGCGCCGCGCTCAGCCGCGCAGATGGTGGAGAATTACATCATCAGCAATAACATCACGAACGAAAACGTGATCCGCAGCCTCACAGACCAGAGCAAGTGGCTTACGGCTCTGCGTGACGGACGGACAAATGATCTTTTTTCGTCACCCCTTCCTCCGGCCGTCGAAAAGGCGAACGTTGGTCTTCTCGCTACAGGTGAGCCGCTCGGTTTACTGCGTAGTCAGCCGGTTGCAGACCGCCAGCGTGTCCTGCTCGATTATCTGGACATGAATATTCCGCGGGAAGTGCAGGAAGCGAACGACGCGCGACGACTGATGTTCGGACGTCAGGCGACGATCACGAATCCGACCGACCGCTTTAACCATATCAATACCAATAACGCGAGTTACCTCGCTGTCACACAATCACTCGACGGAATGCTGGGGGCCGGTGTGCCGCCGGCGGGAGCCTCCCGTGATGTTGTGATCGATAGTTTCAATCAGCTGTATCCGGTTACAGGGGGCGAGCGCAACGTCAGCAGTGCACTGGTCGGTGATTATCAGCAGGCACTGCGTCTGCTTCCCTCAAATATTAGACCCGAAACACTCGGCTCCGGCGCGGCGCTCGGCGCACAACTGGAACCGTCGCGACTGCGGGGACTTCTGATGCTCGGCAATGCGGGCGTCAGCGATGCGGTCCATCAGAATCTGACCAAAGACGCTCAGGCACAACTGCGTCTGCGCGAGAACCTTGGCGCGGAAGTGGGGCAGAACTGGAACAAGCGGACACGCGCGTCCCAGAATGAACAGACGCGCGAATCGATGACGACCGCAGATATCTGGCAGAATATGAACGGGTGGCAGAAACTGATCGGTATCGTCACCGGTATTCTCTTTGCGAAGAATCACCCAGAGATCGTGCAGGTGGGAGTCGGCGTGTACTTCGCCCGGATGTTTCTTGGCCGCGACATGACGCCGGGGGATACGGGACTGAACATGCTCCGCGGCGCGGTGGATGCGGTGAGAGGTTCCCCGGCGGGTGCGGGCAGTCTGAACATGCAGCAGCAGGCTATCGCGCGCGGAAACATGATGGTGCAGTTTCTGCCCGCGGCGGAGAGAGCGGCCCTCAGTCTGCAGGCCGAAGGATTTTCACACATTGCCCATCTGCCGCTCAGTGCAATCGCCGGCGCATTCACGCTTTCGTCCGGTCCGGCCAGCTTTGGAGCACTCGGGATTGAAGA
>JACRJW010000072.1 GCA_016235605.1 Candidatus Uhrbacteria bacterium | reverse complement strand
TCGTCAAGGACATGCTCATTCCGATCGACGCAAAATTTTCTCTGGAAAACTATAACCGTATTTCGCAGGAGGTTGAAGCTGAGCGTCGTGAATCTCTTGAACGTGAATTTAAGGCAGACGTAAAACTCCGCATCGACGAGACCTCAAAATATATCCAGCCTGAGAAGGGGACAACGAACTTTGCATTCATGTTCGTTCCCGCCGAGGGTGTCTATCACAACCTCATCAGCGACAGTGTCGGCGCTGTGAAGGTGAACAGTCGTAATCTTATCGAATATGCTTTTGAGCGTGGCGTCATGATCGTCTCGCCAACGTCGTTTTTTGCCTATCTCCAAACGGTCATGCTGGGACTCAAGGCGCTCCAGATCGAAGACTCCGTCAAAGATATTCAGAAGCAAGCCGAACAACTCATGCGACACATGAAAGCCTACGAGGATCATCACAACCGTCTGGGGAAGCAACTTGAAACAACCGTCCGAATCTTTGCGAGCTCTACTCAAGAACTGAAAAAAGTCGACAAGGATATCTTCCGTATTACCGCCGGCACGGCTGGGAAGCAACTTGATCTTGTGGAGATTGGAATTTTGCCAGGGAGCGACGAATAGTTGACATGTTTTTTTTCTCGGCTATACTAGCGACCATCTATGCCAAACCTACGAAATGCAGAAAAAGCCCTGCGCCAGAATAAAAAGCGTGCCGAACGAAACAAGGTCGTCAAGGCCGAAATTCACTCTCTGCGCGTGAAGGCCAGAAAGTTGATCGACACGAAACGTGTTAAGGAGGCGGCCGAAGTCGTGCGCATGATCGGCAAAAAACTCGACAAGGCCGTGCAACGAAACGTCCTCAAAAAAAACGCCGTTGCCCGCTACAAGTCCCGACTCATGAAAAAAATAAACGCGCTTGCAAAGGCGTAAGGCAAAACAGACTCCGCGCGAGTCTGTTTTGTCATGTCATCATTTTCACTGCTGTAAGGTCTACGGCTATGTCGGCGCTCACGTGTCCTGACTTTAGGCGTCGATCAAAATCGAAGAGGAGATCATGGACGGCTTTCAGATGCGATAAAGAGAATCCTTTTACCTGAGCGAGCGCCTTTTGGGCGACGAACGGATGGATCGAGAGAACGTCGGCGAGATCTTGTTTTGTGGCGCGAGGATTTTCATCAAGCAAGGCGCGTGCTCCAAGCAAGATCCTCACTTGGCGTCCAAGCATGGTGAGTAAATAATGGTCATCGGATCCAGCGAGACGTTCTTCTTGCAGCATGCGGATGGCCTGCGCGGTCCGCTTTTGTGAAATCGCGTCCATGAGTTCGAAAATTTTTTCTTCATAACTGCGCCCCACGAGCTCGTCGACTATTTTCTGTGTGATCTCCGCACCAGAGGCAAACGCCACGAGTTTTGAAATCTCGTGATCCATGGCCCATAAATCTCCTCCAACACGTTCAACAAGCGACTGGAGCGCTTGGGTCTGCATGCTTCCACCCCGCGCCTTGATTCGATCAGCTACCCATCGACTCAGTGCCACTCCTTCCAACTCAGGAAACGGATAGACGTGAACCTCGGCCGCGCCCTTGAGCGCGACAAACAGCGGCTTCTTTTCTAGTTCCTTCGGCGAGACCGTCTCCCAAAAAATGACGATCGTCGAATCAGGCGCTCCAAGAAATCCTTTCTCCCACGCATCCATGTCGGGTTTTTTGGTTCCCTCGATGAGACCGTGAACGACCACCATTCTTTTTTGACCCAAAAACGGTAGCGAACGCACGGCTCCCATGACTTCACCGACATCAAGCTTCGTTGTATCGCGAGAGGGAAACTCAGCCGTATTCAATCCTGTTGGATCAAACTTCACCCTGAACGCCTCTTTCATTTGTTTGACCTTCTCAGATACCCGGAAGCTGTCATCTCCATACACAAAAATCAACATAGTGCCACGAGCATATCACAAAGCCTCCATCTCCCCCCAATTTTTTCCCACCTCGATATCTACCACAAGCGGCACCTCAAAACTCGCCACGCCTTCCATCATTTCTCTCACGCCTCGCGACACAGCCTCGATGGCGTCTTTCTCAACCTCCAACACAAGTTCATCGTGAACCTGAAGAAGCATCTTCGCTGGCCACCTGCTCTTAAAAAGCCATCCGTCCACGCGCAACATCGCCATCTTCATGATGTCCGCGGCTGTGCCTTGCACCGGCATGTTGATCGCCATACGTTCAGCAGCTGCGACCAACATGGGCACGCCGGACTGGATCTCAGGAAAATAACGCCGGCGCCCAAATAGAGTTTCCACGTACCCTTGCGTGTGCGCCAAAATTTTCGTGTTGTCCAGATAGTCGCGCACGGCATGGTGAATTTGAAAGTACCGATCAATGAAATCTTTGGCTTGAGTCATCGTGAGGCCTGTTGATCGTGACAACGACCGTGGTCCCATGCCGTAGATAATGCCAAAATTGATCGCCTTGGCTGCGCGACGTTGTTCTTTTGTCACCTTCTCTTGCGCGACCTCAAACACCTCGGCTGCGGTGCGCGAATGGATGTCAGCGCCTTCTTGGAACGCCTGGATGAACGGTTTGTCTTTTGCGATCACCGCGACAAGGCGCAATTCAATCTGAGAATAATCCGCCGCGATCAAACGAGACCCTGTTGGCGCCACAAAGGCTTTTCGAATAGATCGTCCCAGCTCGGTCTTGATCGGGATATTCTGCAAATTTGGGTCTGAGGAAGAAAGCCTCCCAGTGGCTGCAACGGTTTGGTTGTAACTGGTGTGCACACGACCATCTTTTGCGACAAGTTTGGGAAGCGCCTCGACATACGTTGACTGAAGTTTCGTCAGCTCGCGGTATTCTGAAAGGAGCGGGATGATCTTGTGCATGTCCCAAAGCTTTTCTAACTCTGGAGCGGCCGTAGAAAATCCAGATTTCGTTTTTTTGATTCCCTTGGTTGGAAGCTTCATTGTCTCAAACAACACCTCGGCAAGTTGAGAAGGGGAGTTGATGTTGAAGTCTGTGCCAGCCGCTTTATGAATGACGCCCGTCAGTTCATCGATGCGCTTTTTGAGCGAAACGGAAAACGTCGCAAGACTTTCGCTGTTGAGTTCAATACCTGCGCGCTCCATTTTGTAAAGCACGGGGATGAGCGGCATCTCAATGTCGTCAAAGACCCGTGTAAGACGCACCTTCTCCATTGCATGGCGCATTTTGGTGGCAAGCAAGGGGAGAGCGACCACGATGGATCCAAGCGTCTCGTAGTCTTTTTCTTTTGCAAAGGCCGTCGGCACTTCAGAGAATGTCCGACCGAGCGTTTTGTATGCGGCAGAGGTGAGATCGTGGACGCGCGAACCAGAATGGAGCAAATACGAGGCGATCATCGTGTCAAAGGCAGGCGTCGTGATCGGCTCGCCTAGCTGATGCATGAGGTGCTTCAAATCGTGGGTGACAATGAGTGAAGCTTTCGTGAGTCTGTTTTGGATGTACGCAAGCGCTTCCTTGCTCGGGTTCATGACGACGATGGTCTGCATCCCGTCAGACAGAGCCGCTGCCGCAACCGTGGCGCCAAATAAATCTGGCGCTTGCTCGGCCACGAGTACGCCAACGGTTGAACCTGGACCAAACGTCTTTTCGTGATTGTAGAGACTCCTGACCACACGGATCGTTCCATGTTTTTTATCATTCCCAGCCGTGCGAACGACGGGCGCGACGCCAAGGGACCCTTCTGTATACTTTTTTAAGAGCGTGCGAAATTCCAAATCGCGATAGAGCGACAGAAGTTTTTTGAGATCTGGGTCACGTCTCTTCGACGCGTCAAAATCAAAACCGGTTTTTACGTCTGTCACAATCGACACCAAGACTTTGGATGTTTCGACTTGACGCTCCTGTCCACGTAATTTCTTCGCGACTTTTTCTTCAACGTCTGCGAGCGCTCCAAAAATGCCTTCAATGCTCTGGTAGCGCTGGAGCAAATCCGTCGCCGTTTTCTCTCCAATGCCGGCAATCCCAGGAAGATTATCGCTCGGATCGCCTCGCAGGGCTTTGTAGTCAATCAGCTGTGACGGTGTGAGTCCGTAGCGTTCTACTACCGCTGCTTCATCGTAGAGTTTTGTCTCACTGATGCCTTTTTGGAAAAACAACACCTGCGTGTCGTTGTCAACCAACTGAAGACTGTCGAGATCTCCCGTGACGATCATCGTTTGCACATGTTTCTCACGAGCCTCTCGCGCGAGTGTGCCGATCACGTCGTCTGCCTCATAATTTTCTACAGAGACCGACGGGATGTGAAACGCCGACAAAATATTCTGGATGATAGGAATTTGGTCGTAGAGTTCTTGCTCTTTTTTTTCTCGCTGAGCTTTGTATTCTTTGTAAAGCTTGTGTCGGAACGTCTCGCCGGGCAAATCCCACGCAACGGCCATGAAGTCCGGCTTGTACACGGCAAGCATCTTCTCCACGACCATGGCAAATCCATACGCCGCATTGACCACAAGTCCGTCCTTTGTGGTCAAAGGGGGAATCGCATGCCACGCGCGATGAAGAAGCGCATTGCCGTCAAGAAGAAGAAAAGTGGGCTTGGTCGACATGTGCTGAAAGTGTACAACATTTATATCCGTTGTGCCTTCTCCCACACCAAATCAAACAGGGTTTTGTAGGTCATGGCGACGTCGCCGCTTGCCAGGATGATCATCGTATTCTCACGCCTTGTGGTGATAAACGCGACTTGGTTGGCAAAGATGAGAACCGTCGCTGGAAGTTCTGCGGTCGAAGGTAATAGGCGCGACTCCCTCAGCTCCTCGTGGTCTTTGGCAACAATCTGACGCGCCACACGGCCGTCGCGGATGAGTTGGTAACTTTTGATGCCAAGTTTTTTCCGCTCCTCAATAATACGGTTGATGATATAGGGCTCCTTCACGTAATCGCGAAGACCAACGCCTGAAGTGAGCAGTCGATATTCTTTCACGCCAGAGTGTAAAACGAGTTTCCACATCCGCTTGAATCCTTCCGTCCCTTCGTAAAACACGACGCCCGGTCCGCCCTGTGCAGTCTCTTGGAGCAGTTCAAGCCCATGAATACTTCGCTCCACTTGGCCTTCACGTTCATGCATGATCTCGGCCAACCGAGCAGGAGGTTCTGCCACAAACACGGTCGTCGTTTTTTTCTTGCCCATGCGAAACACGCCTTGGGTTTTTAGGCGCTCGAGGATCGGATAGAGCGTCGTACGTGGAAGTTGGGTGCGCCTGGCAAGCTCAAGCACGGACGTTGGCCCTAACTCGAGCGCCGCTAAGTACACCTTGGCTTCTTTTTTATCCAGTCCCCAAGCCAGAAGGCCTGTAAGGAGTTCCGGCGGATAGTGCATACGCATATGAGCCTACGATCTCACAGCTTGGCGTGCCAGTCAAAATGTGTACTGTTGCAGAGATCCAGTTACCGGCTGTGAATAAGTGAGGACCTTGGAAAGGTAGACGGAGGTGAGTTTCTGAGCTGGCGTCATGCCGTTCATAGCAAGACCTCCGTGTGGTCTCTGGTAGTTGTAGTGTTTCATCCAAAGCTCTGTCTTGTAACGGAGGGTTTGGAGGGAATCCTGAAAAGACATCGTTCTCCAGACAGCCTCGCGTTTATACGTTTTGTGGTATCGCTCCACCTTACCGTTCTGCTCAGGATGATAGGGTTCGTTCCAAATAAGACGGATTCTGTAATAGCGACAGAATCGTTC
>JACRJW010000070.1 GCA_016235605.1 Candidatus Uhrbacteria bacterium | reverse complement strand
GCGGATGTGTTTATCTACCTGCTTGATCTCGCGAACCTGCTCGAAATTTCTCTTTTTCACGCTCTTCACGAGAAAGAGCAGGAAAACGAGAAGAGGTCTTGGAGTTGATCGACCACATGGGGTGTTGGAAAACTTTTTCAACACTCTTTTTATTTGAATTTGAAAGAACAAGAATTTGCCGCCAAAGAAAAACTTGAAATTGTTAATGTTCTCGGCTTCGCATTTCAATTTGCCCGCCCGCCAAATCCGAGCCACGCTCCGCGTGGCGAGGACAAAATTCCGTTCGAGCTATTTTTAGAATACACCGCCATGAAAACAAATCCACCTGCGTGGGTTTGTTTTCATGATGATGAAAGTTGAGGGGGGATTCGAACGCCGGAGCGATGTCCCACCGACTCTGCCGGGAGGTGGGACCGCGAGGCGGTGGCCAAGCCGAGGAGGCGGAAGCCGACGAGAGCCGCGGCCGAATCCCTCCCTCTCCGCCATCAAAACTCAACCGATCATTCGGTTGTTTTTTGGTTCAGGATCGATTTTGCGATTGCAATCAGCTCGCCGACGGTTGCGTGGTCGCCGTCGCTTGAAAGCGAGATGAGCAGACCATTCTTTTCGAACACAAGTTGATGGGTGATCTCGCATTTGTTTGGCAGGCCGTCGTCGTAGTCGATGCAACGTGGAGAGTCATCGCGCGTGACGACCGTCGCAGAAGTCGTTTCACTCAGGCTCACGTTTTCTTGTGGGTAGAAAGAGAGGATCGCGCGTTCATCTTGAAGCGTCCTATTGGGAAGATAGTCAATCTCAAACGCGCGCCAGGCATCTTTTACATAGACGAGTGAGATAGTCCCGGTTGGGAAGATCATGTTGGTTTCGTTATAGATGCCCACCGTGTAGAGGACAGCGTCGAATGTTTGGGCGGGTGGCGTAATCGTGAGACTTGAGGAAGCGGCAAGTTGTTCCAGTGTTGAAAGATGGGTAAGCCCTGGAGAGAGTGTGAGGAGCGATCTCTCAGGAGTGACAGTTGCGTCGATCAATTTTAAAATAACCGTACTGGCCAAAATGGCAATCATAATAAACATCACCCAACGTGTTCTCTCAGAGCGAGGTTCATTCTTTTTTGTTTTGCGCAGGAGGCGTGTGAGGAGCATAGGTGCATACGATCGCAAGCAAGATCCATGTGAGGATCGCGAGGTCGTTTTTGAAGTACGGCACGTCGACCAGACCGTGGATGGTTGTTTCAAGCAGGGCGAAGAAGGCGATAAGAGGTGGGGAGGCCTCGCCCGTAGGACGGGCACGGCCGAGGGCGGAAAAGGGAGAAGAGGTGGGAGGGACAGTACGCAGAACTTGAAAGGCTAGCAGTCCAAACGCGATCACACCCAAGACTCCCAGCTCCACCCAGATGTTCAAGAGAATGTTGTGCGGGTACTGGAAAATTTCGATGTGGATGGCTTTGTGGTAGCGCTCAAAAACGGTTGGATAGCCAGAGAGTCCAGCGCCGAGGAACCAGTGGTCTTTCAGCATCTCGAAAGTCTCACTCCATTGGGTGAGGCGCACTTGGCCGGAGTAGTCTTGTAAAGTGAGTTTTTCGATCATAAACCCGCGCCAAGGGGAAAGGGCGATCAAGGCGGCACAAACGAAAAATGCGACGGCCGTACCATTTTTCGTTTTTGGGTTTGTGAGGCCGATGATAAGGAGCGTAGCCAAAACAGCCACGATGGCGGCTTCAGATTGGGCGAGGACGATCGCAGTTGTGGAGAGGACGATCGTCAAAATCCAGAACCATCTGCTGGTTGTCCGCCACGACATGAATCCAAGGATCACGATCGGCCCCAGGAACAATCCGAGTGCATTTGGATAATCAAATACGCTCGTCACGCGCCGCTCAAAGTCCCAGGGGATCGGGATGCCCTTTGTGGTCACCCACTGCGCGATCGCGACGATCGAGAGAACGAGAGCCGTGAGTCCGAGGGCTTTGAAGATCCGTGTGGCATCAAGTTTTTCAGATCGGATGATGAAGAACAGGAGGATTGGTTCCAGGAAGTACGCTTTCCAGACGCCCAGCGCCGAGAGATGGTCAGGAGCAATGATGAGGGAGATGAGGGAAGCAAGAAGAAGCAGAGTCATGGCCACGGTAACCCCCCTTGATCCTCCCTTGAAAATGGGGGAGACTCCATTTTTTACAAACCAGACGATCACAAACACGATGAGCATCATTTCAAGCAAGGTCGTCGGGACACCGAAGATTTCGGTGCGCAGGAGATAACTTGGCAACAGCGCAATCAATAACAACAGACTGAAGCGCAGATCGCGCCAGGCGATCAATGCAAACGCGGCGGTTACGATGAGGTAAATCGGGAGCATACTATCGCGTTGGGAGGAGTGATTTGAGTTCCTGAACGCTTACGGCTTTGAGCGCAAGCAGCATGGCGCCATATACGGTTGCCCCGACAAGGACGTCGATGACGACATGGCTCTCAGGCAGGATCTTGAGAGTTGCGTACATGACGGCGCCTGCAGCCAGAGCTTTGAACGTCACCGTGAGGTTCGGGCGCGATCCTGTGGCGCGGGAGACGACCAAGAACGTGATGAGCGCGATGGCAGCCTCTGAGAACAGAGTCACCCAGACGGCGCCCCAGATGCCATAGGGAGGAATGAACCAGAAGTAACCGAGAATCGACAGGATCGCGACCCCGATATAGCCCCACGTCATGATACGTTGACGGTTGATCGCGACCACAAGATGTCCATACAGCGCACCGGCGTAGACACCAACAAGAGCGAGAATGAGGACGGCGAGTACGGGCCCGGCATCGGCAAAATCTTTGCCCGCGATCAGGACAATGAGGTCGGTTGCAACCAATTGTGCGCCAACGATCAGAGGCACCACGGCCATCGCGAACACATCAAATGTGCGTGCAACACGAAGACGAAACTCTTCTGTGTGTCCCGCGCTCCAGGCCGCGACCAGGCTCGGGAGCACGAGTCCCATGAACATGACGGGCAAGACGGTGAGCACGTCGATGATGCGATAGCTCATCCCGTAGAGTCCGACTTGCGTCTGGTCACGGAAGTAGGCGAGGAATAAAATGTCACCTTTCAGGTAGAGCAGGTTAAAAATAATCGAGACGGCAATAGGCCAGGAGCGGGCGATGATTCCTTTCCACTCACTCCACATGAATAAAGGACGCACGTGGACAAACGGAGAGGCGAAGTGGATCATCAAAAGAAGCCACACGAAGTTTGCCATCACGCTTACGCCCATCATCGCGACGACGCCGGCAGAGGTGAGAGCGATGAAGGTCAATAGGGCAAGCAGGACGCTACGGTTGAGAAGCTCTGCAAGCGCTGCGCGCCACATGGCTTCGTGTCGCTGAAAAACGCCCAAGAGCATGGTCGCGCCTCCCATCAGGAAATAGCCAAACGCGCCAACGAGTACCGCTTGCTTCACGGTCGTCGACCACGGAAAAAACAAGACCGTGAGTGGCGCCAAAGAAAAAAGGATGAATCCGGAGAAGAGCCGTAGTCCCAAAAAATTTCCCACGATGCGCGTTTCGTCGGCGCCCGTCTCCGAAATCATCACAATCAGCGTGAGCGTGAGCCCGAAATCCACCACGCTCCCAAACATCTGCAAGTACGTGGTCGCGGTCGTAAACTCGCCAAAGGCGTAGGTGCCCAAGGCGCGTGTGATGATTGCCACCGCGAGAAGTCCAATCAAGACCGAGAGGACTTTTCCCGCGAGCTGGATGGAAAAATTGTGTGCAAGGGACTTGGCCGAGGCCATAGATGGTTCCAGTGTAGCACAAGTATTTTGACGAAAGGCGAAAAAAATGGTATCCTATGAATGCATCTATGATTCAATGGCTCGCGAAAGATTTTGCGGCGTCTGACGTGAGAACCTCGAACATTTCGCTGGTTTTGATTTCTTTGTTCCTCGCCTTGGGAGGATTTTTTTTGTTGCCTGGAAGTGCAGAAGCGGCGGCAAAAAACGGTTTTGAGGCCCTTCCGGTTTCCATGCCCAAGGCCGGGTTTACAGTTGTGCCTGGAGAGGAAACGCAGGTGCTCATGACCTTCAAGAACATTGGGACAAAAACATGGAAGAATTCCGGCTCCTCCTACGTCTCCATCTACACCTACGATCCAAAGTATCGCGTCAGTGATTTCCGTGGCAGTGATTGGGTGGACTACACGCAAGCGGCATTGCTCAAAGAGTCGTCTGTGGCCGTCGGGGGCCTTGGCTCCATTTATCTGACACTGAAGGCTCCCAAGTCTGAAGGGACGTACGAGGAGACGTTCCAGCTGGCCGCCGAGGACATGGCTTGGATCCCAGGCGGGGAGTTTACGCTGACGATAAAAGTGGATGATGGTGTGGACGATGAATCGACAGACCCAGGCTTAAGCCTGGGTGAAGCTGAGGAAGTCTCGCTTGCCGACGGTGAAGCCTCTCCAGAATCAAACGGACTCTCCGCGACGGTATTGCTCCGTTCGGCAAAATCCGTGAGCGCCAAGGCCGGAGAAAAAATTACGTACAAAGTCGGCGTGAAGAATACGGGGACCGTGACGTGGAAGATACGGGAAGTGGTCACGAGTGACTTCACGATCGCCACATCCCACAAGGACGATACCGCACATGCTTCGTGGGTGTCTTCCACGCAACTTGTGGTGAACGATACGGGGTCCGTGAAACCCGGTGGTGTGGATTTTTTTACCTTTGCGTTCACGGCG
>JACRJW010000071.1 GCA_016235605.1 Candidatus Uhrbacteria bacterium | reverse complement strand
TAGGGAGTAGGTTGTAGTAGCCCCAATTCCTACAACCTAAAACCTATAACCTACGACCTCCTCCCTCCCATGGCCCTCAAAGAATCACAACAAGTCCTCGAAGCTATTAAACGGAGCACGCGTCCGCTTATTTGTGTTCCCTCCGCTGGCGGGCCAGACGCGTATGCCACGGCGCTTGGCCTTGCCAAGGTTCTGAAAAAACTTGAGAAGAAGCCTCTCATCGTGGCGGCTGACGGCAAGGCGCCAAAAAATTTAGAGTTTCTCAAAGGTCACGAGGAAATCCAACCGCGCTTGGAAAACATGCGGCAGTTCGTGATCGAGCTGGACGCGAGCAAAACAAAAGTGGATGAACTCACCTACGAGATGAAAAACGACAAACTCTACGTGTACCTCTCGCCCAAGAGAGGATTCTGGGATTCCAAGGACGTGCGCACTTCAACCAGTGGCTACCGGTTTGACCTCATCATCTGCATCGGTTCCCCTGACTACGAGTCCTGTGCGCATCTCTACTCCGAGAATCCCGACTTCTTCTTCCGCACGCCGGTCATCAATATCGACCACACGCCAGAGAATGAACACTATGGACAGCTGAACGTCGTAGACCTGACAGCGTCCGCGTGTGGGGAAGTCTGCCATGACCTTATCGAGGCGATTGAACCTGGACTCATCGATGAAGAAGTTGCGACCGCATTTTTGACCGGCATGATCGCGAAGACCAAAAGTTTCCGCACAAAAAACGTGACGCCAAAGACGCTCCAAACCGCGAGTAAACTCATCGCTCGGGGCGCCAAGCGAGATGAGATCGTGCAAAAACTCTACCGGACACGAAGTGTGGAAACGCTCAGGCTCTGGGGTCGTGCCCTTGCTCGCTTGAAGGCGGACGAGGAAACGAGGGTCGTCTGGACTCTGCTTAGCCAGCAAGACTTCATGCACGCAGGAAGTGAAGAACCTGACCTGCCTGATGTCATCGACGAACTCATCGCTTCTTCTCCACAGGCCAAAGTCGTCGTGCTTCTCTATGAAATGAAAAACCGAAACATTTGCGCCATCGTCCGGGCTGAGAGACCATTGGATGCGATTGCTCTCTGCCGCGGTTACAACGCCGCCGGCACACGCGAAGAAGTACGGCTGTGTCTCATGGACAAAACGATCGTACAAGTAGAAAAGGAGCTCATCGGTTCCATCAAAGAACATCTTAGGCAATAAATAAAGCGGGAGCAGTGGCTCCCGCCTATTTTTTTACTCTGCTGGTTGTTCTCCTGTGTCTGAGGTATCGGCTGCTTCTTCCTCGACGACTTCCCCTTCGTCCACCTGCGTCACGCCCTCCTGGCCTGGCTGAATCGGTTCAGGAAGAACCGTCGTGATCTCTCCATCGCGCATGCGCGCGAGACGGTCTTTTGCAACCTCGTTGTCTGGATTATTTTTCACGACCCGTTCGATCAGGTCAATCGCTTCGTCTTGTCGATCTGAAATCTCATACATGGAGGCGAGGTACCAGAGGGCGTTCCCATAATCCGGGCTTAACTCCACGATGCGCTCCAACTCTTGTGTGGCCGTATCGTACTGCCGAAGACGGATCAAGAGCTGGGAGAGTTGGAAGGCAATACCAACGTCTGCCAAATTATTATTGCGCAGAGCCATGAGTCGCGCGGCCGCCTGATCCAACTTGCCCTGACGTTCGTACACAGCCGCCAAATAGTAATGCGCAGGCAGATAATCGCCCTTCAATGAAATTGCTTTGTTGAATGCCTGCTCCGCCGTGGCAAGCAAACTGACTTCCTGGTCCGCTGATTTTTTGGCGGTTTCTGCGTCTTTGGACTCCTTCAACGTGCGAGCGCGCTCAGACACGGCCAAGTAGACACGGCCAAGGTTGGTGTAGTGGACCGGATTGGTTGGCTCCAGCTGGATCGTATTTAAGAACATGGATGCGGCCAGATCTTCTGCCCCTTGCGCAAAACTCATGACGTCACGATACACGCTCCCGCGCATCACCCAGTTGGTCACGTTGTTTGGTTCAATCTCCGTTGCGCGAACAGCAGCATCGATTGCAAGCGTCACGGAGTTGGCAATATCTTGCGTTTGTTCTCCTGTGAGTTCCTCCCCACTTGCTGAAGCGGCCGCAATCTTCTCACGCGCTTGCACAAGATAGGCAGAGCTCAAATTACGATAATACTGGTCACTCAAACCGTTAAACTGCACCGCGCGATTCAACTCGCCAATCACCTCATCAATGGTGCCGTCTTCTGATTGGTCGACAGTGACCGCTTTGGCGAAAGCCACTTCAGCGGCGTAACGGGATCCGGTCACGAACAACGATGCGATGACGCCCACTGCTACCACCACAAAGGCAAACGAAGTAGCCAGACCCAACTTTGGAGAACGGCCGAAATCTGACTCCCAAGACTTCAGCATGACTTGTGAGGCCAGAAGTCCGGTAAAGCCCCACAAAAGAAAGGAGATCGTGATATTGGATGAATACAGAAGATGCGTAAGGAACAGCACAGCCCATCCCACAAACAGGACGTAGGTCATTTTCCATTCTTCGTGATCGCGTTCAAACACCAGGCGTCCTATGGCTTTGGATGCGACCCAGACCATGAGGGTCAGCCAGAGCAACCCGCCCAGCACGCCCACATCGGTGAGCAGGGTCACAAAATCGCTCTTGGCACGATCAAAATGGAGGGACCAAAATTGGGAAGCATTCACGGTTGCTGGCTTATAGGCAAGAAAGTCGTACAGATACGTTCCCGGGCCAGAACCAACGAGCAATTGCTTGGTGCTCACCCCAAGCGTCGTCTTGGCGATCTGCCAGCTGGTTCCATAACTTGGAGAAACAACAATAGGAAGGCCGAGCTTCAACGGAGTGGGGAGGAACAGGAGCAAAATGCTCACAAATAAGACAACCAGTGGAAGCGCAAATCGACGAGGGTTAGGAAATTCTTGCGACTGGATAAAGACAAAGCCGCCCAACAGAAGCACACCAATGATATTGATGATCCAAAATACCCAGAAGTCAATGGCGATGAGCGTGAGAAGGTTGATGACGGTCACGATCACAATGAGCGCGCGCATGAACGTGCCAACACTGCCCAGTGGAATAATGCGATCACGACCGTTTTGGGACACCAGCCACAGGGCTAACCCGACAAACATCATCAGGGTCAGGAATGAAGCCAGACCATTCATGGTGCCCACCGTGTTGAAACCATTGGACTGCGAAAAAACAAACGGAAGATGAAATAAATTGAACATGCCAAGAAGTCCCAAGAGACCTGAGAGAGCCGAAGAAAGCAAAAGGGCAAACAGGATGTTGCGCTGGACCAACGTGTCACTTGCCCCGTTCATGAGCATGTAGAAAATGACCAAAAACATCGTTGTAGAAAGGAAGCTGACATATTCCTGCGAGGCCTGCCCCACCCATGTTTGATAACCGGCGACCGACGTGAGCGAGGAGATCAAGAGCACAACAAAAAATAATCCTGGGACAAGATTCAACCATCCTGACTTAAAGGAAAGTTGTTTGCTCATGACCATCTGACCAAGCCAGGCCAAGAGTCCCACCACGGTCAGGACCACAAGCAACATCTGCTTATTGATTTCAAGGATATTCGTCGTCCAAGGAAGGAAAAAGATTGGGATGAGAAAAAAGAGTAAGTAGGTGGCCCAATGAGTGACCGTCCCAAACAGTTTGTTAGCCTCCTCAACTCGACTTGGCATAGGAATGACACGACTTAGACAGAGTTAAATTAGACCTGTTGCTGTATAAATTTTCGACTGGTTTTGATGACAAACGAGCCGAGACGATTGAAGAACGAGGAAGCATATCTGGATATGTTGACGAGTTCTGAAATCGTCCCAGGCCGTTTGGCGCAAAATCCAGTGAAAATATTATACAGCAACAGGTCTATTATTGTGATCGATATTGCTGGATTGCCTGGACGACTTTCGAATCGCTCTTCATATCCTCAACGAAGAGGACATGATCGACATTGATTTCCATCCGGTCTTCTGGCCCATGCGCCTCTGCGCCAAGTTTGGTGAGTGCGAGGCTCGCGGTTTCTGTCACGGCGACGCCCGACTGGAGATAGAAGACATCGGTGAGGACAAAAAATGCATCGTCTGAATCATCAAGCTTACCAAAATATACCTGGCCGTTATCAAGAAAGACCGCTTGATACTCCCCTGAGGCAATCGGACCCTCTTGGTTTGTTCCCTTCTGGCTTTGCCAGTACCAAGCGCCGGCGCCAAGAGCCAGCAAGATCACGACGACTACCCACACCCAGGCTTTTGATCCCTTTCCTTCTGGAGTTGGTGGTCTTGCCCCAATCGGTCCGCGACTCATTTTTGATTCGATTGCCATAGAAATACGACTGACATCTTACCTGAAAGCCAGAAAAAGCAACAAGCGTGGGTTGTGGGTAACGTGGGGCTAATCAAAAGACGGGACTCATGTTGAATCCCGTCTTTTTTCAATTCATCTTAAGGAGCTGGCTCAGGCGCCGGTGCTTCAGGAGCTGGCACTGGAGCAGGAGCTTCAGGAGCCGGTGCTTCAGGAGCTGGCACTGGCGCAGGCGCTGAAGGACCATTGGTGTCTGTCACCGAAATGGCTGTGCCTTCGCTAAAGTCGTCCGACACGGTCACCTGGGCATCTTGCACACCCACGGCAATCCAGTTGAACTCGACTTGAGCGTCTGCATTTGGTCGGTTAATGGTAAAGCCTGTCAGATCCTCATCGCTGATCCAGGCGCCCCCAGCAGAATCAGAGTTGCTACGCGAGGAGAAAGTCACGATTGGCAGGTAATCATACGGTGTCTCAAACGTGACTCGGACAGAACTCTTGCCAGAGGCAAGTCGCACGCGTCCTGCCATGTCTTGAGAACCATAGAGGTGCTCGCCGATGGTGACGGAACCTGAGAAGGAACCGTCCGCGACCGAGATCGAGTCTGTGACGCTCAAGGCTGAAGAGCTTCCACCCTGGAGGCTACTGGATGCAGACTCCGCTGGTTGATACCAGGTGTTGATGACCTGCACCATGACCGTCGGAGATGAACCGTCCCAGTTTGACAGAGCCATACCGATGACGCGTCCTGCCTGTGTGGCTTTCATGGCGGCACCAGGCGTTGAGGATGTGGTCAAGAAGTCACCGACCGCGATCGAACCACCTTCTTGAACCACCTTCACTGGAACACGTCCGACGAGGGCGACTGGCATTGGGTGATCAGCAGCATCTACGTTCTTACCGGCAGAGGTAAAGTCGCCGTAGTTATTGGAAACGATACCGTAGATCGGACCTTGATATGGAGCGCTCGATCGAACGGCTTGGGCAATGAACTGCTCACCGTTTTCTGCGTCGTAGGTCCGGACCATGGTTGAACCTGGAACAACGATCTCACCATAAGTGACTCCTGCTTGTGTCGGATAACGCTCAGCGTAGTCAGCCTCTGGAGCCGAATCACAGTCTGTCAGAACTACGTTCGTTGTCCTCGCAGGCGCATCTGGATTGGCACATACTGCTTCATTCGAGGAGCTAGCGCTTAAGTTCAACTCAATGAATCCATCAAAATCAGCTACAGCTGCATTCAGAGCCGCGTCACTGAATACGACAAACGTTCCGTTTGTATCACCACTGAAAGATATTGAATCTTTTACTGTGATGAGCACGTCGTCCTCAGCAAGGAGCTCGATGTCGTTTCCGTTTGCCTGGGCAGTTGGCTCGTTATCACCCGCAATGATTCTTACACCAGATGCCTCGGCCGAGGAATCAATGAGGATCGCGTCCGTTTGTGTGGAAGCAGACGTGAGACGCATCTCGGTTGCAGTACCAACGGTCGTGATGTCCAGGTCTTCCCCTGCGGCGTCACCTGTGACGGAGATGTCCAGTCCTCCAGCGGTCGTCGTGATCTGCATGGCATCAGCGGCTGTTC
>JACRJW010000065.1 GCA_016235605.1 Candidatus Uhrbacteria bacterium | reverse complement strand
CTGTGATCTTTTGGAATGGAGTATGCCAAAGCAACCAGGGCAGCTTCTTGACCAGCAGGACGTGAGAGGAGAACCTTGCCGAATTTTTCGATAGGGAGTTTCATACAGCTTTATTTTTCCATTACTTCATTCCACTCCTGTGATGAAATGTTTGCTTGTCGTAAAATTTCAGAAAGGAGATGTTTTGAAATTTCTCCATGATGTGGATTTGGAATATGGAGCTTCAGAGTCCCTTTGGTCATAAATAAATGACGGCCACCAGAATATGGACCGTCGAAATCAAACCGTCTGAGCGTCTGAATAAATTTCCTCCATGAGATGCTTTTAGGCATACCTCACCATCCGTCGTCGGTCGAAGGCGATCCGCAGTCCAGGGACGTGCTCACGGGATCGAATTTTGATCAGCGTCCAATCTTCGAGGATTTCTTGTAATTCCTCGCGACATTTTTCAAGTGTTCGTGCGTTTGCCCAAACACCCTGTACGCCTGGGATTTCTCCAAAATAGGATCCGTCCTTGAGCAGCTTATACTGTGCCAGGATCATTTTTTTTCTGATAAACAATGAAAACATAGTAGGCTCACTATATCAAATCCTTGACCGTTTCGCCAAATAGGTGTATATTCTCCAGTCGTTTGCAGACTCAGAAACCGCTGATGTTGCAAGCACACCGGCACGGCGGCACCGTGCGTACTGCTCAAAGTCTAACTGATCGTACCATCCAGAATGGTGCTACGACGGATGGCTTTGAACGGAGGAAGTGATGGGACACATCAACACCAAACAGCTCCGGCATTTGCTGGAGCTCGACGAAAACGGTCCGGGGTTCCACGATGAGCTTCAGGCCTTCATCCGCCAGGTCACCTCCGGCGGAGTCGCCGGCAAGATGACCGATCCGCGTGAGGCCATTGCCAAGCGCCTCTGGGATCGTGGCTTCGGCCGTGACCCCAAGATCCAGGCGAAGAACTTCAAGGTCTACCTCGCCAGCATGCCCAAGATTCCCGCTGGCCTGCTCGCAGACGACGCAGAGCTCCCATTTCTCTCCCTCGCCGATCCGCGGCCTGGCCTGCTCCGGAGCTGCAAGCTCCTGGGAATCCAGCACGAGGAGCTGGGCTACAAGGACGTGGATGCCGAGCCTTTCGATGACCGCTTCACCGTCCCGACCACTCCGTTCTGGTTCCGTCACGACGATGGACGAAAGAACCGTAACCGTCGTCCGGATCACTGCCGGGACGAGGCTGCGGGCGACATCCAGGTCGGCACGGCTATGGAGGGCATCTTCGCCTACGTCCACCACCCCGACATCGTGAAGGAAGGTGAGCACGTGATTGACCTTCCCGGTACGGTGCACCACTCCGGCCGCGCGGACTGCGCGTACCTCGAGATGTGGGGCGGTCAGATGAAGCTCCGCCTCAGCGGGAGCTCTGACGTCGCCTACCCGCTCTGCGGGGCCCTGTGCCTTCGTCGGAAGTGAGAACATTCGACCTTTGAGCCTCAAGTTTTTTTGACGCTCAACCTTCAACCTTGCTCGCGCCAGATCTTCCATATCTGGCGCGTTTTCGTTACAAAAACAAAACGACGGATGTTCATGAGAGAGTCAACTCGGTGAACATGCCGTTGTATGTGGGATTGTTGAAACAGTGTTGTAGTGATCGATTACTATGTCGGCTCATCAAACACCTGTGGTTTTAAGCGTTTTGCTTCTGCTACAAAAAACGAACGCAACATTTCGATGGTTAATGGTTTTACCATTCGTGGAAGCGCTTCGATACGGCTGACCTTCGCGAGCTCTCCTCCGAGGAACAAAGACGAGATGGAAAAGGAGAATTTTTTTTCTGCATCTGCTCGCACGGTTTCAAGATCGGTTTGTTGGAGCAAGAAATAGAGATCCACAAAATCTTTTGGGTCGAAACGATCGATCAGAGCCGTCAGTTTGTTTGCGGCAATATCGCGTAGGCTATCCACTCGAATTCCGTTCAGCGGTTGTGTGTGCTCAAGCTGAGGAAATGGATACTTGGTGAATTCGACTTTCAACTCGTCGCCATTTTTTTGAAAGAAGAACATTCTACGATCGTGGAGTTTTTCATAGCGTGTGGTCGCGCCCAGATTCGCAGCAATATCTTTGGCCGTCTGTTCAATGCTCACAGGATCGGGATCCGCTCCGGTAAAAAAATCAAGATCATCTGAAAACCGATGATGTAAGTAGAACCCAGCGAGCGCTGTACCACCACTGAGATAGAAGTCCTGTAATTCTGGTTTGGCGTTTACCAGTGACAAGACCGTCTCTTGCCAAGGGGTCAGAATGGTTTGTTCCATAGAAGAAGTTCAAGAAAGGCTCGACGGTTTTCTGGGATGTTGAGTTGAGGCAAATATTTTTCAAGCAGTTCCCGATTGAGTTTTTTTTCTCCTTGGCCGTAATTAATCAACCGCTCTAATCCCCAAATCGGATCAGCCTGCGCTTGTTTTTGAAAAGCGTTGTCATCGTAGTCCCAGGTCATACGTTCATATCCTACACAATCCTTGACCATTTCGCCAAACAGGAGTACTATCTCAAGTCGTTTGCAGACTCAAAAACCGTTGATTTTGCAGACACACCGGCACGGCGGAACCGTGAAACTACCGTCCATAGGGAGAACCAAGTCGATTGTTTATTCAGTCGAGGAGGAACCAGTACCTATGGCTGGAGGAAAAGATGCGATTCTCCATTCCCGCCTGGCTCAAGGAGCTTGTCGATCAGGTCAACCAGAGCGGAGGCGAGGGTATGCCAGGACTTCTCCGGCGATTCCCTCTCTTCAACCGTCTCGGTCTGTTGATCGATCACGACGGCTTCTTCACCGACCTCACCGCGCTCATCGACCGCTACGAAGCGAGCGAGCGTAAGCAGCAGTCCCAGGCCGAGCGGCTGAAGGGTCTCAAGTACCCCAACCTTCAGGGGAAGAACTGGAAGGCCGAGCTCCACACCTGGATGCAGGAAGTCCTGGACGCGTTTCTGGGCTTCCACGTCGAGGTTCCCGAGCCGCCGAGCCTGAATCGCGCCCAGCGCCGACTGCTGATGAAGTACAAGCTCTGGCTCTTCTTCGTCCCCATGATCGAGGAGTCCCAGTGCCCCAAGCATATGGTCAGGCTCGACTGGAACAAGTACCTCAAGGGTGCGGACGTTCGTCCTCTCCCGCTCCCTGGTCGCTGGATCGCCTTCGAGGTGATTCGCAAGCCCAACTATCAGGATGGTCGCTACCCCAACGACCAGCTCATGGCCGATGTCGGGAGCGATACCCGCTTCGCCCACCCGCACTCCGACAAGGGTGAAGGCGACGACCTCATGCAAGACACCCTCCCCAAGGTTACGAAGATTCTCGCATCCCTTGGCGGAGAGACCAAGGTCCAGTCCGCTCGTGTCTTCAACTTCATGGGCAACCTCTTCAACTGGTTGTGGGTCCACACCTCCGAGAACCGACTCCCGAACCTGGGATCCACCAACTCGGTGGAGTGGTGCGAGGAGCGCTACGGCTCGCTCGATGCGTTCATCGTCGGCCATTGCGGCAACGGTGGTCTCGCGTACGTCCACAACCACTGGCGCGACGGCCGGGATGACGACATTGGCTTCCGCTTCCTGGTGCAGTTCTAGGCGCCTGGATCCCTGGCTCCTGGCCTCCTGGTCCTTTCGGACCTTCATCCTCAGCTCACGGCTGTCCTTCATTGGATGGCCGTTTTAAATTATCTGAGATTGTTTCAGTGGCGTCACACAAAAACAAAACGACGGATGTTCAGACGAGTCAACTCGGTGAACATGCCGTCGTATGTGGAGATGCTGAAGCACTGTAAAGGTTACGAGCTCAGGACGCGCCTTTGCGGAAGAAGACGATGAGCGGCGTCTTCAGCAAAATGTAGAAGTCCAGCCACGGGCTCCAATGTTCGATGTAGTAGGTGTCCAGTCTCACTTCACTGTCGAAATCGAGATCCGCGCGGCCACTGATTTGGGCCATGCCGGTGATGCCGGGTTTGATCGTCATGACCTTTCGGTGCTCTGGTTTGTAGCGATCGACTTCTTCTGGCAAGTGTGGACGAGGACCTACCAGACTCATCTGTCCGATCAGAACCAGGAAAAACTCTGGGAGCTCGTCGATCGAGAACAGACGAATGAACGATCCTACGCGAGTAATGCGTGGATCGTTTTTAATTTTGACCAGTGGGCCTTTTCGGGTGTCTTGCTTGGAAAGCTCCTCGTAACGCATCGAGTGGGTGCCAGGTCGCATGGAACGGAATTTGAGATAGCGGAATGGCCGTCCGCCTTGGCCTATGCGAGTCACCGGTCGGCCGTCATCGAGTTTAGAAAAGAACACGGGACCGCGCGAGTCGAGTTTGATGGCGATCGCTGTGGCCAACATGATCGGCGAGGTCACGAGGATGAGCAGACTCGCGAGCGCCACATCAAACAGACGTTTGTAAATGGCGCCCCAGCCGTCGAGCGGCGTTTTTTGCACTTCAATGACCGGCACGCCGGCGTACATGTGGATGATGGAGCGTCCCACCGCCGCAGCGAACAAATCAGCTGAGTAGCGGAAGACCAAGTGTTCTTGTTCAGTGAAAGCGATGAGCTCGAGGGTTTGTCCGCGCGAGGCTTCTGGGTCTGCCAAGACCACTTCGTCAAGCGTGTCTTTGCGTTTCATTTCTTTGAGGTGTGCGGCCACGTTTTTATTGAACGCGTTGAAGTGTCCGACGACGCGAAATCCTAGACGACGCTTGTGTTTGAATTCTTCCATGAGCGAACGGGAGACCGTGGTGTCTCCGACCACGACCACGCGATGGATGCCGATACCAAAATGGAGAAGCGATCGCTGGAGTCCGCGCACGACCAGGCGCGTGAGGCACACAAACAGGATCGCCAAGACCCAAGCGGCCAGGGCGATGAAACGTGATTCAAACAAGACGCGAGAAAAAAAAGAAATCGCAAAGACGAGCGCCATGGCGGCCGAACAGGCAAGCGCGATGCGCGAGAGTTCTTTCCCAATAGAGAGTCGCCGTGTGCTGTAGAGTCCTGTCACGGCGAAGATGAGGAGGAAGAGGATGGCGGTGGGCGTCACGACCGCGAGGTAGCTTTCGAGCTTCAAATCAAAAATCACCGGACGGATCTGAGTGAACGCGGGAGCGTAGCGGGCGAAGAAGGCGGCGGTCGCCGCAGCCACGAGCGCAAAAAAATCAAACGGGACAAGCGCGAGCGTAAAAGCAAGTTCAGATCGCTTCATACAAGCCCTATGCTACCAAAAATGCTTGACATCGGCCAGGGACTCTGCTATCGTTTGTGGGTCTAAAGGACTGTCGGATGGCTACGTGTTCGCAAGAACATGAGGAAAGTCCGAACACCTGTTATGTCGCAAGACATGACAACAAAGAGAGTCGCTAACGGCGACCAGGCATACGAATCAGGGTTCGAAGCATTGGAGAAATTCATGCTTTGCCTCCTGACTCCAAGCCTAGGGAAAGTACCACAGAGACCATACAAGCTCTTCGGAGCCAAACGTGAAAAGTGTGATGGTGTCAGCAATGGCTTCATCATTCGTCCCGTGGCGACACGGTGACGTGGTAAACCCTCTTCTGGTGAAAGAGCAAATTTGGTAGCTCGCTTGAGCCCTCCAGCAATGGTTGGCCTAGATAGATTGCCATCTCCCCAGCTCAGCTGGGCTAGACAAAATTCGGCTTACAGACAGCTCCCTTGGACGATAAAAACACCCTGATCAATTCAGGGCGTTTTTATTTATCAGAGCGTCACGCCGATTTTTTGACGGACGTCTTTCATCTTTTTTTCTGCGATCGACTTGGCGCGTGCGGCGCCGGCGTCCAGGATCTTGAGAAGTTGAGCTGGAGTCTTGAGAGAGGCGTTGATTTTTTGCTGGAGGGGAGTAAGGAAGCTCGTGAGCTCGCGCGCGAGGTCGGTTTTGAAGTCACCGTAGCCACGACCGTCGTAGGCGGCCTCGATTTCTTTGGTTGTCCTTCCCGTCACAAGCGACAGGATCGTGATCAAGTTTGTGATTCCCGGACGAGACGAGCTGACTTGCACCGTTCCTTCTGAGTCTGTAACTGCCGATTTGATTTTTTTGAGGACGGTTTTCTCGTCGTCCATAAGCGAGATGAAGTTCTTCTCACTTGCGGCAGACTTCGACATTTTTTTTGTTGGGTCGTCGAGTCCCATGATGCGTGCGCCGGCTTTGCGGATCTCAGGTTTGGGAATGACAAACGTCTCTCCAAAGGTTTT
>JACRJW010000068.1 GCA_016235605.1 Candidatus Uhrbacteria bacterium | reverse complement strand
GCTTCGCCGGCTGGCTCTCGCTCTTCTGGCTTCTCACGCTCTTCACTGCATTCCAGGGAATCCTTTTCCTGCCGCTCGTGTGTGCGGTGTTCTGGCGGACGAAACTGCCGCGATGGTTCCGCCTCTTCTGCATCGCGGCCCCGATCGTGCTTCTTCTGCTCTACATCCTCGGGCATCCGCTCCTCGCCGCGAGTATTCTGATAGCAAAGGACGATAACACGAAACTCACGCTCTTCGGTCGTCTCGAAGGCGTCCTCATTGTCTGGGGAATTGCGGGGAGTGTGTGGGCGACGATCCTCGGGATTACAGGGATCGTCAGTAAACGGACGGGTGCGCTTTTCTGGTCGCTCCTACTGCTGAGCGGGTACGTGATGGTTTCTTATCACGAATACTATGGGCTCCTCTTTTTGCCCCTCTTCCTCGCAGGTCTCATCCTCACGATGCGCCGCTGGATGCTCCCGCCATCGATCATTCTGATTCCGACAATCCTCGCGACTGTTCTCTTTTTCCCGCACCTGCGTCCGTCCGCCACCCCTGATGCCGCGCGGGCCGTTTCTGCGCTGATTGCAGCCCGTCACCAGACGGGGAGTCTCCTGATCGCGGGCTCCTTCGGGCACCAGTGGCAGTACGAAAGTGCACTTACAATCCGCCGCTATCGTCCGGAATTTCTGAAAAACGCGCAGGCGGTGGTGTGTCTGCAGGAATGTGCGGACATGAAAAAGCAGAAAGGGTGGGAGACGATGAGTGGCGCGGCGCTCGAGATTTGGGTGAAGAAATGATACAACAAAACCGGTCCCAAAAAGAGGGGAGGGACCGGTTTGTTCTTTCAATGTGGGGTGCGTCGTAGTTTCAGTAGCGTCGGGCATGGTACCAGACAAAACCGAAACATGCGCTCCATGTGAGTGTCATCAGGGACAGCATTACAAATATTTCCGCCATGAAAACGATGGAAATCACAAGCCCCACGATGCCTGCAAGTAACGAAACAATGCACCCGACGATGCCGTAGAGGCGTGCCTGCGCCGGATCCTGATGATGCTCCGCATCCGGAGCAAAATCGAGCACCTTCTGGATTGCGAGGCAGGCCGAGATGGCCATGATTGCTCCGGTTCCAAAAAATACCAAGCCGGACATTGCCAGCTGCGCGGTCTCGCGGTCTCCTTTCTTCTCTGCGTGAGTTGACCAGAAAAAACAGATGAGACCTGCCGCAAACATAACGCCGAAAACAATCCATGAAACCATTCGTGCTTTTTTCATGATTCACCCCGTGGTTGAAAGAACTCCGCCGATCCCGCACGGGATCATGGACGGACAAGCATTAAACGCTTTTCAGGATGTTTGGCAATGGCCTAAACACAACGAAGCGGCGGTTCCTTTTGAGGGGAACCGCCGCGGTCTTTCAGTTGTCAGCACGTATAGCCCTGTGTCTCGGGCACCTGCGCAGGAAGCTTTCGCTGCTTGCGCCACGCGCACCACCACACAAATCCAAACATAACCGCGACGATGTGCACGATGAGTGCCAGCCAGGCGAAAAAACCCGGGACGAAGAACCATGATACGCAGAGAGTGGCGGACGATACGGGGATGCAAATGTAGCAGCAGAGTTTGCTCTGCCAACGCCACACTTCCCACTCGCTCGGCGGATCCTGGTTGATTTCTTCCATCGCCGAGGTCGCCTTGCCGATGCAGGCGAAGAGGATGGCGATGAGACCCGTTGTTTCCATCAGCATGATCATGAGGTTTGTCCATTCGCTATTCGTCATCATCCATCCGTTCTGTTTCTGGTACTCGTAGTCGAAGACGAGTCCCAGGGATGACAGAAGGAAAGCACAAAGGCCGACCAATGCCGTTTTGTACGTTGCACGCACGGTATTTTCTCCTTGAACTGAAAGAACCACGTCACCACGTCCAGCATTGGGCGTTTCAGTGACAAGTAAAATGTACATCCTTTTGAAGAATCCGCAAGTCCATGCAATCAAAACCGGCCGTTCCCATCGGATGGGAACGGCCTCGGTCTTTCAGCGTCATGCTCATACTTACTGCGGGACTTCTTCCGGAACGGGTGCTGGCGCTGGTGCAGGAGCACGCATAGCTTCTTCTTTTGCGACGAACGCCCGCCACCGATACAGGCAGGCAGCGGCTGCGATGAGACTCCCGATTCCAAGAGCCTGCAATAGCAGTGGTGCGAACCATGCCGACAATAAGAGAAGAATCAGACCGACTCCTCCGCCGACAAAGGTGCCACCTACCGCTTCGGGTCGTCCGTCTGGTGAGTAGCTGTGCAACTCTCTTTGCCACATCTCCGCGACTTGTTCGACCATGAAACACCAGAGCAATGCGTCGGCGCCGATCACAGCGAGACAGACAGTGAGAATTGCGGACCAGCGCAGGAACGGACCGGCATTTGCGGAGAGTGCGTCGCCGTTCGTCGGGTCCGGACCGATGGCGTCGAACAGTGCGTACACGCAGAGCACTGCTGACAGGAACGAAACGACGAATGCGACAAGGCCGCCGAAATACAGCACATTTTCCAACGTCGTCGGGGTCTTTGCGTCACAGATACGTGGCATCAGAGTGCCTCCTTCTAGCTGAAAGATCATGTCATTACGCCATTTGTTGGCGTGGGAATGACAATGAAACTATACATACTTTTTTAAATGATGCAAGTGTTCTGCACAATCAAAACCGGCCGTTCCCATCAGGGGAACGGCCTCGGTCTTTCAGTCCTTCTCCGCTTATGTCGGTGCGGCCTCATTCTTGCTTTTCTTGTAGGCGGCGCATTGACGCCACTCGAAGCAGCAAGCCCCGGCCGCAACGATGAAGCCAATTGCGAGTGAGACAAACAAGAGCGGTGCCCACCAGATTGCGACGACGAAGCCGGCTGAGGCAACGAGAATGCACCCGATGGAAAGTAAGAATGCCCCTTTTCCAAAATCTTCAGCGGGCAGTATCACTTTCTGGATGACATCGACACGGCCTAACGCGGCCTTCCACATCAGTGCGTCGCCCATGATGATGGCGCTGATGAGCATGACGACGGCCGTCCATTGCATGGCGGATGTGCTTCGGAATGCTTCGGGTGCGTTGACGTTCCACTGCAGAGCTTCGAAGAATTCGATCACGAAGCCGCCGGCACAGATCAGGGCGACGAACCCGCTGAGCAACGCAACCCAGCGTAACAAATACTCATTGCCGGTTTCTGCGCGTTGGTCGCAGATGCGTTTCATGGTCATGGCGTATCCTCCCTCTGAAAGATCATGTCATTACGCCATTTGTTGGCGTGTGAATGACAATGAAACTATACATACTTTTTGCAATAATGCAAGCATTGATTAATGTTTATTCTAAGCCTAAATACCGTAGTACTCCCTGTACCAACTCACAAACCTCGGTACCCCATCCTTGATCGTGGTTTTGGGAGCGTACCCAAGCATCTTCTTCGCCTTCGAAATATCAGCAGAACTTTTCGTCGTGTCCCCCGGCTGCATCGGCAGCATTTCTTTTTCAGATTTTTTGCCCGTCGCCGTCTCGACCATGGAGATGTAATCCATCAGTTCCTCTGTGCGTCCGCAGCCGAGGTTGAAGACTTCATCGTCATAGTTTTTGTCGATGCTTGCGATGATGCCGCTCACAATGTCGTCGATGTACGTGAAGTCGCGCTGCATTTTTCCGAAGCCGAAAACCTGAATGGGGTTTCCTTTCAGGATTGCCTCCGTGAAGAGAAAGAGCGCCATGTCGGGGCGTCCGTAGGGACCGTACACGGTGAAGAAGCGCAGGCCGGTCGACTTTGTTCCGTAGAGGCGGTGATAGGTGTGCGCCATCAGTTCGTTGTCCTTCTTGTTCTGTCCATAGAGCGACAACTGATCATCGGTCCGGTCGTCTTCTGTGGACGGGAAATTCGTGTTGCCGCCGTAGACGGAACTGCTGCTCGCGTAGATCAGTCCCGGAATTTTTTGCTTGCGGACTTCATCGATCACATGGAAAAACCCGCGGATGTTGATGTCGATGTACTCATCCGGATGATCAAATGCGTAGCGCACGCCGGCAAGTGCGGCGAGATGGAGCACGCGGTCACATCCTTTCATGCATTTCGCCACTGTTGCACGATCCAGAATATCACCGCGGGTAAACGAAAATCCTTTCTTCCCCTCAAGCATCTTCAGCCGCGCTTCCTTTAAGGTGGGATCGTAATACGCGTTCACGTTATCCAGTCCCACCACTTCATCGCCGCGCGCGAGGAGGGCAACAGCAGTGTGATACCCGATGAAGCCGGCGACGCCGGTTAGGAAGATTTTCATAGCAGGATAATAGCAGTAGTACGGGCATCCTGCCCGTACATACGGCCAAGATGGCCGTGCTACAGTCCGATTCCATGATACGTCAGCCCCGCCGCTTTCACTTCCTCCGGTTCATAGACATTTCTGCCGTCAAATAAATCTTGCCCCTTCATCATTTTTTTTAACTCTCCGAGATCCACCCCCCGGAAGATATCCCACTCCGTGAGCAGCACAGTTGCATCTGCACCGTTCGCAGCATCAATCGGTGAGTTTGCGAACTGCACGGAAGAGGGGAGGAGCGGCTTTGCCTTTTCCATTGCAAACGGATCGTACGCGCGGACGGTGTGACCGGCATCGGTGAGAGCCTTGATGCAATCAATACTCGGTGCCTCGCGCATGTCGTCAGTCTTGGGATTGAAGCTGAGTCCCCAGACGGCGACGGTGGATTTTGCGGGGAGCGTGGCCAGAATTTTTTCGAAGAAGCGTTTTCGCTGGTGCGTATTGATCCGGTCCGTCGCTTCGATCAGCGGAAAATCGAGGCCGTACTCTCCCGCAGTCGCAAGCAGCGCGCGGACGTCTTTGGGGAAGCAGCTGCCGCCGTAGCCGATGCCGGCGTGGAGGAAGCGGGGGCCGATGCGGTCATCGAGGCCCATGCCCGCGGCGATGTTTCGGATATTGCCTCCGGTTTTTTCACAGAGTTCCGTGAGCATGTTGATGAAGCTGATCTTCATCGCGAGGAAAGAGTTGGCCGCGTACTTCACGATCTCCGCGCTCTCGCGGTTCATCAGCACGATTGGTTTTCCGACTCTCGTGATCGGCCGATAGAGTTCCTGCATTTTCTCGCGCGCCCAGCCGTCGCCGTTCGCGCCGATGACGATGCGGTCGGGCATCAGTGTATCGGTGACCGCCATTCCTTCACGTAAAAATTCCGGATTACTCACTACCGGAACGCTGCATGACACGCCGCGCTCTTTGATCAGTTTTGCAATGCGTGTTTCACATTCTTTTCCGGTGCCGACGGGCACAGTCGATTTATTGACGAAAACGAGATCATGATCGATATGTTTGCCGACGGTTTCGGCGACGGTGAAGACCGCGCGTAGATCTGCTTTTGCACCCTCACCCGGCGGCGTTGCCACAGCCGAAAAGAGAACCTGAATGTCCGGCAGAACAGCCGTAAGATCAGTCGTGAACGTCAGCCGTTTCTCGCGCAGTCCGCGTTCGATAAGTTCCTCAAGACCCGGTTCATAGATAGGGCTCTTGCCGCGCTTCAGCATCTCCACTTTCGCGGCATCGATGTCGACACCCGTGACGGTATGGCCCAGCTCCGCGAAGCAGGCGGCAGAGACGAGGCCGACGTAGCCGGTGCCGACGACGGCGATTTTCATGCCCGAGGAGTGTAGCCTTTCCCCCCTCCCCGCGGGAGGGGGTTAGGGGGAGGGGAAAAATAAAAAGCGGGCCGAAGCCCGCTTTTTGAATCCAATGATGGAACTCTCTTATTTCCCTCCGAAAGCCGCGATGAGTGCCCAGACGCCGACGACGGCGTGGAGGACGTTATCCAGCATCTCGAGGTTCGTGATGCCGTAGAAGTTCGGCGCCGCGTTGGCCGCAACGATGAAGCCGGCAACGGCGAAGAACAGGGCGACGAGACCGACGAGGACCACGACCCACTTCTTCAGATCACCGATCGGAAGCGGAGCGAGAACGAGGGCGACGATGCCGAGCACCGTGTGAGCGACGTTCTCAGACTGGTCGAAATAAAGCGTCTCCCCGAGGAGATTGGGAACGAAGTATCCAAGGATACCCAGAACGAGGAGGATGACACCTCCAATTTGCAGGAACTGTTTCGGATTCATCGGGAAAGGGGGGGAAATAAATTAGGCACATCATACGCCCCCGAAATGGCATTTGAGCAGGAATCGTTTGACAGCGGGGATTATTGTGGGGATTGAAGAGAAACAAGAGATGCAGGAGATTCAAGGGAGGCAATGCTCCCTTCAATCACTTGATTCCCTTGCATCCCCACAAAAAAAGCGCCCCAGAGGGCGCTTTTTTTGTCTAAAAGGAAACAAGATCACAGATCCTCACCGCGGACGGTCTTGCGGCCGTTGGCCTTGGCGCGCGCGAGGGCTGAATCGAGGAGCCACTGGACGAGGCCGCTGCCCATTTCCGGCAGGTCGCCGGAGGCCATCATGCCCTTGCCGTTGATGTACTGCTTGATGGCAGATGCAACGACGAAGCTCTGTGACGACGGGGAGAAGACGAGAATGTCGCAGCCGCGGACGGTCTTGCGGTCGTTGGCATTCGCGGCCTTGGTTCCCTGTGAAAGCCACATTTCAAGTGTCTTAGAAAGGTGCTCGGAGAGGTCGCCGGAGGACATCATGCCCTTGCCGTTGACGTATTCCTTAACCTTGGAAGCGACGATATAGCTCATAGAATGGGGGTAGAAAGGTAAAGTGACACGGATTGTAGGGACCCCCCTGCAACTTGCGCAAGCGGATTTAGCCACTTTCCTTTGCGTGTTTGGCGGAATATGCAATTGACGATGGCTTCCTTTGTGCAGGT
>JACRJW010000067.1 GCA_016235605.1 Candidatus Uhrbacteria bacterium | reverse complement strand
TTCAGATCGAACAAGAGGCGAAGAGGCAGTGGGAGGAGGATTACGAATTGGAGATATCACAGATGCAGCTTTTGACTGAAGAAAGAGACTAAATAGGTTTTTACAACCAAACGAATGCACCGCCCGCAAAGAAAAGACTATCATTCTCCGGCAAAAATGTTTCGGTGCAGATCGATGCCGTTCCATGGTCACCGTTACAGCGAAATCATGCCACAGGCGAGAAAACTTTTTCGTGTCGTCCAAAAAATGACGAAGCGCAAGCCATACGTTCGATCGGCATATTTCAAAAAAGACAAAATATTTTTCGATTACTTTTGGACACACTTAAACAATAAATCACTGCCCGACCGATCCCGACGTCTCACGTATTTCCCATGTGCTCTGGAACTTTTACGCCAATCAAAACAGGAACCACTCACATTCGTCAGTACCCACGACCCAAGTGCAATTCATCACCAATTCACGGGAATAACACCGAACAAGTACGTGTTTGCCGTGATTGTGAAACAAGAACGATCGACGGGGAAAAAATATCTGCTTTCCCTCTTCCCGCTTTCCTGAACACATGGAAAACCCCACCAGGTGCCGGCTCAGAGACCGGCGGCGGGGGATCCGTGACTATTATATATTTCCATAATTTCCAGTCAATTGGATACTCTGCTTTTTTCTGGACCAGACAATCCATTTTCCTATAATGATATCAATCACGCCCGACGGGGCTTTTGTCCCGTTGGGATATTTTGTTTGCTTCAGCCATCGTCCACTTTCTCACACCCGTTCTGCCCCCATGCAGAACCATTTTCATGGCTTCTGATTAAGAAAAAAATGACGTCCGCATTTTTATCGCTCAGGAAGTCTGGACGACTGATGAATAAGGACCGTACAGTCTTCTCATGCCCATCGAAATGCAGCAGGACCTGACGGCGCTCCTCGAAAAACACTTCGGCTTCCGGACTTTCCGGCCGCTGCAGGAGGAGATTGTGCAGACGGTGCTGCGAAAAGAGCATTGTCTGGTTGTGATGCCGACGGGGAGCGGAAAGTCGCTCTGTTTTCAGGTACCGGCACTGTGCCAGAGCGGCCTGACGCTGGTAATTTCCCCTCTCATTGCACTCATGAAAGATCAGGTCGACGGCCTTCGGGCGAACGGGGTACAGGCGGCATTCCTGAATAGCAGTCAGAGCATGTCCGAGCAGGAAGCAGTGAAAGCGGAGATTCGCAGTGGCTCTGTCCCACTCCTTTATATCGCGCCGGAGCGACTCGCGGCAGCCGGTTTCCGTGAATTTCTTGCGGAGGCGAATGTTTCACTCCTCGCCATCGACGAAGCGCATTGTATTTCGGAGTGGGGACATGAATTCCGGCCCGACTATCGCAATCTCCGCGGGTTGCGCTCGGCTTTTCCTTCTATTCCCTGCATTGCGCTCACTGCGACTGCAACTCCGAAGGTGCAGGCGGACATCCGTGAGCAACTGATGCTTCCCGAGGCACGTCTGTTCCTCTCAAGCTTCAACAGACCGAATCTCCTGTACCACGTCTATCCGAAAAACCAGTCATTCGAACGGTTGCTTTTGATTCTTCGCAGTCCCCAAAGATTACCCGCTATCGTCTACTGCTTCTCGCGAAGGGATACGGAGATGCTCGCGGAGGATCTGAAGGCGGAGGGACTCACGGCACTTCCCTACCATGCCGGACTCGATGCGCAGACACGGCGGGAGACGCAGGAAAAGTTCATGCGCGATCAGGTATCGGTGATCACCGCGACCATCGCCTTCGGCATGGGCATCGACAAGCCCGATGTCCGCACTGTCGTTCACATGGACCTGCCCAAGAACATCGAAGGGTACTATCAGGAAACGGGACGCGCGGGACGCGACGGACTTCCGAGCGACTGCGTCCTCTTTTTTTCGTACGGCGACAAATTCAAACAGGATTATTTCATTGATCAGATGGAAAACCCGGATCTGCAATCGGTCGCACGGGGGCAACTGGAAAAAATGCTCGACTACGGACAGTTGCGCACCTGCAGAAGGAACTTTCTGCTCTCCTATTTCGGAGAACGGCCTGCAGAAAAGACCTGCAACGGGTGCGACCGCTGCCTGCAGAGGGGCGAGACATTCGATGCCACCGAAATCACGCAGAAAATCCTGAGCGCGGTGCTGCGAACGGGAGAACGCTTCGGCGCGGCGCACATCTGCGACGTACTTCTCGGCAAAAATAAAGAGCGCATCCGGTCATTCCACCATGATCAGCTCTCGGTCTTCGGCAGCGTGCAGGAGTTTGATGACCGTCAACTTCGCGAGATCATCGCGGAGCTTCTGGACAATGATTTCCTGCTGAAAGCTTCCGGCCAATATCCGACACTGTCTCTGACAGAAAAAGGTAGAAAGGCGATCATCGAAAGACAAAAGGTAGAGCTGCGAAAACCGGAAGTTACTCCGCACGTCGCTGAGCGCGGCGTAGAGCAGAATGAATTGCCCTACGATGCCGCGCTCTTTGAAGAACTCCGCGTTCTCCGCAGGCAAATCGCGGAGCAACAGGGAGTCGCTGCCTTCGTCATCTTCGGTGACCGGTCGCTGCGGGAGATGGCAACGTTCTTCCCGCAGCGACCTGAAGCTTTTGCACAAATCTACGGAGTCTCCGACCGCAAACTGGAACAATTCGGACAGCGCTTCCTCGCAATCATTCAGTCGTTTGCAGCAGTGCACAATCTGCAGGAACGTGCGATGTCTGCCTCTCCCCCCTACGCAGCACCGCGACAGCGAAAGAGTAAAATTTTACGGCAGGATTCCACGTATCAGGAAACGCGCACTCTTATCGAATGCAAGCGCTCGCTCACCGACATCGCCCGCGAGCGCAACCTGAAGGAAGGCACCATCATCCAGCACATTGAGGAACTCATCATGGCCGGCATGCCGCTCGATATCGATTATCTGCGGCCGGAGGCTGCGATTTTTGACCCTATTGCAGCAATGTTTCGCTCCTGTAGTGGGGAAGCGCTTGCTCCCGTCTTTCAGGCCCTGGAAGGAAAATATACGTACGATACAGTTCGCCTGACCCGCATCTTCCTGCTCAGAGATCGCGATATTACGCAAATTTGACGATGATGACGGAGCCAAGAAAGACGAGCAGACCGCCTATAAAAAAATAGATGTTCGGAGAGGACCGAAAAAAAATAAAACTGAATAGAACAACGAAAAACGGATAAGAAATTTCAATGATAGAAGCGGTGGAGGCATCCAGATTTTTGATACCCGAGAGAATGAAAAAATCGGCAGTGAGCGCCAGAATCGAACAAAGGACGATCAGTGCAATATTGTCCGCTCCCGAGGAAATCATTTCTTTGAACCCTCCATTTTTCAGGATGAATGGCAGAAGCAGAATCGGCGTAATGATCGATCCGATGAATATGTATGTCACCGGTGAGACATGCGTCAGAAGTTTCTGATCAAATGTATAGACCAAACCCCATGTGACCGATGCCGCAATGGCAAAAATAAATCCCGTTTCCATATACGCCATGGTAGTATTATTTTGGCAACGCACAACACATGAGAATGGGGACGGCTTGTATGTACCGTGCAGGGACTGCCCTATAATCGGAGCATGCATCGCTCCCGATCACTTCTCCCCGCACTTTGTTTCGTCGCCATGATTTTTGCTAGCTGCACTCCTTCTCTATCGCATCAATCCGGTGCATCGTCCTCACAAAACTCATCAACACAGTCTTCATCGGCTCCTGTGCGTAAAACCTATCGCAACGATCAGTACGGTTTTGAGCTGACGTACCCCGCTGGATGGAAAGTGAGTGACTACCCGACAAACCGGAAGTTGTATGGGTTTAACATTATTTTTGAAACGAGCCCGAAGGTGTATGAAGGCATCACGATCAACACGAAGACGAGTCTGAGCGTGCAGCTGTATGTCCGGCACCTGAAACAGAACATTATCCGGTCCGTCACCGACATCACGGTCGGCTGGGAAAAGGGCAAGAAAGTCGTCACCAATCAGGACGGGGCGATCTTCATCTTCGTCCGCCACGGCGACGCCGTGTACCAGTTCCAGACGAACGGCGACATGCTGACGAAAGGCGTCATCGATTCGTTCCGTTTCACGAAATAGAAACAAAGTGCGCAGGGGTGTGTTGCAACACACCCCTGCGGACAGGACATCTCCGCTACACTGCTTTGGTGCTCCCCTCTCTCCACTCCCCCGCCCCCGACTTTGTCCTTTTGGATCAGGATGAAGAAGAGCGGAGTCTCAGTGATCTGAAAGGCCGTTGGGTCCTGCTCTACTTTTACCCGAAGGACGACACCCCCGGCTGTACGACAGAAGCATGCGGGATGCGCGACGCCATTAAAAAATTTGCCGCGAAGAACTGTGCAGTATGGGGCATCAGCACGGATTCCGTGAAGAGTCACAAGAAATTCGAGAAGAAGTACAAGCTATCCTTTCCCTTGCTCGCAGACGAAGAAAAGAAGGTGGTGCAGGCGTACGGCGTGTGGCAAGAGAAAAGCTTCATGGGCAAGAAGTACATGGGAATCGTCCGCACTTCGTTTCTCATTGATCCGGAGGGGAAGATCGCGAAGATCTACCCGACGGTAACGCCGGAGGAGCACGCGAAGGAAGTTCTCGCGGACCTCACGCAAAACCCGCACGGGTGAGAGCCCGCACGGGTGCGCTTTTCGTATCTTCATTTAGGGAACGATCCTCAGTTGCCCGCGGATTTCACCGTCCGGATGGGCAGCTGTATGGACGTTCACGTAGATATTTCCGTTGAGGAGCGCGTTGCGCTGATCGAGGGGGATATCCGTCCACGTGCCGACCGCACGGTTACCGCTGAACGTGATGGGCATCACGACCGGCCCGTTCGTTCCGATGGCAGCCATGTGGAAATGCGCGCCGGTGATAAGGGAACCACTGAGATTGATCACGGTGACATCGTACTGCAGACCATCAGCTGTGAGGACGAAACTTCCCGTCCCGCGGGCCGTCGTAACGACAGTGGGCACTTCCTGATCGCCTGTCAGATTCGACGTGAAACTGACGTTCCCGGCCTGATAGATGGCAGCGCCACTATCGCTGATGAGCGTTCCGTCGACCGTCAGCATGTCATGGACATTGACGGCATAGGAGCGCTGGCTGGTCATCGCCTCGGTGAGACTCAGTTCCACCGTGTGCCGGTCACTGAGCAACCGGGCTGTCCTCAGCGGAAGGATGTGGCCATCAGAGGAGACCGAGTAACGGATCGTCTGCTCAGCGCGGACTTCGTCGAGGTCCGCATCGAACGTCACACGCAGGACCGTCGAGGTGACTGCCTGGACATCCGTGATATGGCCGACATTCGGAGCGGAGAGGACAACGCTGGCAGTGTCCGAGAAGAACACGCCTGCCGTCGTCATCATATTGTCCGCAGAGACGTTGTAGGCAACATTCACTGCAAGGCTATTCCTCAACTGGAGATCAACAATGCGCGCACTGACGGCAGTCGCGGACTGTACGTCCACACTACCGCCACCCGATGCACGGGCGACTGTCCAGCGCGCGGCATCTTCCGCACGCCCGCGGTCAATATCCGTATCGAACGTGACGCGGATGCGCGTGGAGGAAAGGGCGTTGACACTGTTGATGTTGCCGGCCTGGGCTGCAAAGGTGAAGCGACCGGTATCGGAGAAGATTGCGCCGTCACTCGACAGGAGATTATTGGCGCCCAGAATGTACGTTGTGCCGGACTGCAGATTACCGCTCAGCTGGAGTCGCACCGTATGTGCGTTCACAAGGACAGCGGAGGAGATGCCGATCGCGGCGCCGTCGGAGAGCCTGGCAAGAGTGTACCGGGCGGGATCTTCTGCTCGGTCTACATTGAGATTATTGAGGAAGGTCACTGTCAGGAGCGTCGACGATGTCGGAGTCACCTGCTCGATACCCATCGTCCGGGGGACGCCGCAGTCAACACCATAGGACATGTTTTGAGATGCGCGATAGAACATCACGACCATTTCCGCGCGGTTCATGAACGCGGCCGGACGGACTCTGTCCGTACCCGCATCGCCCTGGAGAACGCAATGGTCCGCCGCAATCTGGATGAAATCGTAGTACCAGTTGCCGCTGCGGTTATCGGAGAAGACGGGGGCGGCACCGGTCCGCTGCATCCCGAAGACGCGATTGAGGAGAGCGGCCGCCTCGGCACGATTCACGGGATCTGCCGGACGGGCCGTACAGGGGGAAGATGCCTGATAACAATTGCGGTCACCATGCACCCATCCCGCGCGTGCGGCGGCTTCGACGTACGGGAAGTACCACGTATTGCGGGCCACGTCATCAAAACCCGACGTCACGGGATACACGAGAGGTTCCCCGCGGAGATTGACGAGGAGCTTCATCATTTCCGCTCTCGTCGCCAGATCCGAGGGACGCAGTCGCGTTTCATTTGCGTCGAGCGCATGAAGCTCGAGTAGCGCAGAGGCTGCTTCCTCGTAGTACGCGCCTGCGGGGACGTCGGTGTACGGCGTCTCCTGAGCAAGCGCAGGCAGCGTACCGCTGAGAACAAGAAGTGTACCGACGAGGAGGGAGATCCATCCCGTCGGGCCACGGGCCGATGGTGTAAGGAGTGCGGATCTCATAGGAGAAAGGGGGGAAGAATAGGCGGGTGGGAGAGGGATCCACTCTCCAACCCGGATCAATGACGAAGACCCGCGGCTTGCGTGACAAAGTTCGTCCTGAAAAAAACGCAAAATGAAAAATGCCCCCGCGTGAGCGGGGGCATGTGCTGAGGAATATCAATGCAGTCGGTTATTGTTCGACGATGATCGTGCCTGTCAGGGACGGGCGGAGGTGATTGTGGTAGCTGAACGTTCCGATGCGATTGAAGGTGAAGAGATACACGCCACCCTGCCCGGAAGTCCTGCCGGCATCGAAGCCGCCATAACCCGTGTGGGCCGGATGCGGGTTGCTGGCAACCCAGAGCATCTCTCCGCTGTCATTTTTGAACGTCACTGTGGTCCCGGGTTTCACATGAAGCACGGCGGGAGTGAACCCCTCAGACGTGTAACCGACGATATCCGTCTCACTCTGCTCGGGCGGGCGCTTGTCGGTGCCGGGCTGGCCGTACTGCGCGCGCGCCTCGATGACCATCTTCACAACTTCCGCGCGGTTGATGCGCTCCGTCGGCCGGAAGGTACCGGTGGCCTGACCCTGAATATCAGTATCTCCCGAAAGGACTCCGTCGCGCGAGAGTACCTCGATGGAGGTCGCGTACTCCGTGGATGTTTTCACGTCGGTGTAGCGGCTGTCGACCGGAGAAACGTCGCCGAGATGAATACCGAAGGCAGATGTGAAAAATGACGCGACTTCGGCGCGCGTTGCGGGCCGGTCGAGGCGGATGCGATCAGGCAGAAAGACGAAGTGCTCGGCTTTCGCAACCGAGACATAGGGTGACGCCCAGTAATTTTTCATGCCGCTGTCGACCATCGATCCGTAGAGCTGCTCATCGTAGCCGGCTCCCTCCACGGTAATCTTCAGGGCTTCCGCCAGAGTGATATTGTTCTGCGGACCGAATTTGCCGGTCAGTTTTCCGTAGATGTCCTTGTAGCCGTTGACGATACCCGTCTCCGCCGCCGCCTGAACGTAGGTGGCAAACCACGCGGATTGCGACACGTCGACGAAGGTCACCGCCTGTCCGTCGATCATGACCTGAATGCCCGCGGCACCTGCAACGAGCGGGACGAGGAGTCCGGCCGCCAGTGATGTGAGGAATGTATGACGCATAGAGAAGGGAGGGAAATGCTGCATCTATGACGCAACGCAACCGTCAATCTTACACAATCGCTTTCCCGCTGCAATATTTTTTTATTCCCCGAGCACGCGCAGGCGTTCCAGTGCCGCAGCCTCGCCTGCCGGATCGAGCGAGAATGCCCGCCTGTACGCCGAAATGGCATCGTCACGACGTCCCGCTTTTTCGTACGCGAGACCAAGATTGAAGAACACCGGTGCGAAACGATCATCAACATCGCGGGCATGCTCCAGTACCGCGATCGATTCATTCACGCGTGCCGCATTGAGAAGGAGCACGCCCAGATTTACCAGCGAATCTCTGTCATCCGGATTCTGTTCCAGTGCTTTGCGGTACATGTCCATCGCACGATCAGGGAGTTTGAGTTGTGCATACATCTGTCCGAGGTTGAAGTAGGCCGCACTGTTCGGACGGATCGAGAGGGAAGCGGCATACTCGGTCGCCGCCGTTTTCAGATCCCCGCGGCGGTACGCGAGGCTGCCGAGATTGTTGTGCGCGAGATGGGAATTGGGATAGGACGCGAGCACAGTCTGAAAGAGCGTCTCCGTGTCGTACCACGTCAGCGACTGGCGATACGACAGAAATGACAGGAGCACGATTACGACGACAGAAAGCGCAATCACCGGCACACGTATCTTCCGATACAGCGCATCAAAAGTAAGAACAATGATGAAGAGCATACCGATGGAAGCGAGGTATGCGTACCGGTCAGACGCGAAGTACACGTCGCGCAGGATGTCTTTGCCCTTGGCAAAATTCGCAAATGTCGGCAGGAGCAGGAGGAGAAAGAAAAACCAGCCGAAGACAACGTCCCTGCTTCCGCGGAGAAGGCGCGGCGAGAGAATCACGCCCGCCGTGATCGCAATCATGAGAATGAGAGGAATCAGAAGATCAGGATTTCCGGTACTGATGGGTGACGTGTATGGGTAGAGCACCGAGAAACCAACCGGCCAGAAGAGGTGGGTAAGATAGAAAATCGCCGCTTTCGAACCAATCAGAATCTTATCGAGGAGAAGGGACGCATTCCCCTGTTTCCCGAAAAGCGCGATGATGCCGAAGATGATGCTCAGTGCAAAATAGGGAGCGAGTCGCAGTGCGAAGCTCCTGTCGAAACGCTGCCGCTCCCGCCATGCTGCAGGAATCAGAATCAACGGCAGAACGATGACCGTCACCTTCGCAAGAAGTGCGAGCAGAAAAGCAATCACACTCACGCGGTACCATCGTTC
>JACRJW010000066.1 GCA_016235605.1 Candidatus Uhrbacteria bacterium | reverse complement strand
CCCATCACCAGCATGTAGCTCGCGGCAAGAAGCGTCAGGCCACCCGTCACCAGTGGCGAGAAGGTAAACGCCGTTCCCAGGAGCCCAATGAGCCCTCCGAGGATTCCATAGGCAAGGACGCGGCCGCCAACGAATAAGACAACGGGCCTCATCCGCTGTGAGACCGAAGCTCCGCCATAGCGTTCATGAAATTTTCCTGCGCTTGAAAGAAGCAAACCACCCGCAACCGCAAGGCAGGACGACGTCCCGGCAACCAGGCCCAGGATCAGCGCAGCAACAAAGGTGATAGTGCTCCCGGTGGACGTCTGTGTCCCAAGGACGCCGAGCTTATTAAACAAGGACCAGGCCAGAAGAGCGAGGGCGAAGAACCCAACGAGCCGCAAGAACGTAGGACGCTCCGCTGTCTCGTCGCCGGAAGTGCGATGGCTGTTCTTTTTTTCGTACAGGCCGCGCACGGAATACTTGCTCTCCCCGGCAAGCGCCTTCTTCAGTCCATGAAGATCCATCGAGCACCCATCGTGGCAGACAATCTTTGCGATCCCCTGGTTTGCATTGACATCAACTTTTTTTACCCAAGGAAGTTTGCTAAACGTCCTTTCAATAGTGATTTCGCAGCTCCGGCAGGTCATGCCATCGACATAGACCTGACCGATCTTTTCGACCGCCCCAGTCTTGTGCTCAAGAGGCGTCTGGACCTGCTGGAGAAGCTGTTGGGATTCACGAACGGCGAATCCGAAAGTTTTGAGATGGTGGATGAGAGCCTGAGCGACCGCGCTATCGGTGACATCCATTTCAGCCCTACCTTGCCACGTATCAACATTGGCCACACCTGAGATGGTTTGCGCTTGCCTTTCAAATTCTTCTGCATTGCTTTTTTGGAGATTTTCAATAGGGAATGTTATGCGCATAAGAAACGTAAGGTCGAAGAATTAAAAACGAGAAAGCAAAAATAGGCTCCCGTCCTGCGCAAATTTAGTCTCGGATGATGACCGTTGAAAGTTGACGCTGAAGCAATAATTTCCTCAGGTGATGGCCCCTCCTAAAAATTTGTACAACAACCTCCTTGTCAAAGACGCGTGCAGAAAAAACGATGATGACAAAAGACAAAAGCACCAATGCTTGGGCATCCGCGCTCATCGGAACAATGCCATTCACCGTCGCGGCTTGGAGACAATACGACAAGCAGGAGGCGCTATCCATGCCGCCCGCTTGGGGCGTCATGCAAGGACTCGTTACGCAACCTGCGCTGAGCATCACGCCGTCCATGTGGTTCATCACAACCATCCCGCCGAACGTCAAACTGACAACGGCGGTCATGATCAAGAGAAAGGTGAGAAAAAACTGACGCATAACAAAGATCATCCTACCAGAGAAGTCGACATGATGTAAAACAAGCTACCGTGAGAACGTCTTAGACCCTAATCGATCCAGTCCCATTTCCCGTATGGCACGAGCCACTCCATCTGGGACTTTGCTTGCCCAGTCGCCACCAGATTTCACGAGCGCACGGACGGCAGACGCGCTGATGCCAGGGACTTCCTTAATTTCCTTGATGGGAAGCTTCCCTTCAAAACACTTCATCGTTTGCTCGTTGCCGGTCCAGACCATATCGACCGGCCCAGCCAATTCCATCACCTGACGCGTCCACGCTTCGTTATTTTCCAGATCAGGGACGTTTATAAAATTGATATCAAACATCGGGATCAGATCTTCGTCTTGCAGTGCGGACTGGATCATTTCCTTGCGCTCCTGAGCTGTGTAGGGATTTTCTGGCGAGCGTGATTTGTCCGAACTGCCGATGCCAATAATAATTTTGCCGCAGAGTTTGGTCATGCCCTGGATCACAAGATGATGTCCGTTGTGATAGGGCTGAAATCGACCGATAAAAAGACAAGTGGGTTTTGCCATACAGCCTTATGATGCCACAATTTATTTCTTTCTGCTATCCTTTGAGAACTATGCTTGGTGTCTTTGATTCAGGCTTTGGCGGACTCACGGTTTTGAAGCCAATTCATGAGCGGTTGCCTCGGTTGTCAACGATCTATCTAGGCGACAATGCCCGTGCACCCTACGGCGTTCGCAGCCAAGAAGAAATTTTTCACTTCACCCTGCAGGGCGTGCGATTTTTATTTGAGGCTGGCTGTCCACTCGTCATCTTGGCATGCAACACCGCGTCGTCACAGGCGCTGCGAAAAATCCAACAAGAGATTCTTCCGCGTGAATTTCCTGATCGACGAGTGCTTGGCGTGATCCGACCAGCCGCTGAGTATCTTGCAGAAAACAGTCGACGTGTTGGCATCTTGGCAACACCCGCGACCGTCAGCTCTCAAGCCTACGTACATGAATTGCAGAAACTGTGTCCTGACATGCTTGTGAGCCAGCTCGCCTGCCCAGGGCTCACAGACCTGATTGAATCTGGACGACAAGATACACCTGAATGCAAACAGCTCATTGCTCGCTTTGCACAAGAGTTGCTTGCAAAAGACCAAATGATGGAACAGGTACTGCTTGCATGCACCCATTATCCCCTTGTGTGGCTTCCTTTTCGCAAAGCGATTCCTGGTGTCATCGACGTCCTCAGCCAAGGCGATCTCGTCGCGAGATCTTTAAAGGCCTACTTGCTACGCCATCCAGAAATCGACGGCCAGCTCGAAAAAAAATCTCAAAAGACCTTTTTCACCACGCAGGATCAGTACATCTCGAAGCTGGCCTCCATGTTTTACGGCTCGACGATCGAGTTCCAAAAGGCATAACACGTCGGTCGCGACCGACGTGTCTTGAAATAAAATGCCAGAATGCTTATGATCTCTGTGCTCCAATCAAACTCGGGGGTCGTCTAGCGGCAGGACAGCAGCCTTTGAAGCTGTGAACGAAGGTTCGATTCCTTCCCCCCGAACCACAAAAACCGCCCTTCGATAAACTCAGGGCGGCTTTTGTTTGGCAACAGGTCCGCAGTAGATACTAATAAACGGTTACCGTAGAGCTTCCCGTGAAGGTGGTGACTCATATCGCTTTTGGATAGAAAACACCACTTTCAGCCGTCGGTCAATTTCCCGCTTGAGAAGGAGTGGATTGAGTTTATGGTGTATGCGTGTGAGTTCGGCCTTCACTTCAGCGGTGACGTCTGTCCTTGAGAGCACGCGCTGGTAGGGAGTCATGGATTT
>JACRJW010000064.1 GCA_016235605.1 Candidatus Uhrbacteria bacterium | reverse complement strand
CGATGATACGCGCATCAGAATCACGCTGCACGTCGGTGCCGTAGCCGTAGATGTCGCCGTTCTTGGTGGTGATGTCGAGGTTGTGGCTGACGTAAGTGCCGTCGCCAGGGATGGCGATGCTTCCGGTCATGACCCATACCTGCCGCCCGGGATCCCAGACAGCCTCGCCGTGGTTGTCGTCGTCCGAGCATCCCCACATCAGACGATCGTACTGTTCGTCGTGCGAATCGACAGGGTAAACTTCCAGAGGATCCTGATCAGGCATGTGCTCTCCGAGTGTCTTTGGGTTTTGCGATCCTGCGCGGCAGAAGTGCCAAGCGCACAAATAATACCATAGATCCCCATCTGTTGAACAAGAAAAATTCAAAGCTAGTGCTGATTCAACTACGCTTTTCCGAGTGTCTGTCCTCCAGCGCTCCACTCCACAGGACACAGCTCGCCAGTCTGCAAAGCTTTCAACACACGCAGTGTCTCAATCACGCTGCGCCCGACGCCAAGATCGTGATACAGAGCATAGCGCAAAATGCCATCAGGATCGATGATGAAGGTACCGCGCAACGCGATGCCTTTTTCTTCGAGCAGGACTCCGTAGTCGGCGCTCGTGGTGCGGTTCATGTCCGAGAACAGGGGAAAGGCGAGATCGCCCAGTTCCTTCAACCACGCTTTGTGCGAGTGCACAGAGTCTGTCGATCCACCGAGGACCTCCGCATTGAGCGCCTTGAATTCTTCAAACCGTTTTGAGAAACCGGTGATCTCTGTGGGACAGACGAATGTAAAGTCCAGAGGATAGAAAAAGAGGACGAGCCACTTGCCTTTGTAATCGGATGATTTTGCGTTTGCAAACGCGCCGCCGGCAACGACCGTCTCGAGGTTAAAATGCGGAGCTGGTTTGCCGACACGGGCGATTTGGGGAGCATGGTTGTCCATACAATAAAGGGGTTAGGGTGTAGCTTAAAAATTTTAAATTAGTTCGTAGTCGTTTTTACAACCTACTACCTACAACCTACTACCTAAGCTATGATGTTAGCCGAGGTCTGATTATGACACAACACCGATCCGCGTTTATCCTTCTTGTAGCTGCTGTTTTGGTTTCAGGCGTTTTTTATTTTGAGTATCGTACTCATCGTACGCCGATCTTGGTTTCGCAGGAGTCTGCCCCGCAGATTCTGGAAAGTGGCGTGATTCAGGACGGCATTCCAGCCATAACGGAACCTGTCATTGAGTCGATCGCCGCAGCTGATGTCTATCTTGAAAACGATGGGCTGGGGATAGCGGTCGAGGATCACGGCTATGCGCGATTTTATCCGTTCCAGATTCTTGTGTGGCATGAAGTGGTCAACGATACGTTTCGTGGCGAGGAGATTCTGGTGACCTACTGTCCGCTCACGTATTCCTCTGCTGTGTATGAACGGACGGTGGCAGATGAAGTCGTTGTCTTTGGCGTGTCTGGAAAAGTCATGGACAGCAACACGCTGCTCTTTGATGCGACATCTGGATCGCTCTGGTCGCAGTTGAAAGGGGAAGCCATCGAAGGAGCGTTCATCGGCGCCAAGCTCGTGCGCCTGCCGTCCACGATTTTGTCGTGGTCCGCGTTCAAAACGGACTATCCGTATGGCGATGTGCTCTCGCGTGAGACGGGCGCGGATCGGGATTACACCCAGGATCCGTACGATCGAGAAGGGTACTATGACTCTGCCGCGATTTGGTTCCCGCTTTCACACGAGGACGCACGTCTTCCAGCAAAGACGATCGTGTATGGCTATGAACAGGACGGAGTCGCGATGGCGTATCCCGTTGACTTCGTGCAAGCGCCTGACGATGATCGAATTTTGCGGAGTGCCTATTGGTTTGCTTGGGCTAGCGCTTATCCTGAGACGCTGATTTATCAACAATAACTATGCCCACGCTTTACGTCGTCGGAACACCGATTGGAAATTTGCAGGACCTGAGTGAGCGCGCCAAGGCGACGCTTGGTTCTGTGAACGTGATTCTTTGTGAAGACACACGAGTGACCGGAAAGCTCCTGAGCCATTTTGATATTCATGTCCCAACGCTCTCGTATCATCATCACTCAGGCATCGCGAAGACCGACAAGATTATTGCGCTCTTAGAGGGCGGTCAAAACGTGGCGCTCGTGACCGACGCTGGGACGCCAGGCATTTCTGATCCTGGGGGAAGGCTCATTGAGGAACTCATTATGCACTTTGGCGAGTCTCTCACGATCACGCCCATTCCAGGACCTTGCGCGCTTGTGGCCGCGCTCTCGATCGCTGGCGTTCCAGCCGATGAATTTGTCTTTCTCGGTTTTCCTCCGCACAAGCGTGGACGCCAATCTTTTTTTGAGCGCATCCACCTCACGCACTCTACGGTCGTTTTCTACGAGAGCACGCACAGGATTTTGAAAACGCTTGGCGAGCTTGCCATTCGAATACCAGAGCGCAAGCTTATCGTCTGTCGCGAGCTCACCAAAATGTTTGAAACGATCTACCGCGGAACGGCGCAAGAGGTGACAGCAAAGCTGGAATCCAGTAGCATCAAGGGAGAATTTGTGATTGTTGTCTCTCCACTATGAACCGCTCCTACATCACCACGACGCTTCCCTATGTAAACGCCAAGCCCCACATCGGTTTTGCGCTTGAGATTGTGCAGGCTGATGCGCTCGCCAGGTTCCATCGTGGAAAAGGCGACGAGGTGGTCTTCAACACGGGCACGGACGAACACGGACAGAAAATTTACGAACGCGCCGTGGCTGAAGGGAAAGACCCGCAAGCATACGTCGACGAATACGCGGCGAAGTTTGATGCGCTCAAGCTTGCCCTCAACCTCACCTACACGCATTTCATCCGTACGAGTGATCCAGCCCACAAAAAAGCCGCGCAGGAATTTTGGACGCGCTGTGAGAAACAAGGTGACATCTACAAGAGCCGATACCAAGTAAAGTACTGTGTAGGTTGTGAGCTTGAGAAAACAGAATCGGAGCTCGTAGACGGACATTGCCCACACCATCCAAACATGGAACTTGAACTGCGCGATGAAGAGAACTATTTTTTTCGTTGGTCGAAGTACCAAGAGAAGCTCCTTGCGTTTTACGATCAGCGACCGGATTTCGTCGTGCCTGCCCATCGTCAAAAAGAGATTAGGACATTTGTGGAGTCAGGACTTAACGACTTCAGCATCTCGCGCCTTCGTGAAAAAATGCCATGGGGCGTGCCGGTTCCAGGCGATCCCGATCACGTGATGTATGTCTGGTTTGATGCTCTCGTCAATTATATTTCCACGCTTGGGTGGCCGAAAGAAGAAGGTGAGTTTGTGTTTTGGCCAGGCGTACAGGTCGCGGGAAAAGATAACCTGCGCCAGCAGTCTGCGATGTGGCAGGCGATGCTCATGTCTGCTGGTGTTGCCCCAAGCAAGCAGATTTTCATCCATGGCTTTATCACCTCGGGCGGACAGAAGATGAGCAAGAGTCTTGGCAACGTGGTCGATCCGTTTGAACTTGTGACCGAGTACGGCACAGATGCTCTGCGTTATTTTTTGCTACGTGAGATCCCTTCGAGCGAGGACGGCGACTTCTCACGTGCGCGCATGGAAGAACGCTACGCTGAGTTGGCGAACCAGCTGGGCAACCTCGTGAGTCGCGTGGCGGCGATGGCGCAGAAGTATTTCGCAGGGGCACTCGACTCTGTCGCTCTGGATTGGTCTGCGCGTGAGCAGACTCTCGAGGCAGCCATGGAACAATATGATTTCAAGTCATATCTCGATCAAGTATTTGCCGTCGTCGCACAAGCAAACGATCTCGTCGATAAAAAATCTCCGTTCAAGCTCATTAAAGAAGACGAAGCCGCGGCCAAGGCGGTCCTCTCACAGCTCGCCGAGATGATTCGTTTCATCGGCCGCGCGTTGGCGCCTGTTCTTCCACAGACCAGCGAGGAAATCGTGCGTCGTTATGGTAAAGTGGTGTTGACAGGTGAGCCCCTTTTTCCCCGCCGCGATACGTAGTTCCAATTTCCAACTTCTGACTTCCAACCTCCATTTGTATGGGCTTCATCGACATCGTTCTTATCGTGATCGTCGGCGCGTTTGTCTTTTTCGGTTTGTTCTTCGGGCTCGTGCATACGATCGGAGCCCTGCTTGGAACCATTCTTGGCATTGTGGTCGCGAGTCATTTTGTCGAGCCGACGTTTGATGCGTTTGGATTTCTCTTGGGCGGTGGAAGCGTGGCGCGGATCATCATCTTCATCATCCTGTTCTTGGTCGTCTCGCGTCTCATGGGAGTCGTTCTCTGGTTCGTGGAAAAGATTTTTGGCTTCTTCTCCATTATTCCGTTTGCCGGCACGATCAATCGGTTGTTGGGAGCGGTGCTGGGACTCATCGAAGGGATTGTGGTCGTTGGTGTCGTCCTTTTTTACGCGATGCAAGTCCTGCCGCAAGATACCTTGCTTGCCGCGCTTGACTCCTCGGTGGTTGCAAATTTTCTCCTGGCAACCGTCAGTGCTCTTCAAATTTTATTCCCAGAGACTCTTCGTTCCACCTCCTAACCACCTTATCTCCCTTATCCACCTCCCCACCTTCTTCATGCGCTTCATCGACTCCCACTGTCACGTCCATTTCCGCGCCTACGACGAGGACATGGACAACGTCATCAAACAAACCCTGGAGGCAGGGGTTTTTATGATCACAGTGGGGACGCAAAAAGATACGTCGCGTTACGGCCTGGAGGTTGCACAACGATATGATGGAGTGTGGGCGACGGTGGGACTCCATCCAAATCATCTCACCAAGCAAGAGTTTTTGGATGAGGACGAGCTCGATCCCGTGAAGACGCGCGAGGAGACGTTCGATATGGATGTCTATCGAGAGCTCGCCCGTCATCCAAAATGTGTGGCGATAGGGGAGACGGGACTTGACTATTATCGGATCCCTGATGGGGTGGACGTTGAGTCGGTAAAAGAAAAACAGCGCGCGACCGTGAAAGCGCATTTCGATCTTGCGACCGAGATGGACTTGACTGTCTCGATCCACTGTCGCGATGCCTACCTAGAGCAAGCACAGATTATCCGCGAGTACGTCGAGGATAACAAACTCGCACGTCGTGGGGTGATTCACTGCTTCACAGGAACAGAATCTGAGGCGCGTGCGTTCATCGACCTTGGATTTTTCATTTCGTTCAGCGGCATCGTGACGTTTGCAAAAAATCTACAAGAGGTCGCTCGCGCGCTGCCACTTGAGAAGCTCCTCATCGAAACAGACGCGCCGTATCTCACGCCAGCGCCTGATCGCGGTAAGCGCAACGAGCCGTGGAGAGTGAAATATGTCGCAGAACAAATCGCCGAGCTGAAAGGGGTGAGTATCGAGGAAGTCGCGCAGGCCACAACAGAAAATGCAAAAAAACTTTTTCATATTTAATAGCGCCCGGAGTGTCGATCTCGTACAGATCGTCTCTCGGGCGCTTTGCGTTGTGGCTAGGTCGTGATGCCTTCGCCTTCGGCCTTGGCCTTCTTGCCGCGGGGTTTACGCTCCCGCTTGGGCAGCTTCACCTTGCCGGTTCCGTTTCCCTCGGTCGTGACCTCCCCCTTCGCTGAAGCTTCGGGGGACGAGTCGGGTGTCGGTTCGGCTGCGGCTTCACCACCTCCATCCCCGCCACCTTCCGGCGGCTCGGCGGGCTTCGGCGGGAGTTCGAGTCCCTGCGAACGCGCGAGCTCCATGATGAGGTCCTTGCGGCTTTCGCGGAGCACCCAGCAGTTCCAGTCCCAGGTCGCAAGACCCAGGTTCTGGACCGTGCTGGATGCGAGCATCCAGCTTGCGAGCGGGCAGTCCCCCTCGCTCTGCTGCATGGCCGTGCGCAGCGCCTCGGACGATTTCTCGCCTCCCAGGATTTCCGCGAGCGTGGGCTTGTCGACTGCCTCTGCTCCACCCATGCCCAGTGCGTGGGTGATATCCCTGCGTGCCGTCTGCACCTGCTCGCGCACGCGGTCGCGCACGAGCCGTCCCATTCCCTGGAGCGTGGTGCGCGCCATCTCTTCGGTCGTACCAGGGACCAGCCAGCCGTTGCCGACCATGTAGTCGATCGGCGGCGTCCTGATCGCACGCCCCACGAGCGCGCCACCGGAGCCGGGATGCACGTCGTAGAGAGTGGCACTCAGGAGCGCCAAGGCGTCCATTTTGACTTCGCCCATGTCCAGCTCGCGCATCTCCAGGCTCTTCACCTCGCCGGGCAGACCCCAGACCTTGAGGCCAATCGCGTTCCACTTCTCCGAAACGAGGAACAACTGGTTGGCTGGCACCTGACCCTGGAAGATGATCCGTGGGCTCTCTTTGTTCAACTGTGCAACCTTGCCACCCAGACGGGCGACGATCGCATAGTCGAACTTCTTCGGGTCGCTTGGTTGCGACTTGTAGACGGGCGTCAGTCCCTGCATGGACTCGGGACCCTGGGGTTGAAGCTCCAGGTATTCGACGGCTCGGCCGATGTTGTTCTCGATCGGCGTGAGGCTCTGCCAGGCATTCCTGGGATCCTGGGCAAGCAGGCGCGCGACCACCGTATTCCAGCGACCGATTGTCTCCTTCCGGGCGAGACCCAGAGGAATGGCACGCACCCCTCCGTTTTCGATTCCCGTGTGGGGATCAAAGTCGCGGATGAAGATGCACAGCATCGGTTCGCCCGCGCGGATGGCGCCGCTCACCTCGTCGATGTACACGTACTCGATCAAGGATCCCAGGCCGTTGGTCGTGCGCAAGGGCCGTGCCTCGCATGAGATGCGCTCGGTCGGATTCCGCGGATCGGGAAGGTCAGCCTTTCCCGAGATCACCAGATCGTAGTCCGTCGCGATCAGGTACTTGGGCTTTCCGTCTTCACCGACAACCGGAACATCGCCATTCATTTCCTGTTCGATGATCCATCCCACGCGTTGCCTCTTGCCACCGAAGGCGACGTGGGCCACGAAGGGCACGCCCTCGATCGTCTCGCCGTTGGAATCCACACTCCAGATCGTGTGAGACTCGATGTGTTCCCTGCGAGTGTGGAAGGAAAGTTTCCTGCCGCCCCGAACGTATTCGGGAATCATGTCTGCGGCCAGACGGATCAAGTCTGCGTAGATGGCGAGAAGCGCCGGTACGCGTTCAGGCAGAACCAGACTGGTGTTGGTAGCGGTCATTGCTGACTTCTCCTGTGAGGGGAACTGGCGGAAATGCCAGGTGAAAAGACTACCAGCCAGGCTTGGAAATGTCAATGACTTACTGCTTCAGTTGATGAGGACTGACAATTTCAAATGAAAACAACATTTTTTCCGTTATTCCAGCTTGACAAAGCTATCGACTTGGCCTAGGCTCGTTGTCTGGAGGATTCATGGACAAGACAGAAGGCTGGACGACTCTTTTCAGCCAGAAGCCCAAGAAAGGTGCGAAGTTCGACGAGGCTCTTGTCGCCATTTCCGGCGACAAGGACGGACCAGATGAGAACGTCGATGCCGCTCTGGACACGACATTGCGGGATAGGATCGGAGAGTTCCTGACGAACGCAGACGCGTTCTGTCAGGCACACTCGTCTGATCCGCGCCAGCCACACTGGAAGAAACTCGCTGTGAGTTTCTTACAAGACCCTGTTCGCGTGACCAAGAAAGTGGCTACTCCCAAGGCTGCACCAGCGGCCGAGCCAGCGAGAGCGCAGTCTCCGGTTGTGGCAACGTCCACCCAGCCAGCTCGTAGCTCTGGAGTGTCCGCGAATGCGCTCGCTGCCGCTGCGCGAGCGAAAGCGCCTGCGCCGGTCCGACCGACTTTACCGTCGGCTGTACTTCCAGCGCCTGTGCCTGCGCCGGTCCAGCCCGCGCCGCCGGCAGTTGTGCCACCAGTCGTGCCTCCGCCGGCAGTGACGCCTTCCACGACCGTAACGCTACCGCAGGCGGCTCCCGATGAGGATACCCACAAGGAGGATCCTGTAGCCGTGGACAACAAGGAGACCCGATCAACCAAAGTTCGTGTTCAGTCGCGTGCAGAAGCGCTAAAGGCTGCACGCGCAAAGGCACTACTCGCCGCCGAGTTCAACGAACGTGAGCGTCGATTCGATGATGATGCTGCCGAGCAGAAGCGTCAACGTGATCAGCTAGCTGATCAGGAGCAACAGCGTCAGTCTATAGAGGCTGCACGCGCAAAGGCACTACTCGCCGCCGAGTTCAACGAACGTGAGCGTCGATTCGATGATGATGCTGCCGAGCAGAAGCGTTTGAAGGATGAAGCGGCGGCGGAACGGGAGCGTAAACGCGCACCGAAGGCAAAGAAAGAGCCTGCCGTGAAACCAATGAGTAGCTCGTGGGTAGGGACCGCCGTGTTCCTGTCCATCTCGGCTCTGGGTTTCGCCGTATGTGTGCTCCTGTTCAAGTGGGCCGTCGTCGACACGCTCATGTATGCCGACGCATCCGCGCATGCAGGACTTCAACAGTCGCCGTCTCCTCCAGCTGAGGAACCAGGCGAATCAGTGCCCTAGGGTCTCATGGAAAAACGCGCCTCTGTGCATCACGCACTGGGGCTTTTTTATTTTGGTTCATCATGGGGACAGTTTTTCAAAATTATATTGACCCTCCAATGTTTTTCGCGTATACTGGCTGCGCCTTTGGTTTTTATGGCTTCAGACGTTCGCTATTATCGATTGGCCATGAGAATTTTCGCTGATTTCAGCGGAAGCATTGCGATCCCCGCTGTCCTTGCGGCTCTCTTAGGGAAGTGGCTTGATGAGAAATACGGCACAGAGCCAAGGTATCTGATTATGCTGTTGGCCATCGCCCTTATCCTGACGTCAGTGATCCTTGTACGAAAGGCAAAGAAGTATCTGGCAGAATATGAGAAGCTCATGAAGTAACCTATGGAGATCTCTGCAAAAGTCGCGATCTTGCGGCTTACAGGCACCCGTCGACCCCACTCTATGTAGATAACCTACGTTTCGTGGGGCTCGACAGCCCGTGCACCGCAATCTCATCAACTTTTGCAAAGATCTCTATGACCATTCCTCCAGCTGCGGCTGAACCGCTTTTCCACATCGGCACGTTCCCAATTACCAACGCGATGGTCAATGGTTGGATTGCGGTCGTGTTTTTTGTTTGCGTGGCGTTTGTGGCGCGTCGTCGAACCGGACTTGTGCCTCGCGGAATCCACAACGTGATCGAAGGCGTCGTCGAGTTCATGCTTGCTGAAACTCAAAAAGTCACAGGGGACAGAAAACGCGCGAAACAGTTTTTGCCGATCGTGGGGACGATTTTTTTGTTCGTCTTATTTTCCAACTGGCTTGGACTTCTGCCGGGAACAGGATCGATCGGCATCTGGGCCGCGCAGGAGGGGACCATCGAGCTCATCCCGCTCTTGCGTCCAGCCGCAAGCGACTTAAACCTCACGCTTGCCATGGCCCTGTTTGCCGTGATCGCCTCCCACCTTATCGGCATCATGACCATTGGACCCTTGTCGTACTTCAGTAAATTCGTGAACATCCGCGGCATCTTCCGTTCACTTAAAAACGGACCGATGGCCATCGTGGTCGCTCTCATTGAATTTGCCGTCGGGCTGCTTGAGATCGTATCGGAGATTGCCAAAGTCCTCTCGCTCTCCTTGCGATTGTTCGGTAATATCTTTGCCGGAGAGGTCCTCTTGACCGTGATGCTGGGGATTCTTGCCTACGTCTTGCCGATCCCGTTTCTGTTTCTGGAACTCCTTGTGGGCATCATCCAAGCAACGGTGTTCGCCATGCTGACGCTTGCCTATCTCACCGTCGCCACACAAAGTCATGACGAGCATGAAGAAGAACCGCACGCTGTCCCAGCGCCCCATCCCACCACCACCTAAAACCTAATCCCTAAAATCTAATCAAAAAACTATGGATGCAGAAACACTCGTTCCTCTTGCCAAGGCCATTGCCATGGGTGTCGGCGCTCTGGGCCCAGGACTCGGTATCGGACTCATTGGCGCCAAGGCTATGGAAGCCATCGGCCGCAACCCAGAGGCCGCAGGAAAAGTCTTCGTGCCGATGCTGCTTAGCATGGCATTTGCCGAAGCGATCGCCATTTACGCATTGGTCGTTTCGTTTACGCTCTAAACGAATCTCAACTGATGGCTTCAGGTCATCAGTTGGGGTCAGGTCTGGCTATTGGCTATTTAAAAATAGCCAATAGCCAGACCTGACCCCAATCGTCTAT
>JACRJW010000069.1 GCA_016235605.1 Candidatus Uhrbacteria bacterium | reverse complement strand
CGAAAATATGAAATGACTCCGTGATCAATCATTATTTTCGCGGCATTTTCGGCAATGCTCTCGGCATCGTAGTAAGCATCTTCCAATTCGCACCTCCTCCGGGAACAATGTAGAGTTGGTCAAGCAACTAATTAAAAAGTATCACCGTTCTTTGCGCATGGCAAGACTGTGTGCTGGTTCATAACATATGATACAGGTGGACCCTTGAAAACATGAAAGGAAAATATCAGGGTTGCCGCATGACCATATACGGCACACTTCTTCCGGGAGCCGGCGCCATTGCCCGCTCCACTGCTTTGGAAAACAAACTAACCGAGCAGGCAAAACGTCGCCTCAGAATCATCGATTGGCATCGTGCGCATGGAGGGAACCAATCGCTCACCGCCCGGCACTTCGGCATGGGACGCATGACACTCTTCCGCTGGCTCGGTCGGTTCGCGGAACGTGGAGCCATCGGCTTGAATGAACAGTCTCGCAAACCGAAGCGAGTGCGGCAACCAATCACGCCTTGGCCGATCGTCGCGCGAACTGCCGCTTTGCGCAAGGCGTATCCTGCGTGGTCGAAGTACAAACTGGCAGCCATGCTCAAGCGCGAAGGTATCTTCATTTCAGCGAGCACCGTCGGCAGGATCTTCCAACGGAGACGCCTCATCGACCGAAAGGTTTCGCGCAAGAGGCGGAAATCCGCGTTGCGCCAAAAGCTTCGATTCCCCAATGGATTACGCATCCATTACGAAGGGCAGCTCATCCAGATGGATACGAAATATATCATGCTCCCCGGCGGCCGGAAGTTCTTCCAGTTCACCGCAATTGATGTCCTTTCGAAACGACGCGTGCTCCGAGTCTACTCATCGCAATCGTCGCGGAACGGCGCGCGGTTCCTCGAGGAATGCATGGCGTCATTCCCGTATCAGATCGAAGCGATACAGACGGACAACGGAGCGCCGTTCCAGAAAGAATTTGAGCGGGCGTGCAAAGCGCGTTCGATCACACAATATTTCATCCATCCCCGCATGCCGAAAGAGAACACCTACGTTGAGCGCTCGCACGGGGCTGACGAGTCCGAATTCTACCAGCAGGGCAACGTTTCCGAGCTCCTGCCTGTGATGCAGCGCCGAATCAGGGCATGGGAGGAAACATGGAACACGATCAGGCCGCACGAATCCCTGGGACAGCTCACGCCTGAGGAATATTCACAGAAAATCAAAACCAACGGATTACCAACCAAAAACGTCGTTATATTACAAACCTAACTGTCTCATATGTATCTGAACCTGGACAGCCAAGAACTGAATTTGCACTCTGATTGCACAGATCATTCTTTCTGAAATATCTGCCGCGGACTTTTGAATTTGAGACGCTTTCTCGGACGGTCGTTCAGCAGTTTTACCACGTGAGCAAGCTCCTCCGGCGTGATGAGATTGAAGTCGAGGGCTTTCGGAAAATACTGCCGCAGGAGGCCATTGGTATTCTCGTTGGATCCGCGCTCCCAGGCGTGGTACGGGTACGCGAAGTACACCGTCATGCCGGTCTTCTTTTCAAGGCGTTCCCAATCGGCAAACTCTGATCCATTGTCGAGCGTGAGTGTTTTGCGCTTCTCTTTGGAAATATGCACGAACCGTCCAGCAGCCAACGATGAGAGGAGCTGTGCCCGCATCTTTGGAAGAAGGTGCGCCATGAGATATCCGCTCTTGCGGTCCACGAAAGTGACGATGCGCACGCGCTTGTCGCGCCCGAGCATGGTATCGCCCTCCCAGTCGCCCAATCGTTCGCGCCGATCGACGATCGCAGGACGTTCGTCGATGCGTCGTTTTTTCGCCTCTTCACGGGCTTTTTCGCGCTTCTTCGTACCGTGCCGCCTCCGGTATTTCCCCTTAGATGAGCGCAGATATTTCTTGAGGTGCGCGGCCCGTTCCTCGAGATATCGGTATATGATGCTTGCGACGAGCGTCTCTCCTTTCAGCCTCATCACGCCCGCGATTTGCTCGGGAGAAAGATGTTTCTTGAGCAAACACACAACGGAACGAAGAAGTGGCCCCTTCAAGGCGCGGATGCTTTGCATCGCGTCCACGCGTTGCATGTGTTTCTGCCTCCTCGCTTCGCGGACATCGTACCCGTCCCTGCCGCCATATTGCACGATATGCCGGTTGACCGCGCTGGGATCTTTGCCAAGAGCGCGGGCGATCTCGGCACCCGCGTATCCGGCCCGCAGCATGCGGGCAATGACCGCCCAATCTTCCCTTCCGATGCGTGTGTATGACATGCATCGGAGTATGAGGTATCACAAGGCCTGTGCAATGAGCCTGCAAACTCCTGTGCAATGAGCGTGAGAATTCACCTGCGAACTGTTGACGCACAGAATAAATCGTGGTATTCTTTGCGCAGAGCTTTGATATTCCAAAAAAGAAAGGAATAGAAAAACTATGCGACGGATACTTGCGTGGCTGATTGGCATTCTTGCATTGTGCTGTTCTTATTATCTGTTTAGCCATGGTAAATGGTGGACCGGAGCAACAATATTGTATTCTCTGCTTGGCGCAGGGGTAAATAGATACGGCGTATATGCGGGCTATGATGACCGGAGATACGTTGACGTGGGAGAGAAAATATTTATGGCAGTGCTTTGGCCAGCTTGGGTCGGATGTGGTTTTTTGGCGGTAATAATTACCCTGTGGCAATGGATTGCCTTTGTCCATCGATTGCGTCTAAAGCCTCTCGCTAAAAGGACCTTAAAATGGTTGCGG
>JACRJW010000061.1 GCA_016235605.1 Candidatus Uhrbacteria bacterium | reverse complement strand
TGGATGGAGACGACAAATGGTGTTTTCACATACAGGGGAACGTTCCACTGCGTGAAAGGGCCGAGGTCGAGACGCTCGCGGTCAATCAGCCGTCCCATCGTGAGCTGTTCTTTGAGTGTGTACCAATGAACCTTGGTGACCAAGGTTCGGAAGTTGGAAGCTGGAAGTTGGAAGTCAGAGTCCGATTTCTGAAACAAAACAAAACGATGCTTGTGGCTTTGTGTACCGAGCCCACGCACGAGCTCTTCAACATAGCGCCCAAGACCGCCTCCACCCACAGCGGGGCCAAACATCCTGGCATCGATTCCCACTTGCATGCGGCAATTATATCAAAATATCTCGAGTTTGATCCCAGGATATGCACAGGCTGGTTACGCTCGGGTTGAATAAACATCCCGAAAACACGGGGTCGCCTACCTCTGTTTCCTTCCAACCATTGTTCTCGGCGCCCCTCGTCACTCAGGCCGCAAGTGAATACACCTTGAGTCCACCCAGGATGGGTGCGGCCTTCCGTGACGGTTTTCGAGATGTTTATTCAACCCGAGCTTTTCGGAATACGTCTAATGTTTGCAAGGCGGCTTTTTTCCAGGTGAAGTTTTTGGCGCGCTCGAGTCCTCTGGTGACAAGTTGTGTCTGCAACGCCGTGGAGCCCAGGAGTCCACGCAGAGCCTCAGCGATGTCGCGGCTGTTGTAGGGATCGATGTAGATCGCGGCGTTGCCTGCGACTTCTGGGAGGGATGAAGTGTGAGAAGTGATGACAGGCGTGCCACTTGCCATCGATTCCAAAACAGGTAATCCAAATCCTTCCCAGATGGACGGCCAGACTGTGACAGCGGCTGAACGGTACAGAGCGGGGAGATCGTGAGGATCCACATAACCGATCTGACGCACCCAACCTTGCGTGTCTCGTTTCCACAAACGGCGACGGAGGTCATGTGACTTCCAACCCCACCCTCCGGCGAGAACAAGATGGAGATCGTCGTGGGTACGCTCTCGATATTCCTTTACGCCTTCCACAAGCGCGATGAGATTTTTGCGCGGCTCGATCGTGCCCACAAAAAGCGCGAAGTGTTTTGGAAGTTTGAGGCGCGAGCGCACGCCGTGGTCTTGCGCCTGCATCTTCTGAGTGAACAGTGCCGACACGCCGTGGGGGATGACATGCGTTTTTTCTGGTGGAACGCCATAGAGCCGTTGTGCATCGCGTGCAGTCGACATCGACGGCGTGATGATGGCGCGGCTTTGGGTGATCAACTCTTCTGGTCTCGTGGCTTTATGCCAGGTGCGCATTTTGAGAGAGTAAAATTCGGGATAGGTTTTGAAAGAGAGATCATGAAGCGTGAGCACGGTGGGAATATCTTGAGGGAGAGTGGTGATGTTGAGGTTCGGCAGGAAGATCAGATCGACGGGTTCACGCACGTGCCAGTTGATCGCAGGGTGGCGCAGGAGAAGCGTCCTCAGGTTCAAGAGCTTGTTAGGAGTCGTGAGATGGAGGGTGGAGAGATCAGGTTTCACGCGTCCGCTCGAGAACAAAATATACTCATGCTCATGGTCGATTTCAAAAAGCGCGCGCAGAAGTTCTGTCGTGTAGACGCCCACACCGGAGGGACTCTGGTGTGCAAGATGACGGATATCAACCAAGATCCTCATAAGGAAGGTTTTAGGTGATAGGTTTTAGGTGGTAGAAAAAAATAGAATCTATAACCTAGGACCTACCCCCTACAACCTATTTTTTGTGAGCCTCCCATTGTGAGTCGACGAATGTTTTCATCTCACGCTCAAACCGTTCACGAGAAAATTGTTCCGCGTGTGCCTTGACGGCGACAGGATCGAAGCGGCGCTCATCAAAACGCAACATGAGGTCCGCCAGTTCCTCCCAAATTTGTTCTTCAAAAAATTTTCCAGAGAGTCCTTCCACGACCGTCTCGGTCGCTCCACCTTTTTTGTACGCGATGACCGGCCGGCCAGAGGCCATCGACTCCACCGGTGTGATGCCGAAATCTTCTTCTTGCGGATGGATGAATGCAAGCGCTCCCTGGTAGAGACGCGCTTGTTCCACTTCCGACACGCGTCCCAAAAATTTAATATGTGGCTGAGCCATCGCCCTCAAAGCTGACTCCACAGGTCCTGTACCGAAAATTTTGAGCGGGAGTTTCGTGCGGTTCGCCGCTGCAATCACGAGGTCGTAGCGTTTGTAGGCGACCAGGCGGCCGCCGGTCAGGAAATAGTTTTTAGGTTCAGGTGAAATGGAAAAGCGTTTCGTGTCAATCGGTGGATGAATCACGACGGCGTCACGTCGATAATATTTTTGAATGCGATTTTTTACCGTCCTTGAGTTCGCTACAAAGAGGTCTACGCGATCGGCCGCGGTTTTGTCCCAAAGTCGAAGACGCGACAGGATGGGAGGCAAAAGCATTTTGATAAATCCGGGCACGCGCAGTTCGTCGATGTAGCTGTGCGTGTCACTCCAGAGGTAGCGTGTTGGCGTGTGGCAATAGCAAATATGCAGTGCGTCATCGCGTGTGATGACACCTTTGGCAAACGCACTCGTGGAGGAAAGGATGACGTCGTAGCCAGACAGGTCGTGCGTCTCGGTTGCGGTGGGCATGAGCGGGAGGTACCACTGATACTTGCGACGACCAAACGGAAGCCGCTGTAAAAACGACGTACGAATATCCCGGCCCTGAAAGGTCGGGAGAGCTCTTTGGTCAAACAGG
>JACRJW010000063.1 GCA_016235605.1 Candidatus Uhrbacteria bacterium | reverse complement strand
GTCGCGCAGTTGCTGCCGCGGGTCGACGTCCTCCGGAAGTGCATCTGCTTCTTCTACAGGAGCGTCCGGCTCCAGTGCCTCAGCACTGGCCGGCGCTTTTTCTACACTATCGTTGGCCGGCGCCGCGTCAGCGACTATCGGCGCTTCTTCGGTGATAGAGGGGTTAGCAGTACTCATTGAACTTCAGAGAAGGAGAGTAGTGAAGCAACATTGTTATGAGGTTGCAAGCAAAGAATTACCAGCGGCTTACACCCCTCCTCCGGCCGATGCAAGTTAATTACTTTCAATGAAGAGTCGATTGACATTCCTGAGTGTATTGGCAACCATGCAACATCACTTTGACATATGCAAGTATTCAAACAACCCGGTTTGCATGAGGCAAACGGGTCAGGTCTAGCTCTTCCTCAGAGACCCGGCATTCACAGAGACATTGCTCTCCTTAAACAGTGCGTTACTGCGCTGCTGCGAAGACAGTTTGCGCTTCTGCATCCTCCGCCCTCACCCACCTCGCCACGGGAAGACGGAGAGAGGGAAGATGATGAAGAAGAGCAGTCCGAAGACGAGGACGATGAACCGTCGGTGCCTCTGATAGGAGCTGCGCGTGCACGGCGCGAGCTGGCCAAACTTCTGGAGACGTCGACGAAGCTCCAGAACTATATCCTGCGACAGCTGGATGCATTCATCCGCTCCATGCATAAGAATGAGCTTGATAGCGACAAGATTGGTGTGGATGGGTGCAAGCTCATCAAAGTTGCCTCCGCTGCTCTGCGCCATGAAGCCAATTCACAGCGACGCCTGCAGAGCGGAGATGGAAGAGATATCGATGAGTTCTACGTCGTCTTTGCCGGTGTGGTGGAGTGCTTTTTGCGCGAGTGCGATGTCGAAAATGTTTCGGAGCTCGTCTGGCAGATTGACGAAGGCGAGGGTGAAGGATTGACCGCTCAGCCTGTTCCTAAAAAGCAGAAGAGAAAGCGCGGGCATGTGAAAATGCAGTCTGGTGTGACGACTGCCCCAAGCGAGACATCATCTTAGGCCAGTACTTCTCATCATCCGGCGGCATGCGGATTCAAATCTTGCCGCAGCAGTTTGCCGTTGATAATTGCAGAGCCGGAGCTATCATGCTTTCATAAGACCTGAGGCGGAGACTTCCGTAGGATCCGCCTTTTTCATTGACAACCAAACTCAGCCTGCTACAATTTTTATGTTAGATCTGAGGCGGAGTCGTTCGTAGAGTCCGCCTCGTTATTTTGATGTTCTTGAATTCTAGTTTTAGCCTGAGATTATCGAAGTTTGCAAAATCCTCACCGAAGAGTTTCTTAAGCTCTTTTGCAGTTTTTTGAGGACTCGCAAGCAGCCACATGCGCTGCTTTCGTTTGAGAAGATACTCAAGAACCCAGAAAAATCTCCGTCACCGGTAAGAACAACTGCACGATCATATTCCGCAAAAAGGCGCATCATATCGAATGTCATGCGGGAATCGACATCGGCTTTTCTGTATTCCTCGCCACGATTGTTGATGAAGTATTTTACGGGATTGAGGCACAGAACGTATCCCCATTGAGCCATTTTTTCATAAATGCTGCGCTGAATCCTATTGCGACCATCAGCGCCGCCATAATAGAAAACTTTTGATGCCCCAAAGCGTTCCTGGAGGTATGCCAGAAGTTTCTTCAGGTCGATTTTCCACGATTGAGTGTCACTTTCGCGATAAATAATATTCGCCGCATCAACGAACGCGTACGTCACCGGATGCTGTCCTGATTGTTGCTCCATGAAATGACCATCGCACATGTCAGAAAACCTGTCGCGGCAGAGAATATTTTTCTTTTGAGTACAGTCTCTTTTTGCCCTTCAGAAAGAGAAAAAATCCGTTCTATACCCTATCAGAACGCCCCCTACTTCTCATCATCCGGCGGCATCCCGTAGTACCGGAAGAGGAACGACGCGATGTCTTTGAAGGCGGGGGCGGCGGTGTAGCTGCCGTACTGGTCGCGCGAGCGGTCGAACTTCACGAGGACGAGGAAGCGCGGGCGGTCCGGCGGCGCGTAGCCCATGTAGGTGCCGACCGTGGAGCCGGTGCCTGTTTCGTAGCGTCCGCCGGGACCGGCAATCTGGCTGGTGCCCGTTTTCCCCGCGATGCGGTAGAAGGGGGGTTTGCCGGATTTCGCGAAGCCGTACTTGCCGGAACTCACAAGCATCGCGGTGATGGTCTGGGAGGTCTCGGGCGTGATGACCTGATCGAGGACGCGGGGCTCGTTCTTCTCGACCGTTCCGTCGTGATGAATGACGCTGTCGACGATCTCGGGTTTCATCAGCTTCCCGCCGTTAGCCAGCGCCGTCCACGCGGTGATCATCTGAAGCGGCGTCACGGTGAGTCCCTGCCCGAAGGCGGTGGTGGCGAGGAGCGAATTGCTCCAGCTCTTCCACGGTTTCACTTCACCGGGGAGTTCGTCCTCCAGCTCGATGCCCGTGATTTTGCCGAAGCCGAAACGCGCCAGCTCCGTAGAGAAGAGTTTCTTCCCCAGTTTCGCCGAGACGGAGGTCATGCAGGTGTTGATGGAGGCCTCGAGACAGTTGGTCATCGTCACTTTCCCGTAGTAGGTGAGGAGCGCGTTCTTGATGGTGTACTCGTCGACCTGCACGGGGCCGGTATCGTTGTAGGTGTCCTCCGGCGTCACCTCGCCCTGATCGAGTGCGATCGCCATCGTGACGGCCTTCATGACCGAACCCGGTTCGTAGATTTCCTGGATTGCGCGGTTGAGGTAGGCGCCGATGCCGATGATATTTTCGTACTTCAGCCAGACGTTGGGGACGGTGGTCGGGAAGATTTCGTAGCGGTTGTTTTCGCCGATGTAGAAATAGTAACGCGCGAGATCTTTAAGGTCGTACAGGCGCTCGGCCTCGGTGAGGGATGCGCGGACTTTCTCCGGAAGCAGGGCACGCTTTTCGGGTACGAAGACGTCGTCAATATAGTCTTTCAGGATGCGGGTGTTCGTCACGGGATCGATGATTTCCACGACGATCGTATTCCTCTTCTCGGGCGGGACGACGAAGGGTGTTTTGCTGAACACCGCGGCGTAGCTGTTGCGTTCGAAGAGAGGTGCGTTTGCCATTGCGAGAATCCGG
>JACRJW010000062.1 GCA_016235605.1 Candidatus Uhrbacteria bacterium | reverse complement strand
TAAAGCGCTCGGCCAAGTCGCGCGCGAGTTCCACATGCTGTTTTTGGTCTTCTCCCACCGGCACGACGTCCGTGTCGTAGAGCAAAATGTCGGCGGCCATGAGTACGGGATAGTCAAAGAGTCCCACCGAAACAGATTCGCCCTTGCCGCGTGCCTTGTCCTTGTACTGTGTCATGCGCTCGAGCTCTCCCATACGAACGAGACAATTCAGAATCCAAGTCAGCTCGGTGTGTTCACTCACACGCGACTGCTGGAAGAGGATCGTTTTTTCTGGATCGATCCCGCAGGCCAAGTACGTCGCCGCGGCAAACAAGATATTGCGTCGAAGCTCTGCTGGATCTTGCGGCACCGTGATCGCATGGTAGTCGACCATGAAGAGCAAGTTTTGATTTTGAGCAGTCTGAAGATTGACCATGGGTTCGATCGCGCCAAAGTAGTTGCCGATGTGCAGGATGCCAGAAGGTTGCAGGGCCGTGAGGATTCGCATACGCGTTTCATGGTAACAGAGAGGATCACAAAAAGAAAATCGCCTTGGAAGGCGACTTTTCTTTTACACCTCGATCACCACGGGCAGAATCATGGGGCGGCGTTCGGTTTTTTTGAAGAGGAACTTGCCGACTTCATCACGGATGCGGTCACGGGTGTACTTGGGATCGGCGGAAGATTTCGGGTCATTGTCCACGAGGGCCTTTTTCACTTCCTCGCGCGTGAGACGGATGAGTTCTTGTTGGTCTTTCATGAAGATGAACCCGCGGCTGATGATGTCAGGGTTCCCCAGAAGTTTTCCTGTGCGTTTTTCGATCTGCACGATCACGATCACCATGCCGTCTTCGGCGAGCACTTGGCGATCACGCAGGACGACTTGTGAAACGTCGCCCACGCCCAGGCCATCCACGAATACATAATCGCTTGGGACTTTTTCCTTGCGCAGGACCCCGTTCCCTTTTTGGAATTCCATGATTTGTCCGTTGTCCACGATAAAAATGTGCTCGCGATCCCAGCCCATGGAAGCGGCGACCTTGGCGTTTTCGCGCAACAAGAAATGGTTCCCTTCAATGGGGACGTAGTACTTGGGTTTGAACAAGGCGAGCATGAGCTTGATGTCTTCTTTTTTGGCGTGGCCTCCAGCATGGACATCCATCATTTTGTAATTGATGACGTTTGCGCCTTTGCGGTAGAGCGTGTCCATGAGGCGCTGCACGGAGTTTTCGTTTCCAGGGATCACGGATGACGAAAAAATGATCGTATCAGACTCTCGGATTTGGACGCTCCGATGCTCATTGTTGGCGATGCGGTTGAGCGCGGCGTTTTTTTCGCCCTGGGCGCCGGTGCAGATGAGGACGACGTTGCTGTCCTCGTAGGAATCCATCTGCTCGGGCTTGATGAGGGTGGACTGGTTACACTTGATGTAACCCATGACCTTGGCGATCTCTACGTTTGTTTTCATGGAGTAGCCGTCGATCGCGACTTTTTTGCCTAAGCGTTCCGAGGCTTCGATGATTTGTTTGACACGCGACAAGAGCGAAGCAAATGTGCCGACGATCACGCGTCCCGGCGCTTTTTCGATGATGAGTTCCAACTCCTCGCCAATGACTTTTTCCGAGACTTGATGTCCTGGATGGTTGGCATTGGTGGAATCTCCCATAAGCACCAGCACGCCTTCTTTTCCTAAGGACGCGATGTGTTGGAAGTCTGCATGCACGGTTCCCGCCGGATGGAAATCAAATTTCCAGTCGCCGGTGTGGCAGACACGTCCCACGGGGGAGTCGATGACGATGCCAACCGAGTCGGGGATGTTGTGGTTGATGTGGAAGAACGACACGGTGAGGCTTCCCAATCTCAATACGTCGCTTGCTTTGGTGACTTTCACGTTCAACTGGCGCGTGTGAAAATCTTCCTGTCGGCGTTTGATGATCGCCGCGGACATCGGGAGCGCGTAGATGGGAGGGTTCCCGATGTTGGGGATGGTATGGGGAATCGCGCCGATGTGGTCATAGTGGCCATGGGTGATAATGACGCCGCGGACATTTTTTTCTTTCCCCTTGAGGTAGTTCATGTTGGGGATGATGTAGTCGATGCCCGGCATGTTTTCTTCGGGGAACTGCAAACCCATGTCGATGATCACGATGTCGTTTTTGTATTCGATGAGCGTGCAGTTGCGGCCGACTTCTTCGCAACCTCCAAGGACGATGATCCGCAAGGTGTCGCCGGTGGGGGACTGGAAGGTTTGGACTCGGGAGTCGGTAGTGGGGAGTCGGAAGTCGGCGGTCTGGGAGGTTGGCGCATGGTGGCCATGGTCAGGATGCGGATGGGGAGCCTGTGGATGGTCGTGGCGCGGTTTTTGCGATCGGAAGATACGTCCGCGATATTTCGGTTTGGCTCCACGCGATCCTCCGGGTTGAGGTTTATGTGGTTGTTGTTGGACCATAAAAATAAAAAAGGTAAAGGTAGATAAGGTGGTTAAGTTGTGAAGGAACAGGGAACGACGAGAGTGATCTTTTGGGAAGAGACGAACCTCGCTCATCTCTTTGGCAAAAAATCGCGTTTAGTGTGGTGGGCGAGGAGAGATTCGAACTCTCAAGCCTTGCGGCACACGCTTCTGAGACGTGCGCGTATACCAGTTCCGCCACTCGCCCAAAACATTATCGCAGTGCTTTTTTCGTTTTGATGTACCAGCTGGTCACGTCCGCAAAACGGTCAGAGGGACTCACGATGCGTGTAAGCGGCGTGAGGTGGATCTTTGCGGCGACCGCGTAGGCAAAACGCGACTGGTATAAAAACACAGCAGGCACGTCTTTGGCAAGGAGCTGCCCAAATTGTTGGTACTTGGTGGCGCGCACGCTCTCGTCCAACTCTTTACGGGCGTCCACCAAAAGCGTATCGACGTCCGAGTTGGCGTAACTCGTAAAGTTGAGTCCACCTGTTTTTGCTTGGGAAGAATGCCAGAAGGGATACGGGTCGCTGTCACCTTCAAATAAGATGCTCGACAAGAGTAATTCAAAATTTTTTGGTTCGATCACTGAAGCGTAGATGACGTCCGTTGGAATGAAATTGAGAGTGACCGAGATGCCGATCGCGCCCAAGTCTTGTTGGATGCTTTGTGCGACCGTATGCATCTCTTGCGTGTCCGCGGCCGTGAGCGTGAAGTGGAGGGTCTCGGTTGCCGTCTGAGCCTCGGTTTCGTCATCTGCCCCTTCTTCGGATTTTTTGTTTCCGTCTTTCACCGCCCTGAGTCCGGAGCTTTCATCGAGGCGATAGCCAGCCGCTTCAAGCGATTCGTTTGCTTGAGTCACATTGTACACGCTTTGCAAGGTTGCGTCATACCCAACAAATCCTTCCAGGATCGGGCCCTCAATCACTTTTGCGCCTGAGAGGGCGAGACTTTCAACGATGTCCTGTTTTTGGATCGCTTGTGCGATCGCCGTCCTCACGACCAGATCTTTCAAAATCGGTTGGACGGATTGGTTCATGGAGAGGACGGTTTCTTGTGGGATGAGCGGCTGCAAGAGCTCTACATTGCTATTTTTTGCCATGTCCTCAAGGACATCAGCCGGGATGACACTTGCCCCTTCTATGTTTTTGTTATCGAGCGCTTCGGACAAAGAAGCGGCATCCGAATAAAACTTAAACGACAGTGTTTCGATGAACGCTGCGTCATCGTAGAAATCGTCATTGCGTGTGAGGGTGTAACTTCGGATACTCCCGCGCCCATCTTTAGCGAATTCAGAAAATTTGTACGGGCCTGATCCAATCGGTTGCAGGTTCAACGCAGCAAGAGGAGCATTCTGTGGAAGGATTTCTGCCCACAGAGAGGCCGGGAGAATGCCAACGGTGAGGTATTGCTTAAAAGGAGCAAAGGGTTCTTTCAACAGGAACGAAACGGTTTTTTCATCGACTTGGACCACGCTCACGTTGTAGAAGTTGTCGATCAGCGGAGAGCGATACGCCGGGTTTTGGATGGCGTCGATCGTGAAGAGGACATCGCGTGCGCGCACATCTTCGCCATTGTGAAACTTCGCGTGGTCCTTGATTTTGAGCGTGTAGGTAAGGCCGTCATTGCTCACGGCGAGAGACTCAGCAAGATCTGGAACGTACCCTTGCTCTGGATCGTACTTGAGCAGTCCCGAGTAGATGAGACTTGTGAGATCTTGGTCGACATCACTTGCGACCGCGTAGAGGGGATTCACGAATCGCGGCTCGCCCACGAGTCCTTCCGTATAGTCTCCCCCTACGGCAGGGATCTCTATCCGGTGAGAAAAGACGTAGGTACCCACGAGGGCAACGAAGGCAAAGATCATGACAGCAAGCGCACTTGTCATGACACGTTTTTCTGGAATGGTTAGAACCAGAGGAAGCTGCTTCCACTGTTTCCAGCTGGGGATCATTCGAGTCTTGGTAACGGAAAGCACCTGGCGCATGGTCAGGTTCTTTTTTTGGTCAGCCCGCCAGAACGACCGTTCGACGGTCGGGCGGGCTGAATTCTGTGAAGAGCGTTGTGGAAACAATGAACGCATGGAAACTACACGAGCGCGTTAGCAAGGGCTACACCGAAAAACAAAATCGCGAGAACGATGGTGAGTTGAAATAATTTTTTTTCTGCTCCGCGCTTGGTGCGGTACACGTTGCCGCCTCCGCCAAAGGC
>JACRJW010000059.1 GCA_016235605.1 Candidatus Uhrbacteria bacterium | reverse complement strand
GGAAGCACTTGTCCTAGTAACGACTCAAGCCAGTACTCGCCAAGGATGCCCCGCTGTTTAGGATTTTTCAAAATGTTTTCAAGACTCTGGAGCTGCGTTGAAAATCCGAGGACCTGCTTGTTGGTTTCATCAAGTTTGGTGAGTCGCTCAGTGACATCACGAATAATGCCGGTCGTATGTTGGAAATGGTTCTGGAGCGTTGACGATGATTCTTTGAGGTTTGTGACCAGACGCTCATGCATGGTGTCGAGCTTTTCCTCAACTTCTTTTCGCTGTGAAGAAGTCGATTCCTGTATTTCACGGCGAAGATCATTGAGCAGAGTGAGAAGTGAGGCGTCGATTTGAGGTTGGTGTGAGGATCGTTTTGTAAAAAAATAAACACTGACAGCTACGATGAGCGCTACGGCAAGTGAAACGATGAGAGCTTGAGCCATAATTTTTTGACGCTGAAATTCGCGTGACGTATTATGTCGACGCTCCATAGTATAGCATAAAAGAGCATTTCATTTTACGACACATAAGTCCCCGTAGCTCAACTGGATAGAGCTACAGCGTCCTAAGCTGGAGATGGGGGTTCAAGTCCCTCCGGGGACACCACCGAGCTGAGCTCGGTTGGTCGAGCATTGGGCAAGGCTGAGCTTTGCCTCATCCTAACCGAATGATCTCTCAACGAGGTGCGGCCAGCTGAGCTGGCCCTTGCTCGTGGATGCTATTCAGTAGACATGACTCACTATTCATCAAAAGTTTCACGTGAAACAATTATGAGCATGACATTACGTAATCCTGGATTTTTTATTGACTTTGACGTATTGCTCATAAATTCCGAGAGCCTTTCTGAGGTCGCTTTTGAAAAGATACGCCAAAGGCTTGGGTGCAGTTTCACGCAAGACTGTCACGCCAAAATCAGGGGTAAAAAAAGAATCTGTGGTCGGAGGAGTTCATCGACTCATTCAACTTGAGCGTCAGTGCAAATCAGGTTGCTGATCTGCATACAACATTGCTTATCAACAGGATTTGACGCTACACGAATGGAAACTGTTGATTATGTAATTAAAAATCTGGCTAATTCGATCGAAATTTTGGAAGAAATGGGCCTGTAGCTCAGTTGGTAGAGCGTCGCATTCGCATTGCGAAGGTCAGGGGTTCGAATCCCCTCAGGTCCACCACCGAGCTGAGCTCGGTGGGTCTCGCATTGGCAAAGCTGAGCTTTGCCTCGTAGACCCACAAATAAATAAGCTCAGCAAGGCAGGCCAGCTTAGCTGGTCATTACCCAGAAAGATCTAGTGAGGCTAGATTTTTTTGTTTCACGTGAAACAATTTGAAAAAGTGCGAAAAAAATGCTATTCTGGCCACACCAGCGTGGACAAAAACTGAAAAATGTGGATAACTTTGCCATTTTTAACATTTTTTTCGTAAAACGCTCATTTTTGAGAAAAATTTGGCACATGTTACTAAGTTTTTAGGCTAAGCTTAGCTAAATAAATCATTGACTACTTTTCGTATTCATGATATACTATTTTCGTGAAGGTATGACTAAGCATCATTTGCCAATCGCCTTTGCTCTTGTGGGGATTTTTGTATACACGAATGTTTCACTGGCTCAAATGTCCTCCTCGAGCTATCTGATCCGGTGGGACTCTGTTAACACCGGTGGTTCAGATACTGGAAGTTCCTCAAGCTACCAGCTAAGGGACAGTGTTGAGGCTCTAGGCGATGGCCGCACTTCGAGTGCCTCTTATAACCTTGACCAAGGCTATCGCGGCGGCATTTTTGATCCTCTGATCTCTTTTGACCTGCGCACACAAGATCTCTCTACCGGTCGAGTGGCAACAGCCTTGTCTAGCCTTACCGTCACTGTTTCGTCTGTCAGCGGAATCTCCGTAGGCGATTATATCGTCCTTTTGCAAAACCAAGGTCTCAACCAGGTGTCTGCTTTTGGAAAAGTGACAGCCGTGGGTAGTTCAACACTCACGGTTGATTCCTGGACAAATGCAGGCACCACTCCCGTGATCGATGGGACGAACGACTATGTCTATGTCTTGAGTGGCTCAACCATTTCTTTTGGGACATTGAGTAGTTCCTCGGTCAGCACGGCCATCGTTTCATTTGAGGTGTCAGCGGACAGTGCAAGCGGTTATGTCGTTCAGGTGAACGACGATGGGAATTTCCGTTCAGGGTCAAATGATATCGATGATGTCACAGATGGAACCGTGTCGGATGGATCAGAAGAATTTGGTGCGCGATCTTCCGATACGACCTTGGCAAGTTCGACCTTTGATACGGATGACTCTGCCATCACGACCACCAGGCAGGATGTTGTGACCAAAAGTTCAGTGAGCATGGCTGATAGGAATTTCGTCACGCTCAAGATTTCGATCAGCACGTCAACGGCCGCCGGCTCCTACGCAAATGTGATCTCATTTATTGCCTCAGGAAATTTCTAGTATGAAAAAATGGCAACCACTCATGATCAGCCTTTTCACGATGCTCACGGTTCCATCGGTTGCTTCTGCTGTTTCCGTTGCGCCCGCGAGCCTTGAGCTCACGGCAGATCGTGGCGAGATGGTCTCATCAAGTATCACCGTATTGAATACGCAAAACAACGATCAGGAATATTTTATCGGTCTCATGGGTTTCAAACCAAAAGATGATTCTGGAACTCCAGAATTTTTTTTACCGGAGGCAGGCATGGATGATTTGACAAGCTGGATCCTTTTGGGCAGCTCGTCGTACATCGTTCCCGCACTTTCTTCATCACAGATTCCATTTCGAGTTGCTGTTCCGGACGATATTCCTGCCGGCGGTTACTATGCGGCCATCACGGTTTCGCCAGCTCCTGCGGACGTTGTGGCGACCAATGGCGCCATCATCGAAGCAAAAACGGCCGTGCTCGTTCTGCTCACCGTTGGAGGTGAGACTCAAGAAAATCTTGCGCTGTTAGATTTTACAAGCGCGCAGGGAGAATCTGGCCTCCCATTTCACTCGTATCAGTTTCGTCTCCAGAATCAGGGGAACGTCCACGTGATGCCTGTGGGCATGGTGAGGCTCACGGGATTGTTAGGGCAGACGATTCTTGAGCTCGATGCCAATGCGCAAGAAGGCCGTGTGCTTCCTGGTTCAACACGGACGTTCTCTGTTGCGCCAGACACACAGGCAACAAACTGGTATAACGCGGCTGCCTTCCAGCTGAGTCATCTGGTCATTGGACCGGTGAAGGCCACACTCGATCTGACGTACGGCGGAAATGGAATCATCCAGTCGTCCCTCTCGTTTTGGGTGTTTCCCTGGCAACTCATTCTCACGATGATTGGGCTGCTGTTGGTCCTGTGCTTCCTGTATCGCCTGTCTCGCCGCTGGCGAGTGCGTTCTTAACATAAAGTTTGTGTGTCTATCTCAAGGAGGTCCATTCAAACTATCACACTGGCCATCGTGACCATCACGATGTCTGCTGTGGTTGTTTTCACAGCCTCAGCCGCGACGATCACGGGAGTCAATGATTATCCCACTACGCTTCAGTCGTCACAGGCCGCCAACCACACGATGGTCTTTACAACTCCAACAGGCGCAGCCCTTGGTTCGACGATCACGCTTTCATTTTCCACGCCGTTTGATACCTCAACGATCACCGAAGACGATATCGACGTGGCCGATGATGGAGTCGACCTCACCACGGCAGCCACGTGTGCAGGGACCGAACAGGCTTCTGTGTCTGTGGCATCCGACGTCGTGACTATTACGATTTGTGCGGGCAACGGCGGGGCGATTGCCGCCGCAAGCCAAGTCACGGTTGAGATCGGTACACATGCAACCGCATCGGGCACAGGAGCTCATCGCATCACCAATCCATCTTCAACGGGGACATATTTCGTAACCGTCGCTGGAATATTTGGTGATGATGGTTCGATCGCTCTCCCGATCAGTGGCGATGATTCTGTTTCTGTCACAGGAACCGTTTCAACCCTCTCGGGCGGTGGCACGGGAACAGGGGGAGGAGGTTCGTCGTCCAGCGACTCAAGCGCTCCGACCATCAGCGCCATCGTCGTAACTAGTGTGAGCGAGTCCTCCGTGATCGTCACCTGGACGACAAGCGAGTCTGCAACTAGCGCTGTCAGCTATGGGAAAACCAGCGCGCTTGAGCTCTTGACGAGCACAGACAGCGCTTCCACCACATTCCACGCGATCACTCTCACTGGACTCACTCCTGGGGAGACATATTACTTTGCCGTGAGTTCAACGGACCAAAGCGGAAACGAGGCGACCTCGTCCACACAGACCTTCACGACGCTCGATGAGACCGCGCCCGTCATTTCCGGCGTGGAAGTCATTGATGTGACGACCACAACCGCACGTGTGACATGGACGACCGACGAGAGCGCTGACAGTCGAGTTTCTTATGGAGAGACAACAGCGTACGACCTGACAGCATTCGACAGCAGTCTTGTCACATCTCACTCGATCACTCTGACCGATCTGTCACCAGGTACGACGTATCATTTCCAAGTATTCTCCTCAGATTTTTCTGAGAATCAGTCCTACACGGACGACGATACGTTTGAGACAGATACAGACGACGCTCCGGCCAATGTTTCAGACCTGGAGGCGCAGGCAGGGGACAAGACGATCACGCTCACATGGATGAATCCAAGCGATGAAGATTTGGCTGGCGTGCGTATTCTTGCTTGTACGAACGGGTATCCCGATAGTCCAACAGATACGGACTGTACACGTCTCTACGCGGGACTCACCCAGTCCTACACGCTGACCGGACTCACCAACGGCACGACGTATGCGATCGGCGTGTTCGCCTATGACGATGCAGGGCAATTTGCTTCTGGCGCTCTTGTGACAGCCGTCCCAAGGGCTTCAGAAGATGAGGTGCCCTCCAAAGAAACAACGGAGGAAGAAGAGGAACCTGGCATTGAACTGCCGGGGAACGAAGAACAGCCTGTCTTAGGGCAAGAGACCGTCCCTCATGAGGAAAGCTCAACAGGAGAAGGTCTCACAACCGGAGCAGAGTCAGAGGAACCGACCTCCTTGGGTGCAGAGGAAGGAACCTTGAGTGACTCTGATCTCCTGTACTTCGTGGAAGAAGAATCGCTTGAGTTGACGACCACCGATGCGGGCGTGGTTGAGGTGCTTCCCGGAAGCGCTGTGCTCATCACGATTCCCTCCTCGGATATCTCGCCCGACGCCATCTCGGTTTTGGTGACGGTCGGTCCTGAGACGTATCTCATGTCCCTTGATGAACTCACCGCTCTTTATGAAGCGCAAGTCACGATAACCGACACGGCGGGTGTGTACACGCTCACCGTGACTGTCACCTCAGGTGATGGTTCATCGCAAGAGGTTTCTTCATACCTATACGTCATCAATCCAGGTTACGTATACCAGGTCATCGATGGTGAAGAAGTCTCCGTGGCTCACGCGAAAGTCCTGCTCTATGAAGTGGTGGACGGTGAACGGAAGGTCTGGGATGGTTCCCCCTACCATCAGGACAATCCCATCACCACACCAGCGGATGGAACGTTCGCTTGGTATGTCCCAAACGGGACGTATGTCGTGATCGTGACCGCTCAGGGGTTTGAAACGGCACAAACCTCTGAGCTGGGAATCGAAAACGGCATTGTGAATCCGACGATTCTCCTTGAAGCATCCGTGCTACAACAAGGGGAGCAGATCGCTGAAGGCGCTATCGGTTCCGCGATCCAAAACGTTCTTTCTGCGCCGCCCCTTGAGGCGGCCCGAGCATTCCTGGAGACCGTCCGGGACCTTCCAGGAGTTGAGGCCACTGCCACGATTTCGACTCCCGTGCTTGCTCTGGTCTCAGGAGCAAGTTTGGTCGTGCTCTCTGTCTCTTTCGACTTCCTTCCATTCCTTCAATATTTTTTCACGGCGCCTGTCCTCTTTTTCGCGCGCCGCAGAAGGAAAGGCTACGGAGTCGTCTACAACGCGATTGGCAAAACGCCGATCGATTTGGCTGTGGTACGTCTGTTCCGACTTGCTGACGATGAGGAGGCGACTCCTAGCTCCGGCCGCCTCCTCCAAAGTCGTGTCACAGACCGTGGGGGACGTTATTTCTTCCTTGTCTCTCTAGGACGGTATCGTCTCAGTGTCACCAAAACGGGATACGAATTCCCCACGGCCTATTTGAAGGATGAAAAAACGGACGGCCAGTACCTGGACGTGTATCACTCAGAAGTGATCGAAGTGAAAACGGCAGACGTCGTGATCACGGCCAACATCCCGATGGATCCGTCGCAAGCACAGAGGTATCAGGCTCCAGCGTCCGTGCTCTGGCGAGCGCGTCTTGGTCGTATGCAACAGGGCGTGGCTCTGCTGGGCATTATTGCCTCAATCATCTTTGCAATCATTCGCCCGACGTTATTTTCTGTGGGCATGATCGCGCTTCAGGCGATGCTGTACTTGCTCGTGCGCAGATTGGCGCGACCGTATAAACCGGTGAGTTGGGGAATCGTCTACGCACAAGAAACTGGACGGCCGCTCTCGCGTGTCGTAGCTCGCATCTTCGAGCCCAAGTACAACAAACTTTTGGAGACCCAAGTCACGGACAGCAAAGGGCGCTACGCATTCTTGTTAGGGCCTAACCAGTACTTCGCCGTATTTGAGAAAGAAGGATTCTCACCGAAGGAAATTCGGCCGATCGACTACTCAGGGAAGGCTGAGCCAACAAATTTTTCACAGAAGGTCGCTCTTGATCCCAAAGACGAGGACACAACAACGTAAGTATGTTCGCAAAACGGAGGACATCATCTTTCATCCTCATCCTCATCACGTTTCTCACGTTGATGGGCTTTGCGTTTTCCTCCCACGCGGCAGCTCCCACAAATATCATCACCTACCAAGGGCGCCTGTTGAACGCCAACAGTGTCCCTGTTTCTGACGCGAGTCTCTCAATGAAATTCTTTTTCTATACGGCCTTAACTGGCGGAACGTGTGTGTGGTCTAACTCCTCGGCAACGTGTGACAGCAACACTCCAGCCTCAACGACCGCGCGCACCGTGACGCTCACCTCAGGACTGTTCACCCAAAATCTAGGTGACACGACGGATTCTTTTGCCGCGATTGCCGATTCGTATTTTGCAGATAACTCAACTTTATTTTTGGAAGTGATCGTCGGCAGTGAAACGCTTTCTCCGCGCCGACGCTTAACGGCTGCTCCTTACGCCTTGAACGCGCAGACGCTGGACGGTATCGACTCCGGATCATTCTTGCGCGACACGGGCGATTCTGCTACGGGCACGTATTCTTTTGCTGGAGCTGTTTCGCTTGATGGCGCGACCACCTTCACCACAGACGTGGACATGACTCTTGCGGCCACTGAGAACCTCACGATGACGAACTCGACGGCGACGGCTGAAGTGATTGACATGACCGTCACCTCGGCGGGAAACGACGCACAAGAAATTAATTTTACGCTTGGGAATGACTCGGATGTGGATACACTCGCGGCTTTGGATATCATCGTGACATCTGCTAGCACGAGTGATGCCGACATCCTTGTAGGCCTCAACGTCGCAAACGTGAGTGCTGCGGATGCGACCGTGATCGAACGCGGAGTCGTAATCGGTTCAGGGTGGGATGTGAATCTTCTCTTTGCCGATACGACGTCCATCATTGATGTCTCCGATGGCGGTTCCCTGACGTTTCGGGACGGGACCAATACCCTCATGACATTGACGGACGCGGGGAGCAACGGGACGCTGAGCGTAGGAGATCTCTCCTGCACCGACTGTCTTGACTTTGCCGAGCTCTCCGACACGCTCGCGCTGGATGCCTCCACGTCCATTGCGATGGATGGAAGCGAGACGTTTACGATCACCGATAGTGGATCGGGGAATACGATCGTGAACCTTTCCTCGACGGGTGATTTCGTGATCCAAGATAATGGGACCGCCGTCCTTACCATCAACGATGACGATGTTTTTGCATATTCGACAGATCTCACGACCACGGGCGCCATGACCTTCACAGGGAATAGCTTGACTACGGCGGACTTGTTGACTCTCAGCGCCACGGCCCTCACAACCGGTTCAGCTCTGGAGGTCACAGCGACAAACGCCAATACCGCCAATTCGGCTACACGTCTTAGTCAATTCAACCTCACCAACAGTCAGTCGAGTGTTGCCAACACAGACATCGCTGGACTTTTCATCAACTTTACCAACAGCCCTACGGTTGCTGGCAACACCGAGCGTGCCGTGATCATTGCCAATCAACCAACGTCCAACACCACAGACAATGCCGTGGCCGCTCTTCTTGGTTTGGACAATGGCGACACAAGTACCCTAGGCTCCACGGTTGTGACGGACGCCATTTTGGTTACGCTCTCTGGCGCCATTTCCAACGGCATTATTGATGCCCTCGATGCCACAGACACGAACATCACCAACGCGCTCAATTTTGGAACCAACACATTGCTTGGGACAACAGGCGATATCGACATGACAAATTTTGATGTGACGGGTTCCAGTGGAAATGTCGTGACCGCTGGAGACGTGGCGGTCAATGGTGGCGACATCACCGCAAGTGGTGCGCTCACGATCACCTCGGGCGGTTCAGGGGATCTTATTTTAAGCATTGACGCGGATAGCAATATTCAGATGACGGCTGGATCTGCGCCAGGAGTGGACATGGTGAGTATGACCAACGCCAGCGCCGATGTCGCGACGAACGGCGTGAATGCCATTTCCATCGATTTAGGTGTGACCAATGCTTCCACCTCGGAAGTCCTGCTGGACTCGACGTTCACTGGAGGAGGGACAGACGACTTGCTCTTTGCCGCGTTGACCATCAATGACATGAACCCAACCAACACGTCGGGAACGGATACGGTTATTGGTTTTGATATCGCCCCTGTCACGGATCCCGGTGCAACGATTACTTCGGTTGGAATGCGGATCGGGAGTGGCTACGATACCAACATCGTTTTGAATGACACCACGTCCATGTTTGATATTGCCAATACGGGGACGCTCGCATTTCGGGATGGGACAAGTACGCTCATGAGTCTCCAGGATAACGGCACCAATGGCATTTTGACGATCGATAATTTGAGCACGAGCGCCTCGGCCGTCAATATCTACGACGTCGCCGTGAATAAGACGATCGATATCGGGGGCGTGGATACCAATGCGGCGGACACCGTGAACATCGCAACCAACAGCTCAAGCGCTGATTCCATCGCGATGGGGAATACGAATGTCGCTACCTCTGTCACGATCACTGCCGGTTCGGTCATTGACTTGGAAGGACCTGTTGACATGGATCTGTCAACGATTAATGTGGCACAATTTGCGGTATGCCATGAAAATTCAGATACGAATGATGAACGTATTGGCGACTGCTCTGGCGCTCCGACCGCTGACTACGCGGAGCAATATCCCGTTGCGTCAGGCGTGACCTACGGCGACATTGTTGTCCCAGGTGTGCAGGAAGTCGTGACAACGGATGGTGCGACGATCACCCAGCTCGTAAAATCTTCCCGAAGCTACCAAGGGCCGATTGTGGGAATCGTTTCAAATAATTATGGAGACTTTACTTCGGCTGGCTATAACATTGCGACACAGGATAATCCAATGCCCGTCGCCCTTGTTGGCCGTGTGCAAGTGAAGGTCACAGGCGAAGGCGGCGCGATTGCGGTGGGCGACTATCTGACGACGTCCTCAACAGCCGGCCGTGCGATGAAGGCAACCAAAGTCGGGCGTGTCATCGGCATGGCGCTGCAGGATTGGAATGGCACGGACGATACCATCATGGTGCAGGTCAATAACAGTTGGTACATGGGGGAGGTGATTGGCACCGACGGTGTTTCTACGCTCGTGACCGACAATGTTGTCGTGTCGTCGTTTGCTCTCGCGACGGCCGAGGAACCGACGTTTGATTCTTATGGCCTTTCACTGCGAGGTTCTGCATGGGAAGGCGATGAAGCACAGGCCGTTGAGATGATGCTCCAAAATACCGTTGAGAGTGAGAACGAATATCGACTGAGCGTCCGTAATACGAGCGAGACGGAAGTCGCGTACATTACACAGACAGGCACGATGAAAATCGCGGGCGACATGGTCATCGGCGGCCATCTTTATCCGTCCGACCGTGGTGAGGCGCAAACAGAAAAATATATTTACTACGATGGGTCGCAAGGAGCGGCCGGAGATTTCATGCGCACGAACGCCAAAGGTTGGTCCACGGGTTCCTATGATTTTGCCGAGATGTTTGTGTCAAATGAGCCATTGGTTTCAGGTGAGGTGGTGGTCTTCTCAGGATCCGGCCACCAGGTGCGACGCGCCACAGGGACCGATGACGGACAACTCGCCGGTATCGTTTCCACGCGCCCAGGATTTTTGGCTGGCGAGAACCAAGCAGGGTCTTACCCAATCGCGCTCGCCGGCCGCGTCCCAACAAGAGTCAGCGTTGAGCATGGGGCGATTGCGGTTGGGGATCCTCTCACGTCAAGCACAACCGCGGGCGTCGCTGTGAAGGCGACAGAGTCAGGACAAATTGTCGGATACGCGCTTGAGGCCTACAGCGGCACTGGGTCTGACGATTTGATTTTGGCCTATGTGAACGTCGGCTACTGGCAAGATGAAGATGCGCCGCCAGTCATGCAAAACGTTGCCTCTGAAGTTTCTTCGACGACGGATTTTGCAGGCCTCAACATGAGTGGCGACCTTTCCATGAATTCCTACGAGATCACCGGCATTCGTAAACTCACGGGTATGGGAAATTCTTGGTCGCTTGCCTCAGACGGAACGTTCACCACGTCGGGACTGCTCAAGACCGTGATTGATTCTTATCAAAACGAAAAGGTGGAGACGGTTGCGGTGACATCGCCTGAGGTCATGATCACGCTGACAGGAACCGCCGTTTTGGAAAATGATCAGCTTGAGATTCGATTTGAAGACGTGATAGCTGAGTACAACGACGTGATTTCCGCTGACGCGCCGATCCGTGTGTTTGTCACACCGCATGGCCCCGTTTCCTTGTACGTCTCGGAGTCTGACCAGAATCATTTCGTCGTGACGCGTTTCCAAGGCGACCTCGACGTAGAGTTTGATTGGATGGTGAGTGCGTATCGGAAAGGCTACGAGCCAGTAGAAAAGGTGGATCAGGTGGATGAGGTGGATGAGATGGTTCAAGAAGACGTTCAAGAAGACCCATCGGACTCGTCGATCCTATCCGACCTAGAAGCCACAGACGATCCAGCACCTCCGACGAGTCCGGACACAACCCTTATTGATCAAGCGATTGAATCTGATGGCGGCGCAACAGCCGAGCCCGAGATTGAATCGCCCTAGATCAAGCACCCTTTCGTTCTTTTCGATCCTTTGACGGGCCTTTCTGTTCTCCTTCTTAGAAAAGGAGGATGGCGCTGGCCCGAATGGAGTGCCCATGCCTGGCTCCGTTGCGGTACGCAACTGCGCAAAGGAACAACTGAAGAAGAGACCCCACGCGGGTACCACAATTTCATAGCGGAAAGCGCGCGAACCCCACACGTGCGCTTTTTGCGTTATAATGTTTCCACTATGCGACCTCCAGCAAGTCTTGGTTCTCATCTGCGTTGTGCATCCCGCGGGCTTGTCTTCGTGCTTGTTTTTTTCCTGCCGCTCACGGTCCTGCCGTTTACCATTAACCCCTTGGAGCTGAGCAAGCAGACCCTGCTTGTCATCCTGACCTTGAGTGCCACCGTTCTCTGGCTCGCATCCATGATCGCAGAAAAAAAAGTGCGGTTCATGCGCGGCTGGATGAATCTGATTCCTCTTTTCTATATTGCCGCCGTTGCGGTTCCAGCCTTTTCTTCTTCCGCACCCTACCTGTCGCTGATCGGTGCCCACAGCCAAGAGTATCTGTCTGTGGCGACAGCGGTGAGCATCGGGATGTTGACCTATCTTATCGGGAATACGTTTCAGGATCGAAAGAGCCACAAGCTGATGCATGGTGTGCTTCTTGTTTCGACGGTCCTATGTGTTGTCCTGTCACTCCTTTCACTGTTTGGGATTTCCGTCTTTGGATCGCTGACAGGCGTCCTCGCGTTCAACACCGTTGGAACGTTTTCGAGCTTCTCCGCGTATCTTGTCGTGATGAACTCGTTTTTTCTTGCCTCCTTGGTTTCTCATCGCACGAACGGCTCGATCTTACACGAGGGCGCGATCGGGACTCTTGAGCGTGTCGGGATCGTGCTCATTGCCCTGTGCACGTTTTTTTTCCTGTTGCTTGTAGACAACAGTTCCCTTTGGCTCTTGTTTGTCCTTTCGATCCTGTGCATATTCCTCTTTGTTTTTTTCCGCGCCCAAGACTTTCCCAGTCGCGCTCGGCTCATAGTTCCGCTCATCCTCCTGCTGTGCGCGCTCCCATTTTGGTTTTGGTTCCCCGGAGTCCACGTGGTGAACCTTCCCGTTGAGGTGACACTAAACACGGATAGCTCTCTTTCGATTGCTGAGAAAACCCTTCAGGCGACTTCCAGCACAACAGGATCAGGTCCTGGCACGTATCAATTCGATTTCACCCAATTCCATGACCCTGTTTTAAACCAAACGGATTTTTGGAACACGCGTTTTGATCGCGCATCTTCATATGTGCTCACGCTGTTGCCGACGTTGGGCGTCTTGGGCGTGACGCTGCTGAGCCTGTTTGTCCTTCTCTTGCTGTTGCGTACGATCCACCAAGTCGTGAAGCCTCACTCGCGCGCTGAGTGGCTCGAGAGTTTTGTGCATGCCACGCCGTGGATCATGTTCGTCATCTCAGCGTTCTTGATCCCTTGGAATATGACGCTCACGGCGGTGTTCGGGATTTTTTCAGGACTGCTTGCCTCGCAAGTCCTGCGTAAAGAGGCGAGTCGGTCGTTCGATCGATCTCCCGGTGTTGCCCTCATGTGTTCACTCCTCTTTTTGTGTGTGGCGTTTGTGCTGTTCATTGGCGTCTTTGTGACCACACAGCGTTACGCCGCCGAGATCGCGTTTGGAAAGGCGGTTGAGCTTGATCGTGCGGGAGGAGCGCTTCAAGAAATCGTGACGGAACTTGATCGCGCGACGACGTTGAACAAATACCACGATACCTACTACCGCAATCTTGCCGAGGCGCTGTTGTTGCGTGTCGATGAAGCATTGAAGGGAATCAGCTCCGTGGATACACTCACCCCTGAGTCGGCCCAGTATGTGCAGTCCCTGATTGCCGCAAGCGTCAATGCCGCCACACAGGCGACAACGCTCTCACCCAATAACGTATTGAACTGGCTGACGCGTGGGTCTGTCTATCGGAACCTTATTCCGGTCATGGGCGAAGCTACGACCTTTGCCATTGAAAGTTACACTCGTGCGATCGAACTTGAGGGCGTGAATCCCTCCAATTGGGTGGAGCTTGGAAAAACTCATCTCGTCGCGGCCGAGGCGATCCGTCCACTCACGCAAGCCACGGATGAAGCGACGGCTGTTCAGGCACACACGTCGCTCTCTGAGCATCTGACCAATGCACAAATGGCTTTTGGCAAAGCGATCGAGCTCAAACCCAATTACGCTCCTGCGCATTTCCAGTTGGCTCTCACCTATGTGGCGGAAGGTCGGCTGGATGATGCCATAGAGAAGATGGAAAGCGTCGCGCTCTACAATCCTCTGGACGTGGGTGTGCAGTTTCAGCTTGGTGTGCTGTACTTGAAGCGCAGTGGAGGAGGGGATGTCGCGAGTGCTCAGGCCGCGTTTGAAAAAACGATCAGCCTCTCGCCGGAGTACAGCAATGCCCACTGGTTCTTGGCATCGATCTACGAGAGTCAGGGCGACCTTGCCAGAGCGGTGCAGGAAGTGGAAACGGTGAGCCAGTTGAATCCTGGAAATAGTTTAGTGGAAGCCCACCTTCAGAATCTGTTGGCTGGTCAGGTGAGCAACGAGACCCCAGAGGCGATTGAGGAATAGTTTTGTTGCCGACTTTTTTAGAATACGGTATTCTCTCGTCCATGCTCTTTATGGGCCGTTAGCGCAGTTGGTAGCGCGTTTCCATGGCATGGAAAAGGTCATCGGTTCGAATCCGATACGGTCCACCAAAACACGACCAGTTTCCTGGCCGTGTTTTGATTTTTTTTCGATAGAGGATTTACATTTCGTGAAAAAATCGGTATCCTTTTGATGCTTGACCTGTGGCAGTCAGGCACTTCCACTCCCAACCCTTTGCCACCTTGGAGAGAGCGATGAGCACTGACCCCGACGATACCAACCAGGAACCCGGAACCGACGCTCCCAGCGAAGAGGCCGCGCAGGAAGAGGTCGCTCCGTCCGAAGAGGCCGCCCCCAGCGAAGAGGCCGAGCAGGCCGGCGAGCAGAGCAAGGAGGAAGGCGAGTCCAGTGAGGAAGCCAGCGAATCCGGCGCCAGCGAAGAGCCGGCCCAGGAGGAAGCTCCCCCCGCGGGTGAGAAGGAGCCGGGCTAGAAGCCCATTGCTTCCATACCAATCCCGCGCCTCTCCAAGCGAGTCCATTCGCAGTGGCAAGCCAAGCAGGCCATCGACCAGTACGTCTGGTCAACGACCCCCCATAACTCTGTGGAGCGACGGGGGGTTTTATAATCTCGACACAGCCTCCGCTCATTGCTAAACTGCGCTTCGTATGTTGCAAGTCGGTATTGTGGGACTTCCAAACGTCGGCAAGTCCACCCTTTTTAAGACGCTCACCAAGAAAGCAGTCGACTGCGCGAATTTTCCGTTTTGTACGATTGAGCCAAACGTCGGCGTCGTCGAGGTGCCAGATCCGCGCATCAATAAACTCGCGGAGATTTCCAAGTCGCAAAAAGTTATTCCAACCGCGATCGAGTTTGTGGACATCGCGGGGCTCGTTCGCGGTGCGCACAAGGGTGAAGGACTCGGCAACAAATTCCTTGCCAACATCCGTGAGGTCGACATGATCGTCCACGTCGTGCGGGCATTCCACGACCAGAACGTGGTCCATGTGGAGTCTGGAATCGATCCAGCTCGCGATGTGGAGACGATTGAGATTGAGCTTGCGATGGCCGACATCGGCACGGTTGAGAAACGACTCGACGGCATGCGCGGGAAAATGAAAGCGGGGCGTACAAAAGATCTCGAGAACGAGGAGTCAGCTCTCACAAAAATGTTCGAGGTTCTCCAGAAAGGGAAAATGGCCAACTCGGTTGAGTTCACAGAAGACGAGGAGGAGATGGTCGCGGATATGAGCCTTCTTACCCGTAAGCCGATTTTGTATGTGGTGAACGTCGCTGAGGATCAAACGGAGGTCCCCCTCCTTTTCAGGGAGGGGTTAGGGGAGGTTACCGGCCCTGTGCTTCCCATCAGCATCAAAGTCGAATCCGAGATTATGGAAATGTCGCCAGGAGATCAACAGATGTTTTTGTCCGAGCTGGGACTCGCGCAATCAGGACTCGATCGATTGATCGCCAAGTGCTATGAGCTTCTAAACTTGATCACGTTTTTTACCTCTGGTGAAAAAGAAACCCGTGCCTGGACGATCCATCGCGGGACCAAGGCGCCACAAGCCGCGGGCGTCATCCACACAGATTTTGAAAAAGGATTCATTCGAGCTGAGGTGATCAGCTACGAAGATTTTGTTGTTTGTCACGGAGAGGCCGGCGCTCGGGATAATGGAAAGCTTCGTGTGGAGGGGAAAGAGTATGTCATGCAAGACTGGGATGTGTGCCATTTTAGGTTCAATGTGTAAGAACAAGGATGTCTCTGCCTACGAGCTGGTCATTTCGGTGATACAAAAATTGTGATTCAACTCGATAACCGAGTTTTACCAACATTTTTTCAAGAGGCAGGCGGTACCAAGTGCCTTCTTTTTGTTTGAAAGCGGGGAAGGCGATGACGGCGCGGCCGGACGGTTTCAAAAGAAGCTTGAGCGCGGAAAAAGAAGTTTCGTAGACGGTCATGAGGTCCTGTTCGATTTTTTTGTTTTCGTCGTCCGTGAGTGGTTTTGAACGTGGGGATCCAAGATAGACTTCAGTGACGATGATGTCTGCTTGTTCATGGACGAGAGAGGGAAGATCAACAGCAGGTGTGGTATGCAGTTCCAGATGAGGATCCTCGAGTTGGAATTCTGTGGTGAGCCAGTCGAGATTGTTTCCAGTGTTTTGAACGGCAGCCTCTGAGATGTCGCTTCCGATCAAGCGCGCGAATCCCATGAGCGCGGCTTCCATGAGCACCGTGCCGGAACCGCAGAATGGATCCAAGAGCGTGGCGCCTTCTGGATCCACGCCTGACAGGTTGATCATCATGCGCGCTAACTTCGGTGGAAGCATGCCAGACTTTGCGTTGCGCGCCGGGCGACCAAAGTCGCGGCGCTCCCAGGCGCGGAAGTCTTGGATCGTTTCTGTTTGGCCGATCAAGATTTTTCCGTGCGCGGCAAGGAGGGCATATTCTCCACCAGAGGAGAGCAGACCATTTGTTTCGATGACGGCGCTTGAGAGTCTGGGTTCGCGCGCTTTCACATAGCGCACAGGCCGACCAGATGCTTTCAGATGCTTTTTAATTTCTTGACCGAGGGCATCGACTTCTTTTTCTAGTGCGCGTGTCAGTGATGCATCACCCAAGTCGTACACAGAAAGTCCAAACGAGATCTTGTTCTTACCAGCCGCATCTTGTGCTTGAACAGCGATCAACTCTGCGGCGCTTTCAAGATCCCATTGCTTAAGCTCTCCGATCACAGAACCGATCTTGATCACGCCCGCGAGTCGATCTTGAAGCACGCTTGCGTTTTCAAAACCAGATTCAACCACAACAACCGAGCTTGATTCGTGGACAGGGTCGAAAGAATCTGAAAGCACGGCCTTGAGCTCGGCCTTGCATAGTTCTTGTTGAGAGCCCAGGGTAAGATACCTCATAGACTTGACCATTTTACCAAAGATCGTTAGAGTCTACGCGTTAAATCATTTATCTGTCCATGGCCCTCACCGGCTGTTCGGGACCACCCGGACCAGAAACATATATGAACCAGTACGAACTTTTATTCATTGTGCCAACGCTCTACACAGACGTGGAGATCGCCGGCATCCAAGCCGAAGTGACCGCGCTTGTGAAGAGCCTCGGCGCGCAGGTCCTGCGAGAAGAGAACCTCGGCAAAATCCGTCTTGCGTACCCGATTAAGTCCCAGCATCACGGCTCGTATGTGCTCGTGCACTTTGATGCGGATCCTTCCGCGATCGCGGAGTTGAATCGTAAACTCGGTCTCAACGATTCGCTCCTGCGCCACATGTTGCTTGAACGCGCTCCCGGCGCGCTTGAGAAAAAATTTGAACTCACCTCGTATGTGGCGCCTCTCACCGAGGAAGCCAAGAAAGAACGTGAGGGCATGCCTCGCCGGGCTCCGGCGAAGCCGACCTTCCGCAGGGAAGTCGCTCCACAAGTGGCGATGACCACACCGACCCTGCGCGAAGGAACGCCGATGTCCATGGAAGAGCTGGATAAGAAGTTGGACAAGATCCTGGAAGGAGATGTCGCAGAAAATATCTAATCTTGTTTTATGTATTCATTGAACCGCGCAACGCTCATTGGCAACCTCACCCGTGACCCCGAAGTGAAAACCATCCCCTCGGGTCAAAAAGTTTGTACATTTGGCATGGCCACGAACCGTTCGTGGACAGGCACCGACGGCAAGAAACAGGAAGCCACGGAGTTCCATAACATTGTCGCTTGGGGAAAGCTCGCGGAAATTTGCGGCTCGTATCTGACCAAGGGCCGCAAAGTGTACATCGAAGGCCGATTGCAAACGCATGACTGGGACGGACAAGACGGCGTGAAGCGTTACCGCACCGAG
>JACRJW010000060.1 GCA_016235605.1 Candidatus Uhrbacteria bacterium | reverse complement strand
GCAAAGAGCACGTGAGTGAAATCAAGCAGAAAGGTGGTTTCGGAGCGGAAGGACGGGAAGTGGTGATTCTCGCCGGTAAGTAGGGTAAACGAAAGTTGACAGGGTAACAGAGAGTGACAGACTGCTTCGGCTTGTTCCTTGTCATTTTCAACGAAAGGACTTACCCATGCGCCTTCCCCGCATCACCTCAGGCGGTTATGCCTATGGTGTTTTGGAGCGACTGAAGGGATTCGGTCTGCAAGTTCGCAAGGAAGGGCCCTTCCCGCATTTCCCGCACGGATTCAATCCTTCCTTCATTCGTGATTGCGGAGGGATGGGAGACGTGATGCATGTCTGCGAAGGGGAGCCGGTGCCCCCTTTTCAGGGAGTGCTTGTGTTCGATGTTGTCGTGCAGGCGGACGGTGGTTGCCGATTTGCCGCGACAAACTATTTCACCCCTTTTTACGTCGGCGACCTGCTTATGACTCATGACGGTTCCACGCCCGATCTCATGATCTGGGCACCCGCAAACAGTCTCATTGCCGTGAATGCCTTGGCCCAGCATCCGGCATTAGGTAGCTTCCGGTTCTCGTCCCCGCACACTCCCAGTGGCAGAGCGCAGGCGTTCTTATCGCCTGATAAACGCAAGATCGTTGTCACAGAGGGGGGGAGTGCATATGGCCATCACATGCTCTGGGCGCGCCAGGATGTGGCACACCTGTTGCCGTCCACATCGAGCTACGGCGGCAGTTAACAGCACCAGACAAGGAACAACAAGCAACGTAACCGCCTGTGACTCGGAGTCACAGGCGGTTTGTTTACACATTGTCATCCTGAGCGGCGACGAAGGATCATCGCAGCCGAATGCTCGATTCCACAATTTCCTGCATCAACCCGCATCCTGCATCCACGCCGCCGCAGCCGATGGTGAAGATCAGCCACTCTTTATTGAGCATGAGCGGTGAGAGGGCGCCCAGTCCGCAATGGTAAGAAAAATCGTTGTTCACGTCTTCCACGGTTTTGTAATTCATACTATTGGGTATCAATGTAATGCTGTACGTGCTATCTCCTGAGCTCTGCGGCGTTCGTCCTGCCATAACGTAAACGATTCCTTTCGCGCCCGTGAATTTCTTTTGTAACTGATCAAAGTACCCAGCAGGGTGCGGCGGGTAACAGTCTTTATCAGCTTCTGATGGTAGCGAATCTTTCACAGTGAACTCCTGCTTAAATGTTTGAACGGGAGCATCGGGCATCGTGAATGTCACCGGCTCTTCATCCATCGTTTTTATTTCGGTCCCGTAACTTTGTGCCGGAGGGAAACTAACCGTCACGGTCCAGAGACTGGAAGAGGATTCCGGTGCATGTGTTTCTGGTGCGGAGACTTCCGGTGCGGATGATACCGCAGTGTTTTCTTCCGCGGGTGTCTGCTGCGCAACCGGCTGGCAGGCGAAGAGGAGTGCACAGGAAAATCCGGCAATAAAGAAATCTTGCGTGCGTGGCGTGAGCATATTCTCATTATACACCGATCAATTTTTCATGGTGGCCCCGATAGGAATTGAACCTATATTTACCCCTTAGGAGAGGGTCGTTCTATCCGTTGAACTACGAGGCCGTAACAATATGGTACCTGAGAAGGAGGTAGTCGGCTTTAGCTAAGCCCAATCACTGTTATAATGACATCATTGATTCATTAATAACGAGCAAGAAAATATGCCAACAATCCGTTGTAAAGCTCAACTATTTAAAATCAACTCATGGACTATTCTCCGGCTGCCGAAGAGCGCAAGTGCGAAGCTTCCCTCTCGGGGTATGGCGATGGTCACGGGAACGATCAATGGTTCGCATTTTCAGATACCGCTCGAACCGGACGGGAAGGGAAGTCACTGGTTCAGAATCACTCCGGCCATACACAAAGCGACCGGAGTAGATGCAGGCGATGCGGTGATGTTGGTGATGGAGCCGATGAAAGAATGGCCGGAACCCACGGTTCCATTCGATGTGAAGAAGGCTCTTGCAGCCGCGCCGAAGGCACATGACGTATGGATGGATACTACGCCGATGGCCCGTTGGGACTGGCTCCGCTGGATCGGCTCAAGCGCAAATCCACAGACGCGTACAAAAAGAATCGGTGTTGCGTGCTCGAAGCTCAGGAGCGGAATGAGACGGCCCTGTTGTTTTAATCGCAGCATGTGTTGCGAACCCGCTGTATCGAAAAATGGTGTGCTTCTTGAGCCGACGCAAAAATAAATGAAGCCAAATGAGCACTGTCACCTTCACCCCACCGTCATCATCACCACACCCGCCAGCACGATGACCGTCGAGAGCAGAAGCCTGCCGAGCGATTCATCGCGCTCATGGAAGAGAACATACCCGCCGAGCACTGAGAGCAGGACACTCAGGCGCTTGATGGAAAGAACGTACGGAGCGGGTGCCAGCTGGAAAGCGAAGATGGTTGCGAGGTCCTGCGTCAGCGTGACGAGCGCGAGTGCTGTGAGGAGAAGGATCGTGCCGCCCGTCCATGACGCGGAACGGGACTGCTTTGCCGCCTGCGCGAGAGGCATGAGGAAATTGCAGGTCAGAAAAATACCGCTCAGGACCATCGGATGCGGGAAGTCATCCAGCAGCGCGTGCATGATGCTGCCGTTGATGCCGTAGAGGATGACCACCGCGAGGACGATCCACGGATATCGGGTCCTCCACATCGTCCACCGTCCGCGGTACAAAACGAACAGACCGATGGTCGTGAGGAGAATTCCGCTCACACCCCACAACGTGAATGTTCCGTGAAAAAAGAGGAAGACGGTGATGAGCGAGGCGACGCTCGACAGACCGAGGAGCGGATTGCTCACCGTCACCGGTACTTTGTGTGAAGCGATAATCATGCCCCACGATGCACCGGCCATGATCGAGCCGTTGAAGATGAGAAAGAGGTACCAGAGCGGCAGATTCCACGGGAGCGTCGTGCCCGGCAAAAACAGGAACAGAAGAAGCGGTCCAAACAAGTACTGCGCGGCCGTCACAATGCTGCTGGGGATGCCGCGGCTCGCGCGTGCGAGCAGCCACATGGCGGCGAAGGCAAAGGCCGAGAGAAGCGAGAGGAGGATCCACATGCGTTGCCCGATGCTACAGGAGAGCGCAGATCAGGAACATTCCGGTTGCTCTCTGTGTTGCTCCGGACGATACTGTGTTCCATGCGCCGCGTTCTCATTACTGCTCTGGTCATCATTCCCGGTATCGCACTTGCACTGGATTTCACCGATGCCACCGCCCGATACAAAGATGCACCCTTCCCCATAGCGGAAACGGCGGGCATCAGTCTGCTCACCAGCGCCGGAGCTCTGCAGGGGAATCCTGACGGAACATTTGCGCCGAGGCGCACGCTGAATCGTGCGGAATTTCTGAAGATTGCTCTCCTCAGCCGGTCGGGAGGTACACCCGTACAGGCAGAGGAGGATGTGAGCGATTGTTTTCCTGATATTCACACCGGTGACTGGTTCAGTCAGTTTGTCTGCCATGCGAAAGCGGGCGGGATTGTCGCCGGGTATCCGGATGGCCTGTTCCACCCCGAACGTCCCGTGAACTATGCCGAAGCAATCAAGATGCTCGTCAACGTTTTCAGTTACGGGCTCCCCGCGCCCGTCTCCGGCGATGCATGGTATGTTCCCTTTGTCAGTGCCGCCACGAGCCATAAAGTCCTTCTGCCCGTTTCGCTCGGTCTTGGCGATCCCCTTACGCGCGGCCAGATGGCCCGCCTCGCGGCTGCATTCTTAGCTGAATCAACGGGTGAACTAACGGTCTATCGTAATGCGGAGCGGGGTATTTTTGAGAGTACAGGCTCTTCATCCACTTCTTCGTCTTCGTCATCATCCTCGTCTTCTTTGTCTTCCTCGATTTCTTCGTCTTCTTCACAGCAATCCGCCCCTCTCTTCCCTGCTCGCAGCAATCTGCTCCTCATCGGCCGTACCACACCTATCCTGTTTGACGGTGTGTTTGAAAGCACAGGCGAGCCTGCGGTTCTGCGCAGCGCTCAGATCACTCTTGAGCGTGAGATCACGAGCATCGAATCAATATCGCTGATCGACGGTTCCGGCGCGGTGGTCGGGGAGATGGCCCTCGACATCAGTAATAATAACGATCACACACGGTGGGTCGGCAATTTCGGGACAGGAAATTACATCCTGCCGAAGGATAAGACTATCATTCTCGGACTGCGCGCCGTCCTTCGCGACCGTGCGCATCAGGGCGGTTCGAAGGAGATGTTTGAAATCGCGGATGCGGGTGCCTTCTTCCTTTTTGCGGAGGGAACGGACTCACATACCTTGCGACAGCTCTTCCCCGCCTCTCCGCATTATCCTTTCAGCGAAACGGTGCAGGCGCGTATCGAGTCCGTCACAGGAACACTCCCCTCTCAGGGCACGCTCACGGTCGGTACGAACAGGGAGATCGCATCTTTCTGGTTCGGGGGGACGATTCTTACCGGCGCGACTCTGCAGCTTCAGGCGCTGAACTTCCACCTCGCGTCCCACGGCGTGACCGTCACCGGCTGGCGCATCGGCGGTCCGGCCGAGGTGCAGCAGCAGCCCTGCGGACTGGACAACTTCACAAATACGATTGATTGCCCCATTATTCCTGAGGATTTTAAAACAGTCGGGAATACTGACCGTGTCATTTCTCTCTACGCGGATGTATCCGTTCCACCGGGAAGCACGGACTCCACCCTGCAGGTGAGTTTTACTCAAAACGGTACAATCGGTATGAACGGAGACGTCTGGTGGAGCGACGGTGCGGGCTCCTATCGGTGGCTGGAGGAGTCTGTGGTGCTCCCGATGGGGCCGAGATGGAGCGTGAAGTAAGTTATTAGTTTTTTGGTTTGTTAGTTATTGGTTATGAACTAAAAACTAATGAACTAATAACTAACAAACTCTAAGCCAGTCTGTTATTTCGTCGCTCCCGCCAGCTCTTTCTTCATCTTCCCCGCCGCCTCACCTGCCGCTTCCTGCCAGTCTTTTTTCGCGGATGCAAAAATGATCGAGCGAGATGCATTCACGATGGCCCCGGTGCCGTCCGGGAGGAATCCGTGTGCAACATCTTTTGCCGTCCCCCCCTGTGCCCCGTAGCCGGGGATCAGAAAGGGAATGTGGGGCATCAGGGTGCGGAGATATTTCATTTCTTCGGGATACGTTGCGCCGACGACAGCTCCGACGCACGAAAGATTCGTCTCCGGACCGATATGCTGCGCGCCCCAGCTTTCCACGAGTTGCGCGAGGTGTTCGTGGACCGCTTCGTCCCCCACGGGGAGATCCTGCAGTTCGCCGCTACTCTTGTTACTGGTTTTTACCAGCACGAAAATCCCTTTATCATTTTTAACGCAGCGTTCGATGAAGGGTGTAACGCCGTCGGAGCCGAGGTAGGGACTGACGGTGATTGCATCGACGGGACTGTCCGGAAATAGATACGCATCCGCGTATGCCTCACACGTGGAGCCGATGTCATTGCGCTTGGCATCGGCGATGACAATGAGGCCCTTCGATTTTGCGTACGCGCAGACCTTCCAGAAGATTTTCAGGCCCTCCCAGTGGAGCACTTCAAAGTACGCGAGTTGCGGTTTCACACAGGACGCGATCGCCGCCGTCGCATCGATGATGCCGGTGCAGAACGTGAGTACGCCCTCCGGATCGCGTGAAATTCCCTCCGGAAGTTTATCAATCTGCGGATCGAGCCCCACGCAGACGGGGGAGGTTTTTTGGATGCGTTGCGTGAGAGTGTCGGCGAAGTGCATTGCAGGAAGAGTAGCACGGCCATCTTGTCACGTCAGCTTAAGCTGATGTGGCTTGCCTGTGTTACTCCAGCCCGATGTTCTGCCGATACTGTAGCGCCTCGGCGACGTGACTCATTTTAATATCGTCACTCCCTGCCAGATCCGCAATCGTCCGCGATACTTTGATGGTGCGGTGATAGCTGCGCGCCGAGAGGTGCAGGTGTGCTGCCGCTTTACACAGGAGCTTCTCCGAATCCTCCGAGAGGGGGCAAAACGTTTTTAAATCCCGCACACTCATCTCTTTATTCGTCCCGATGCCGGCACCCCTGAAGCGGGGGGGGGGGGG
>JACRJW010000058.1 GCA_016235605.1 Candidatus Uhrbacteria bacterium | reverse complement strand
GAGATTATGGATCACATTGTGGAGCCTCATAACGGACGTCTCGAAGATGATACGGACATGGCGCTCCATTTTGCGATGCTAGACGCCGAAACTGCCCGTATCGTTTGCGGGATGATCCGTCAGGTACGGGACGGCGTCATCGCACACGAATGCTTTGTCATCGTGCTCAAAGAACCCAATCCGTTACGCCGCCGTGCTTATACTTTCGCCGGCACCGACCGCCCCAGCACTCTGCTGAGCAGTTCGGGGTTGCGGAAGTAGGCGCTTGCCGTGAGCAGGACGAAGAGCACGTAGATCGGCAGCGCTTCCATGTTCGAAAATCCGTGCGTGAGGTTCGTCGCCAGTGAGCCGCCGAGGTAGCCGACCATCAGCACAAATCCGATCGTCGACGTGCGGGGAATGACGAAGAGGATGACGATGATGAATTCGAGCACGCCGAGCTGCTGCTCCAGACCGGTGACCCCCAGTTTCATTCCCATTGCTTCCGCGTCGGATCCCGGTGCGACGGGCAGAAACTTCATGACGGCGGCAAAAATGTTAAAAGCGGCGACGAGAATCGCGCAGGTCCAGCCGACAATTATTCCGAAGCGCATTTTCATAAAGGGGAGTGGGGGAGGTGAATGGAGGAAGTGTAGCAAAACAGAGATAGAGATAAAACACTTGATGTCACGGTTCTGTTCCCAGTTTTAGAATTCGATTATTCATCCGGAAACAACTTCTGCAGCAGCGCCGCCATCTCCGTATACCGTTCCGCTTTCGCTTTTTTCTTTTTCCCCCGTGCAGCATGTGCCTGCATTTCCAGTGACCGTATCAGATTATTCAGTTGCGGCTTGAGACGCTCAAGAACATCGGGGTTTTTATGCACCAACAGGGGCAAAAGTTCAAAGGCCTTTTTCAGATTGCCGCTGCTCAGCAGTTTCGTCACCTGCTGCTCCAGCTCATCCGTTGCGCCGCACATTTCATACGCCATGAAACTGAGTCCTCTTTTTCCGTAATTGTCGAACAGCTTTCCGAGCCGCATGAGTATCGCATCCGACATGGTGATTTTTTGCTTCTGTGCGACGGAGAGAGCGCGGCCGTACGCATCGATGTGCCAGAGGCCCTGTTTCTTCTCTTCCAGTTTTGTGCCGAGTTCCATCAGTCCGTTGCAATCCCCGGCAATCTCCAGCAAGCCCAACACGCTGTCGAGTTCCTCCTCTTCCGCTTCATTCAGCGTTTTCGTCTGTTCGCTCAGACGTGCGATGGGCTTCGCGCAATTATGCTGTATGCATTCCGTCAGCGATTCATCTTTGTCACTTGCATTGGTTCCCGTCCGCATTCTGATTTTTCTGTACATCCGCAGTCCGCGCAGTCCCAGCGGAAGATTGTTTTCTTCCAGCAGCGTCATGCTTCGCTCCCGCAGTGCGGCATCATCGTCACAAGCCTCAAACGCCTCGAGTGCGATTTCACTCTGCCGCTCGTGTGCATCCCACGACCGTGCAGCGAATAGCCGGAGTTCATCTGTTGCGAGGACGGCTTTGAGAGCACTGATGATGTCGCGCCCGATCCCCGTTTGCAGCCGCGGGAAGCTGTTCATATTATGAAAATCGCCGGCGATATTCTGCGTAATGGCCAGAACCTTTTCCCGCAATTGCGCGCGTGCGTAGTAGCGCAATGCTTTCAGTACATTGCCGCGCTCAAAGTGCTTGTCACCCTTTGTCTCCAGCTTCTCATTCGCACGCCGCTGATTTTCGGACAGTGCCATTATGTGTATCTTTGCAATATATTCCTCACTACGCAAGAAAGAGAAAAGGCTCAGAGACGATGTTTTTCTGCTTGCTTCTACTTTTCCCCCATCACTACAAACCCCTTCCCGTCCGGTTCCGTTTTGGTCTCGCGAATCTCGATGTTTGTGAATCCTGCATTCGCAAGATTTTTTTTCACATCGTCTGCCTCACGTGCGGTGAAGACACCCGTCTCACGGATGCCCGGGAGCCATGAGGTCGGATGAGTAAGGAAGAAGGCGATGCGTCCTCCTGATTTCAGCACACGATGACACTCTGCGAGTTCCGTCGTCGGGTCCGGCCAGAACTGAAAGACGTTCACGGCAAAAACTTTATCGAAACTTTCATCTTCGTAGGGGAGTGCGCGTGCATCACCCAGTGTCAGTTCTACATGCTCCTGCATCATGGCTTTGTGATTCCGGTGCGCGGCCATCTCAAGCATCACGGGTGAATGATCAATGCCCGCGACGTATCCGTTTGGCGTCAGTCTCACAACCTCCGCAATCGCTTCGCCCGGCCCGAAGCCGATTTCCAGAATGTGATCCGTTGGCTGTATGTCCAGACATTCAATAGTGAATGCAATCGCACCCATGTTGAATTGTGCCATTGCCGCGCCTACCTCGGTACCGACGTCACCCTCGGGTTTACGCAATTGCAGAGCCAGCTTGCCCATGTCGACGTTTTTGAAGTCCATAGTGTGAGTGTAGCGGGCGAGGAGATAAAATTTCCGGAATTTTATGAGTCAGGACTGCCAAAAAATGCTATACTGATTATCTGTTCTCTCACACCGCTGGCCGCATACTGATCACTTCATCTATTGATGCCTTCCGTTTTCTGAACTGTAGTCCCGCTTCGCGGGACGCAGGATCTTCGGCCTTATGCTGCGCGCTGCGCGCTTGCATTCGGCTCGAATTCACCTGTGGCTGCGCCACGTGGCGCCTCCGGCGCTTTACGTGGGGATGACAGGCTTTGACAGCGTGATACTGGCGGTACCTGCTTCGATCCGGGATGGCGACGGTTCCCGATACCCACAGTCGCAACCAACAAATGCCTCAACCGCATTTAAGAATGCAGCAGCCAAAGGTCAGGAACTTGCAGAAATGCTTTTCCCGGTCCGCGTCCCTGCGTTCGCTTAGTTTCCCTTTAACCGGAAACACGCTTCGCCCTTGATTCCCGCTGGAGGGATGCAGCGCCATTAGCGGGACGGCAGTGATGTCTGATGTCGCATCACTGACGAATTCCGACATTATCCTCATGACCCTATCCTTGTTCCTTCCTGAGGGGTTGTGAGAATCGGAAGGAACATGACCGTATGAGCACTATCGTCACACGTTGGACCCGGGTTCGATTCCCGGCATCTCCACCAATTTATTAACGTAAAATAACTAAAATATAGTTAAAATATACAAAATCTATTAATTAGTAACATACTATTGACAAATAATCGTTAATATAATAAACTTGGGATATGGCGACTTCCTATCCACTTAAAAAGCGGCTGCAAACCCTGAAGGCTGTGTATGACCGATTGCGTAGAGGGAAGGAATCCTTGCTCAGGCTAATTGATGAGTCTGAACTTTCGGAAAGCGTGTTCAACTCCAATGCCATAGAAAATTCCACACTTTCACTTAAAGAAACCGAGCGTATCCTGCTCGATCTTGAGGTGTCACGAAATGTATCCGTTCGTGAAGTGTTCGAGGCAAAAAATCTTGCCCGTGTGATGCAGTATATAGAGAGCAAAGGAGTGCAGGCAGAGTTATCGACGGAGCAAATTCTTTTGTTGCACAAAATGCTTATGGTAAATATCAACGATAACATCGCGGGCCGGTTTCGCAAAAAGGGCGAATACGTACGCGTCGGCACTCACATCGCTCCTGCACCTGAACACGTGGAGAGAATGATGGAGGGAATTCTTATTGAGTATTCCAGTGATTCCATCAGCTATTTTTCGGATAAGATCGCGCGCTTCCATCTCGATTTCGAGACGATCCATCCTTTCTGCGATGGTAACGGCAGAATCGGACGTGTTCTTATTAACTATCAACTGATGCAGCTTGGTTTCCCCTCGGTGATCATCAGAGACAAAGAGAAACAGATCTATTACAAGTCATTTGGCAACTATAAAGATGCTGGGAATTCAAGAACCATGGAAAAAATTATCACACTGGCTCTGCTGGAATCAATGCACAAGAGACTTGCCTATCTGCGCGGGGAGTCTGTGGTCGCGCTCGTTGATTTTGCAAAGACGCAGAAAAAATCCATCCACACTCTCAGCAACGCAGCGCGCAGACAGACTATTCCGGCATTCCGCGAGGCCGGTATATGGAAAATCGGTGCGGGGATTCCTCAGAAATAGCGCATTATTTTTACTGTATTGCTATGAATCACTTCAACGATCTCGGCGGTGCGTATGCGGATTTCGTGAAGAGCGACCCGATGCGCAACGGCTTACACTACCCGGCCGTTTTGGAGAAACTGGATGCGACGAAGCACGGTGTCCGTCAGAGAATTCTCGATGTGGGGTGCGGCGACGGCCTCTTTGACAGGATCATGGCTATCGACCCTGCGCGGGAGGTAACGGGGTTCGACCCGTCGCGGCGCTTCATCGAGATTGCTTTGGAAGAAGACAGGTTACAGCAGTTTGGTATCCGGTACGACAGAGCGTCTGCTCATGAATTTGAAACGGAGGACCGGTTCGATGACGCAGTCTCGGTGATGGTTCTGCCGTACGCTCCCGATGCCGCGTACCTTTCACAATTTTTTCGCGCCGCTTCAAAACCGCTCGAGAATGATGGAAGTTTTGTGTCGGTTGTCTTCAATCCTGACTTCAAAGCGTTTGGCATGTGCATCGGCAACAGACTGTTTTCCCGTACGGACGACGGAAAAGTGCAGGTCCATTTTCTCAACCCTGCTTCCAAAGAAGAAGTATGGAAGACGACGCCGACTGTTCTGACTCAGTTTACAAGAGCGGAATACGAAACCGGAGCGAAGGACGGCGGCTTTGCAAAAGTGACGTGGGAGAAACTGTATCCGACTGAGGATGCAGTAGAGGAATTCACTCCGGAATTTTGGGAGGCCTGCGTCCGTGAACAGCCGTATGCCCTTCTGATTGCGACAAAGTAAGACCGGATCTTTACGCTTTCCCATAGCACAAAAAAAAGGCCGCTTGCGCGGCCTTTTCTGCTTCCCATTCCCCGTGGTGAAGCCGATGAGGATGTGTCGCGGTCAGGAATACTGTCGCGACCGGGCACACTCTACGGGAGCCGCATTAATGGATGATTAAGACGCAATGTCGCAGCCACATGCTATGTTCAGAGAGAGTTACGCATGCCGCAGCATGCCTGCAATGCCGAGCAGCACCACGGCACCCAGCGTCGCCATGGCGAGCGAGCCGGCGAAGCCGTAGGCCGAGAGGCCGACGAGATCGAAAATGAGGCCGCCGATGACCGCGCCGACGACGCCGATGATGAGGTCGCCGACGAGCCCGAAGCCGTGGCCCCGCATGATGAGGCCCGCAAGCCAGCCCGCGACGATGCCGATGAGGATGAAGGCGAGGATACTCATACGGGGAAGGAGAAGGAAATGAAAAGCGCCCGCCGCGTTCCCCCGACTATGACGGTGATGATTGCCGGAAATGACACATTCGCGACATTTCGACTGTACTGACCTTTCTTTACATTCCCGGCGGCGTTGTCCATCTGCACGCACCTCCGTCGCCGGGGACGTTCTTGCTCACGAGTTCCAGTTTCTGCGTCGCCATTTCGTAGACGTAAATGTCGAGGTCGGTGTCGGTATCTTCTGGGAGCAGTTGCTTGTCACTCTCGCACATGACGAAGTCGGTACTGGTTCTGTTGAAGCGGTAGGAACGGCAATCGAGCGAGGTGGTTGGCGGTGAGCCGAAGGGCGCACTGTTCTGGGGGATGAAGCCGACGAACAGGTTAGTCTGCGGATTGCGTATCAGATGACCGAATGCCATCGGAATGATTTCTGTGAAACCGGCGGAGGAGCTGACGATCCGCAGGACGTCGTGCGTTCGCGTCTGTGTATCGTAGATCACAGTGGCATACTGATTGGAGGTGATCGCCTTTCCGAAGACGACGTAGCGGCCATCCTGACTGATGCTGAGCCCCGGACGGTGGGAGACGGCGTACTGCGACCAGGGCAGACTGGACATGTAATCACTTGGAATCTGATTTTTCATTCCACTGATCCGGTCGTACAGGAAGAAGGCGCCGTCACTGCCTGCCTGATAGACAATGAAGCGCGCTTCCGGCGTCATGGCCGTCGCGGCAACATTGTGCGCGACAATGCCGAAGACACCTGTGTGACGATCTTTCACCACGAGACTGCGATTGGGTTGTGCGGCCCCCTGCCCATCTTTGTAGCGTGTGAGGAAGGCAACATACCGGCCGTCATCGCTGATGCCCGGCCCGAACCAGCTTTCCGGTCCGTAGCACATCGCTGCCGGTTGCTGCCCGCCCCCTCCTCCGGACGTGCCTCCTGTTCCCTGTCCTCCTCCGGATGTTCCGCCCGTGGTCTGCCCGCCGCCGTCCGCCGAACAGTCCAGCGAGCAGAAGTAGCAGTTGATTTTCGTACCCGCGGGCGGCGGGAGACTGATGTTGTTGCCGCATCCTCTCTCTCCTTTGTCCTCTTCGCACATGAAGTTGCCGCAGGTCGGCTGCGGGATCGACGTAAAGTAGGAGCAATCGTTCGGGCAGGACTGAGGATCCTCGCCCGCGTTGCAGATACGGTCTCCGCACGAAACAGGCAGACAGCTGTTGCCGCAGGTTGCACCCGCATTCGTATCAGAATTCCCCGGGCCATCGTCGCAGCGTTCTCCCTGATCCCACACGCCGTCGCCGCAGCGCGGGCGCCAGGTCGGCGCGTCCCCGTCCTTAGGTTTCAGATTATGGATGACCGTCGGCTCGCCGTTGTCCCAGCTGCAAATGGCGATGTTGCCGTCGCTCCGCGTGCTCGCCATTTTCAGCGATTTCGTCTGCATATCGTAGAGGTAGGTGTCCATACGGTTGTTCTTGTCCTCTTGCGGCAGTAACGGAGCGTACGTGTCGCAGACAACGTACCGGCCATTTCTGCTCGTCCTGGAATGCTCGCACTGCAGTCCCGCCACGGGCGAACCGGCGGATCCGACATTTGTGCGCCGGCTGACGCCCAGCGGGTTACCCGCATTGTGAACGGTCACGCCGGTCGTAACGTCGTAGGTGAAAAAATCGTTGCTATCGAGATCCGTGTTACGCACCCAACCGCAGTTTCCGGTCGAGCCGCCGCACTGCTGCAGCATTCCCGGGGCGTACGCATCCACCGGCCCTTGCCAGCCGACGAGGAGGCCGTCGCTGCGGAGCGCCGCGGCCGTCACGGTTCTGCTGACCCGAATAAGCTGACCCGTCACCATGTTCTTCAGGAAAAGTCCGCCCTCATTGTTGTCATCGCCCATGAGCGTGTCGAAGTCCGCCACAAAGAGCACGTATTTTCCGTCGTCACTGACGCCGCCGAACCAGATGGTGGCGCCGTTGCATCCCCCGAGGGCGCGATGGACGGTATTCTTCGATTGATTCTTTTGACTCTGACTTTGCCCCTGACTCTGATTCTGTCCCTGGCTTTGTCCCTGGCTTTGTCCCTGACTCTGATTCTGTCCCTGACTTTGCCCCTGACCACCACCACCGGTTGTACCGGTGCCCCCGCCATTCCCGCTCGAAGGACGATTACAGATCGCCGCTTCTCCGTTCGGTCCGGCACTCACCAGCCGCCACTTGCCGCTTGCGATGTTGTACGCGTAGGTGTGGTAGGTGCGCATGTCCTTGCCGTCGCCTGCGAGGTTCTGCACTGACTGACACGCGATCTCCGTTCCAAAGCGGTTCATCACTGCATTTCTGCAGGGCAGACTCTTTTGTTTCGTCGGGTTGAAGTAGAGCGTCGTCACGTCGCCTTTTAACGCGACGACCCGGATGTTTCCCTTGCCGTCGTCGCCGATCGGATGGTAATTGGTCCCGCCCTCGCCGATCGCTTTGCCGTCGAGGAGGACCGTGGGCGAACCAATGGTCGTCTGCACCATGTGCTTTCCGGTGGAATCGAAGGTGAGGTACCCGTGACTCTTGAAAGCCATGTGCCCGTCGGTCGATACTTCCAGTCCTGTGGAGCGTGTCATGGGAACGAAACTCCACTGCGCCAGAGTGGGGGTCATGCTCAGAAATTTTCCCGCGATCGTGTCGTAGGTGACCACGTGGGTGATTCCGGAGTGAAAGGAGATGTAGTGCGGCGCAGTGCGCCCGGGGTCTGTCTCCGTCGAAACGACGATTTCATAGATGTTTCCTATGCCGTTCTTTCCGAGGACCGATTCCACGTCGAGCTTCGTCCTTTGGACGGTGCCCGTCGCCAGATTCTGAATGGTGAGCACAACGGGCGGGTTCTCCTTCACGTCTTCCCGGACGTCGACGATGAATTTTCCATCGGGCGTGATCATCGATCCCTTCACGGATGTTACTTTCCCCGTGATTGCATTCCATAGATATGTCCCCGCCGGGAAGGAATCGTACTGCGCTTTGAAGATCAAGGAGCCGTCGTCGGCGATGGATTCGGGAATACTTCCCTCCAGAAAAGGCCCGCCGCTATTGCTGCCTTCCCCACACCGTGTGCCCTCCTGCGTGTTGCCACCACCTCCGCCCGTGCCTCCGTTCCCATTTCCGCCGGTATTTCCGCCGTTATTTCCTGCGCTACTTCCTCCGGCCGTCCCCACTGCGCCTCCGCCACCCCCTCCCGCCGCGCCTCCAGTTCCGTTCGCACCGCCGGACGTTCCCTGTCCCTGATTCTGGTTGTTCTGTGTATTGCCCTGCGTCGTGGAACTGCCTGGCTGCACATACTTGTGCTGCTGGCGTTGGTTCTCAATCGATTGCTGACGATTAAGAAAATTCTGCATACCCTGTTGCAGGTTCTGCAGGACCTGTTGCTGGAGCAGTTGCAGCATGCTTGGCTGACCCTCATCCTGCTGTCCGCCTGTCTGCAGTTGCGGCTGAGCAGAATCCTCCGGTGCCGCGCCATGAAGGGATGGACCGCCCCGCGCTGTCACGTCCCCGCGCGAGAGAATGCGGAAGAGAATCTCCGCCAGCTCGCTGCGCTTCAGCAGTTGCTGGGGGTAGACGATGGAAGGGGGAATTGCATCGATGGCTGTCAGCGCGCGCATGTACGGTGCGTACCAGGAGGTCTCCGAGCCGGTGCTTATGTCCGGAATGGCAAGACCAAAGGCGAGGACCAGAATTTTACCTGCCTCCGCGATGCTGATGTTCTGCGCGGGTTTGAATGAGCCGTCGCTGTAGCCGCTGACAATCGACTCGCGCGTCGCCATGCACAGGTACGGCATGTACCAGCCGTACACTGCGACGTCGGTGTACGACGCGATATCGATGGG
>JACRJW010000057.1 GCA_016235605.1 Candidatus Uhrbacteria bacterium | reverse complement strand
TGGGCTGAGACACCCAACACATCAGCCGCTTTTCCAATACGAACTTGTTCATCATTCATACTTTATAAGTTTAGCCAAAAACTTATAAAAGTCAAGCTTGCTTTATAAGTTTAATAGGAAAACCTACAATACGCACGCATCTAAATTCCCATCATCCTCTCCAACTCCACTTTCATAATCGTGAAAAAGTGTGTCTCATCGTCCATTTTCACGGTTATACAAAAACCCGCGCTACGCTTGCAACCAGAGAAGCATGAGCAGAGCCGCGGCGAGCGCGAGGTTCTTCTGAAAATTAACCTGATTTGCCATCTTCATGTTGGGATCCTGCTCGACCCAAAATCGATGCATGGTAAAAGCGGCCAAGACGAGAAACGCAATGAGGAGTCCGTAGGCCCAGACGAGCTGAAATTGGAACAGCACGCCCACTCCGCCCAACAGCAACATGAGACCCGTCACGCCCACGGCAAGTTTTGGCGCAGGGACATGCTTGGATGCCGCGTATCCGGCCATACCTTCAAGCTGTGTGAAGTGATGAAGGCCTGCCTTGATGAAGTAGACACCGAGCACGATTTGGCCGATGAGAAAGAGTGTCTGCATATGTTTAGGTTAAAGGTAAATAACTTTCGCTCAATAATCTAGCGCAAGTTTGATGCGCGAGTGACTAAAAATTATTCAAATCGAATGGGAACCTCGACCGCATCGTCGTTCTCTGGCAAGCCGGAAGGATTATCTTTTTGCAGAAAAAGCGTTCCCGTTTCTCCGTAGCTCGGCTTCACGAACTCCAACGTTATCACAAATGGGACAAATGCATCGGTCGTCCACTCACCTTGGGCGGTCGCGTAACCTTGTGCGATGATGAGCCCATCCCAGTCGACAAGCACGACGGGAAAACTTGCCTCGAAGTACCACGTCCCAGGCGCTTCTCCGGTGATCGTGAGCGGTGAGGTGATGACAGCATCTCTCACAGGCGAGGTGACGCGCAGCACGACGCCATTCTCTGAAATAAATTCGACTGGCGCTACTTCCCTTCCCTGTTCTTCTCCCACCTCGTCCACCTTTTCCACCTCATCTACCTCTTCCACCTCCAGATCTCTCCACAACCAGAAGCCTCCAAAGAGAATCAAGATGACGAGCAAGACACGGGTGAGGTGATTCATAGTGCGACAGGCTCACTACTTCGTAATTTGTCCATGTAGGCTTGGACAATAAGCATGGCGGCAAGGGCGTCTTCATGAGCTTGCGCGCCTTCTTCTCGTTGAAGGCGAATACTCTCGGCGCTTGTGTAAGACTCGTCTTCTTCTGCGACCGGGACAGACAGGACGCCTGCGAGTGCCTTGATGAACGCTCGCGTGATCTGAAGTTGCTCAGGCCCATGATGACCGCCTGTTGAAAGTGGCACGCCCACGACCACAAGATCAATGTCCTCCTGTGCGACTTTTTTTGCAAGCGCCACGAATGTTTCCTCACCCACGTTTGGGATGACGGTAAGCGGCACGGCGACATGTGCAACAGAATCTCCAAACGCCAAACCAATTTTTTTCTTGCCGTAATCGATGCCAAGGATTCTCATACGATTTTCGCGTAGGCTTCCTTGATTCTCTGCGTAAGACGCGCAAGCCCTTTTTGTGCCAGGTCGTTTACGTCAGTCACAGGCGTCACTGATTGGTAGTTGGCTTCCGACGCTTGATGCAAATTCACATCATCTTGCGAAGAAATAAGAAGTAAGTCAACAGGAATGCCTGCCTCGCGAAGCTGTTGGTTTACTTTTTTCACAGATGCAGGATTGTCAGAACCTCCATCAGCTGTCGCGATCACAAAGCGCCTCATGCCCCACTTATTTTTTTTCAAAGCAGGTTTTTTCGCGCGCTGTGCTTCTTCCATGTTTGTCGATTCCTTGATAGCCTTCCCAAGCAAAGAAAGCGCCGCATGATCCGGTGTGCCTCCTCCGGCTCCAGCATTCAGGGCGCGATACAGAACAATTTGTTCTTTTGGCGTCCAGGCTTCTGTAAGAGGCAGAACAATTTCAGTCTTCACCCCAAAGACCGCCACGCTCACTTTCACAGGCATCGGCGCCTTCAGCTGACGGACTTTTTGTTTGGTCACAACCGCTGCGCTCATACACGAATCGACAAGCAAAAAGACCATGTCGCGCTGTGCATCGACTTTTTTGACGCCATTGATGGTTTCGTCCATGGAACCGCTCATATCTGCGGCAATAAACACTTCATACCCTCCGAACCATTTTTCTTTTGTCTTCTGGACATCTTCACGCATGCCAAGCAACGGATCTTTTTCTCCAGCCCTCACCTGGACGACTCCTCCGACCAGTTCATCTGGATCAATCTCGTCCATCTGTGACATCGGCACCGGTCCGCGGTCAACAATCTGTTCCCGCGTATTCTCTCGCACCAATGTCTGCCACTGACGATCAGCATCGCGGAGAACCGTCGTATGCGTCTTGCGCAATTCCGCAATTTTTTTCAAAACCACTCTTGCTTCTTCAGGGGAACAACCTGCTTCCTTGGCATACGCAAGCTCAGGACTCAGATGCTCCTGCTCTGCCTGTTCCTCTTTTTCCGCCTTCGCGAGGCGTTTTTGCAATTCTTCCTCGCTCATGAGCTCCGCCTCTTGCTCGCCGTAATCTCCCTCACCCAAATCTGCCTCTTGTTCCTCAGGGTCCACGTTTGGATCGCCAGCCGGTGTTGCGTCCAGACGAATCCATTTTTTTTCCTGAGGATCCCAAGCAGCCGCACGCGCATGACGATTGTTCTCAAGAAGCATGGCCTCTCCCAGTAGAGATTTCGCTCGTACAGAGTGTCCGCCCAAAAACTGTGCGTAGACTCCCATCTTCGTCAGCAACCTCACAAGCAACGTATTCGCCTCATCACATTTCGCTTTTTTATTTTTCCAAATTTCCTCAAAATACTTCCTTGGGTTAGCCTTGTACACTGCATCCCACTTCGGATCCATATCATACTCAAGATGCTTACGAATAAACGATGCGAGCTGACGAACCTTTGTTGCATGCGGCAACCGTTCAGCCTTTAACTTCGTCGCAAACGCAAGAAGCTCTTCTGGAAAAGATTCTGAAACAGATGGGATCTCACCTTCTGGAGGTACACCGTCAACAGCTTGCGTGGATGGCGCGATGTCGATCTGGAACGGATAACTCTCATCATCTCCGCTCTTCACACTCAGACGTACGACTCCATCTTGATCGTGGACAAGATTCCAAGACTCTGGCTCATTTCCAAACCACTTTACACTCTGAGAGTCCGCCCCCCACCCATCTGGAAGTTTCACACACGCACTTCCACCCTTCACGACTGACCGATACGCACGTTTTCGATCTAGATCCAAGGTTAGCTCTCTCATCTCAGTCCACTTCCTCGGAGACTTCTTCCATGTAAGGGTTCTGGAATCAAACTCGTCAAAAACCGCGTCGGTATAGTTCCCGCCAAAAAAAGGCGCAACGGTTGCAACCGCCTCGGACGGTAATCCTTCGGACTCCTGCATCTCTGTACGATGTGGTGTGTATTCTTCTTCGTCTTCACCTGTTACACTCTTGTGCTCAGATGGCTTCTGTGCTTGCTCGGCCTTACGCCGATCGTGCGCGCGCAAAAACTCAAGACGCGGGAGCAGTTTCGACTGGACGTAATTTTGCTTTATCGCAAAATCAATTTCTGGATCCGCAAGCGCCGCACACAGATTCACCTGACCCTCACCGATCTGTATCTTCTGAAGAGCCGCAAGCTGTTTTGCCACAACCGATGAAACCTCGAGCGTATCAACAGACACGGACGGATCGTGCAACATGTTCTGAAGACCACTATAAAACTCAACAACTGACGGCAGGTCACGGTGATCCAGACGTATATTTTTTCCAAGCAGCTTCCCTTCCACGAGTGAACGGATCTCTGGAGGAACGCTTCGTTTCCAGTCACGATACCCGCGTAGTTGCAGAGCGGTCATGTGTTGCTCGGGTCGAGGTTCTTGTTGTTCATTCGTTGGACGTTCTGGAATCGGCATACAAAAATGCAACCAATTGTTTTGGGTTTATAAATCCTTGCGTTAGAGTAGCTTCGAACTCCAACTCCGCTTCAACAAACATTTCTTCGATTGTGAGATCTGAGAATTCCTTTGATCTCATATAAGGCAATCTATCAGCAATTCCTGATTGAATCAAATTGCGCGCTTGCCCGCCAAAGCGTCAGCGCCGGCGGGAGAGCACGGCGGGACAAAACCCTTTTTCAGAGCTCACAAACATTCCCATAGCGTCTGCACAGAGGCTTTCAAATCACCCTCGTCCGTCTTTCTCAACAAACCACTGTACGAGGCAAAAGTGGCTCGTAAGAGCTTCTCATCTTTTCTGCCACCATTTAAAAAATATCCAACCTGCGTTCTCAAACTGTTCTGCATACGCTGCTTCGAGCTTTTACGCAACATGACGCGATCAGGATACAAAACGTGACCTAGCCAATCCACACCCCAATGCCAGGGACGAAGGAACATCTTGTGAGGGTGCAGCTCAAGTCGCAATCTTCCCTGAAGGAAATCCTCGATGGGCGCCACCTGTTGCCTAAGATCCTCTCTACTTGTGTGGATCAAGATAAAATCATCACAATAACGAAGATACGCGAATGCCCTGACGTTCTCTTGTACGAAATGATCTAACGGCTCCAAATACACATTGGCAAACAGTTGCGAGGTCAGGTTGCCAAGTGGCAAACCTGGGCGGTGACTGTGGACGATATCACGAATCAATTCGCGTAGTCTCTCATCCTGAATCTTCTCTTCAATCAGCTCAAGGAGAACCTGTCCATCAACACTTGCAAAATACTTTTTCATATCACACTTCAAACTCCACACTGGCTGACGCGATTTCTGTGCAATGCACCGCAATCGCGTTTGTAGACGCGCAACAGCTGCATGTGTTCCTTTCCCTTTGCGACACGACCAACTATCAAAAATAAATGACCGATCAAATACCGGTTCGATGATTCGGACAAGTGCATGATGGACGATCCGATTCTCGACGGACGCTTTGTGGATCACGCGAGGTTTTGGATCACAGACAGTAAAGGTCTCATATTGACCATGACTCCAGGTACCACGAACAAGTCGATCATGCAGAGCAAACAACCTGTCCTCTAAACATCTTTCAAAAGCTAAGATCTCGAGCCTGGCATGCTTGCCTTTCACAAACTGTCTCCATGCGGCAAAAAGATTTTCTATTGAGACGACATCGTCGTATGATGGAATTCTATGATGGCTGCCCCCCCCCGACGCTCTTTGAGCGATACCCTTGTCTTTCATCGACTGAATGATCTTGTCTGCGCTTGGTACATCCATACAAAACGTCTGCCAAAATTAGATCGTTATACTGTTGGTCAACGGACGTTCGATTTACTTCTGGAAATGCTCGTGGTCATTGTGCGTGCACAATATGCAGGTGAGCATACAAAAAAAGCACTCCTCCAAACGACCGTACCACACTTGGATACCGTAAAAGTACTGATTCGTCTTACACATAAACTGCAAATCATCAATGAACGCGAGTACATTCGCTACGAAGCTGCTTGTCATGAAATCGGAAAAATGTTGGGTGGATGGATTCGCTCGCTTGAAAAGAAACCGGAATAGCCGGCTTCTTTTCACGTCTGCGCTTCGGGAGAGGGACACACCCAGGTTACTATTCAAATTCCTCGGGTTCCATCTGTTCACGTTCATACCGTCAGCATCAGGGTTCCCGGCGTTCATCAAGTTACCGTCAGAGGTGCGTTCATCCTCATGTCCTTCCGTATCGCTACGAGCAAGCGTGGGCTCGCTCGCTGCATCACAAAACAAGAGGAAGCAGTGCAGACGTTTTATTGGTTGCCGGTAAACCAATCTACAAAGTAGTGGTTGTAGAAACCGACAGGACAAAGGGTCAAAACAGAACAAAGGTCAAAGAGCCAAACCGTCTGCAACTATCTGGAGAGGGACACACCCAGGCGACTATTCAAATGCCTCGGGTGCCATCTGTTCACGTTCATACCGGCAGCATCAGGGCTCCCGGCGAGCACCAAGTCACCGCCAGAGGTGCGGTCGTTCGTCCAATCGTAGACAGACTGACCATTAAAAAGACGAACACCTTTTGTCTCAAGAAGGGTCGCGTGATCGAAAACAACATCTGAAAACCTGCGTCGATGATTCACATTAAGCCTCAATTGAGCCAAGCGTTCTGCGGCCTGTTGCCAGGTCGCGTCAGTGGTTGCCATGGCCTTCAGGTCTGCCAACACGGAATCAGAAGCCTCCACAATGGCCTCTTGTTCGGCTTGTGTAAGATCTGGCTGAGCGGCAAGGGTATCGCGAAGAAGCTTTGTTTGGTCTGCATAGTCAAGATTCTTGGAACCAGGAATCACATCGCGGGTCACGAGCTTCCATTCAGGCTTTGAGGTTCCTGTTACATAAAACGACTGTGCTGCGTACCAATCAACACTGACCAGTAGTTTCCCTTTGCCTGCTGCCTGAAGCCTAGGTTCAATCATTTCAAACATTCTCTCTGCCGTGAGAGGTTGACCGTGATCATCTTTATCTATACGCAAGACGAGCATCATGTTCAACTTTTTTGCCGCCTCGAGTTGTTCACGAGTATATGGGAGCGGTGGAATCTCGGGGACAGAAAGATTCCGACCCCATGTGGCTTTTACGGCCTCGGGACCGTAGACATTGTCCGCTCCTAGAATATCTTTGGCCTCTTGAAGATGCGCAATTTCAGGGACATGTGATTCCTCAAATTCCTTCGTACCTATCACCTCCCCTGTTTCAGGATCTATCACATCCACGCCTTCCATTCTAGGTGGAGCGGCGCGGGCGCGTGGTCTTTTGACGTTGGGATTCAGATAACCGACTTCACGGGGAGTGAGGACATGGAAGGGAGGTTTGGCCTCTTTCACTGCACCCAGGCTGAAGCCTGGGTCTACCTTTTTCATGACCCCAAAATGCTTCAGGTACGCGTTGACGGTCTTCTGTTCTTCCTCGGGGAACTGGTGGATGTAGTCCTTGAGTTTGTGCTCAAGGAAGTCTGAGAGATGTCCCTTGCGAGCTTTGGGACTTGCCTTGTACTGCCCTATCCATGACATGACCACTCCTGGGTCAAGGATGAAGGAAGGCAGATGCCACTTGGCTTTTGGGTCAGCAGGATTGGTTTTGTGAAGGATGGTGTCTTTATACGAGAACGCTTTGAAGAGTTCCCCCCAGACCTGTGAGAATCGCCACAGGAAGGCACCGGACTTTGGGTCAAGGTTCAGGTTCATGCCCCCAGTGGCAGCGTCTTTGATAAACTCTGGTTGTACTTCCTCGGGTGTGACAGCGGTTAACCGTCCGGTGGATGCATCAAGCAAAGAGGCCAGAAGGACTTGATAGAGCTCTGGGTTGTCAGGGGTTTGTTCCAGGTACTCGACGTTGAGCACATTGCCTGCAAACTCACGCTTGGTTTCAATACCGGTTTCTTCACGGTCATAACGTTCAGAAGGAGGGTTGCCAGCGGCCAGGTAGAGAAAGCCTGGAGCAACCGTGACCGTCAGAGCCGTACCAGGGACGGCTACTTCTCGGCCAGATCTACACTCTGAGACGAACTTCAAAATCTCACGTTGAATATCTGTGGGGCGGGTGTTGAACTCATCGTCAAAGAAGACACCACCTCCCTTGCCTTGCCCCGAGTCAGTAGAAGAAGTCTTCCCTGTCATGGCACGCAGAAGTGGTCCGTAGTCAAACGATGTGTCTCCTGCTTTGATGGATGGACTCCCGAACAGTCGTTCAAACTTGGCGTGTTTGCCTCCGACGGTGCGTTCAGGTTCACGAGAGGCAAGCTCAATGGATAGAGCCCTGGCCATGGCGGTCTTTCCTGAGCCCGTTTCCCCCATGAGCGCCATCACAGGGCGGCTGGTAAGCGCACCAGTGAGCACATCTTGCAGAAGCTTCTGACGACTCTTGGTCCAGATGAAGCCCGAGGTGCGCAGCTGGTGAGCATAGTCGGCAATGGTGTCATACTCGATGAGGGCGGCGACATCGGGGTTCTTCTGCTTCACGACTTCGAGTTGGCTTTCGAGTTCATCGACTTTGGCTTCTAACAGCGCTCGCTTCATGAGATGCACGGGCTTTGGTTCCTGACCTGCGCGTTTGAACATTTCGGCAAGGAGCGTGTTCAAATCTGTTCGAGTCTTCTCAAGCACGCGGTCGATGGTACGGTAGGATTCGTAGGTACCGTTGGCGTTCACTCGCTCTGCTTCATGGCGGGCGAGTTCCTCTTGGAGTTTAGGACCAGCGCTCAAAATAAGATTTTCATAAACCGCAAGGGAGAAGGCAAGGTTTTCATCTTCAGATAAAAGTTTCTGACGCGCCTCTTTTGTTTTGGTCGCATCTGCTTTCCCGCTCGCTTCATCACGCACGACGATTGCTTTCAAGTCATTTTGCAACTGACGACGCAGAGCCCAGGCGAGTTCAGCCTCCGAGGCTTTATCTATGCGCTCCTTCATGGTGAGGCTATCAAAATACGCCTTGGCCATCTCATGAGCTTCTTTGGACACCTGAAGGCCGTGCACAGGAATACCCATGATAGTCGTGAGGTCGAAACGCGGATGCTGAAATTCGGCATCAGGCGAATGTCTTTGTGGGTAGCGTTCAGGCATAGATAACGGTTGGGAGCTAAGCTGCCGACTTAGTCTGAAAAATCAGCTCGAGTTGGGAGCTTAGCTCCCAACGTCATATCGTTTTTTACACGGGTAACGGGGTCAAAATTTCCGTGCCGTTTTTTGTGACGGCGATCGTCACTTCAAAATGCGCACCCAAGGAACCGTCTGCCATCACGATACTCCAACCGTCCGGCGCTGTCTCTACATGATAGTCGCCTCCCATGCCAAGCATGGGCTCCAGCGCCAAGCACATCCCGTCTTCGATTGGAACTTTTGGATAACGATCGGAAACAAAATTTGGCACATGAGGATCTTCGTGAACCTTGTGACCAACGCCGTGTCCCACAAGCGCTCTCACGATTCCATACCCATGGGGCTTCACATAATTCTCGATCGCGGCAGAGATGTCTTTCACCTCACGACCGACCTGTGCAGCACTCACGCCAGCCATAAGAGAATCTCTCGTCACCTGGATAAGCTTCATCGCCTTCTCGCTCACCACTCCGACCGGAACGGTCACGGCCATGTCCGTGCACAGCCCTTCAAACCAACAGCCGATGTCAAGCCCAACGATATCGCCTTCCTTCAATTTGCGTTCACGATTCCCAAGTCCATGGACGATCTCCTCATTCACAGAAACACACAGGGTCGTTGGAAATGGCGTATCGCTTGGCTTGGATCGATATCCCTTAAATGAGGGTGTCCCTCCGCCTTCGGCAATGACACGCTCAGCAACCGCATCAAGCTCTTTCAACATGACCCCTGGCGCCACCGCATCCACGGCCGCCTTCAGCGCGCGAGAAAGCAAGTGCCCCCCGCGGCGCATCTTCTCGATCTCGTCTTGCGATTTGGTAAGTGACATACTCTACAAAACCTTTTTAATACGATCCGCCACTTCCGCCACAGACCCAATACCATCGACCCGTTTTACGATTCCGCCGTATTTTTCGATCACTGGCTGCGTGTCGTTTTCGTAAATCTCAAGCCGTCGCGTGATTGCCTCGGGGGTGTCGTCATCACGCTGATACCACTGCCCGCCGCAGGGACAGAGATCGCCTGCGCGGATGCCGTCCTTTCCGCCAAAGGCGGATCCGGCCTTTAGGCCGGACGTTGATCCGACTTTGTTACATGCGCGGCATGTGAGTCTGCCTCCAAGACGCTTCAAGGATTCCTCACGTGGAACATCGATCACGATGACATGTGTTGGCGTGTCAAAATCAAACGCCTTCCACTGCGAGAGGTTGCGAGGATAGCCATCGATGATGTACCCACGCTTCGCATCGGATTTTTCCAGACGACGTTTGAGCATCATGGCCGCGTCCTGGTCAGAGACCAAATCTCCGCGCTTTAAAATCACGTCAAATTTTTTTCCAAGATCTGTACCTGCTGCGATTTCATCTCGCAGCAACTGTCCCATGCTAAGCGCAGGAATATGAAGCGATTGCGAAAGAATTTCCGCCTGCGTCCCCTTCCCGCATCCTTGCGGTCCCATGAGCAAAATCTTGTAGATCATACGTGCCTAGTCTAGCAAAACAAAAAACCGCCCGCCAGGGGCAGTCTTTTTACATATCGTATTCACGCATCGTGAGTTGCGCTTGTATCTGCTTCACGCTCTCCACAATGACGGCTACGGTAATCAAAATGCGCGTCCCGCCCAAGGACAAAGCCGCGTTCCCCGTGAGTTGCTGGACCACGATCGGCAAAATGGCAACCACGGCAAGAAACGTGGCTCCCACCAGCAAGATGCGATTCACGATCCACCCAAGATACTCGGCTGTAGGTTTCCCTGGACGAATGCCTGGGATGAACCCGCCTTGCTTTTGGATGTTCTCCGCCACGCGATCAGGATGGAAAATGACGGCCGTATAAAAATAGGAGAAGAAAAACACGAGCACGAAATAACTCACTCCGTAGACGATCTGGTTTTGGAAAAACTGGAGCGTCCAGTTGGCCGCCGTGCGCAGGATATCCGTTTTGGCGTTCAAGAAAAATTGGGAAAGGACGGTGGGGAACAGGATGATGGAGATCGCAAAAATAATCGGGATCACCCCGCTCATGTTGAGGCGCAGGGGAATATGTGAACTCACGGCTCCCGAAAAACGTCCGCCTTGCACTTGGCGGGCATACTGCACGGGGATGTCCCTCTGGGCTTCATGCATGACGACAATGGACACAACCGTTACCACGCTTGCCACCGCAAACAGGATGAGCGTCACCAGCTGCGAGCGATCAAACACGGCGAGCGATTGGCTGAGGGTCGTGGGAAGGCCAGCCAAAATACCGGCAAGAATGATGATCGAGATGCCGTTCCCGACGTTTTTCTCCGAGATGAGTTCGCCGATCCACATGAGAAACATCGTTCCGGTGGTGAGACTGATGATGGCAAACACCATGGTTTCAAGTCCCGCGGAAGTAAAAAATTGTCCCTTTTGGGAAAGCAGGAGGATCAACCCGTAGCCTTGGACAAGCGCCAAAGGCACGGTCGCAAGACGCGTCCACTGGTTGAGTTTTTGTCGGCCTTGTTCTTCTTTTTGCATTTCCTCCACGGACGGCAGGATCATTCCCAAAAGCTGAAAAATAATCGAGGAAGTGATATAGGGCATGACGCCCATGGCGACCACGGAAAAATTTTCGAGCGTGCCGCCAGAAAAGACATTGAGGAGCCCGAGAAATTGGTTCCCTTGAAAAATGTTTGTAAACGCCGAGGCATCGATGCCGGGGACCGGCACGTGTGCGGTGAGACGGAAGACGACCAACATCCCAAGAATGAACAGGAGGCTGTTACGGACATCTGTCGTTTTCCAAATACGAAGGAGCGTGGTCATAAAAATGGAATTTGGAAGGAGGAATTTGGAAGGAGGAATTAGGAAATGATGTTTCCGCCAGCGGCTTCGATTTTTTGTTTTGCTGAAGCGGAGACACGGCAACCAGACAAAATGATCGAAATAGCGATCGCGCCCTCGCCAAGCACTTTAACTGGAGAGGATGCCTTCCCAATGAGTCCGGCTTGTTCAAGCAATTTTGGGGTGACTTTCATTCCTGCCTTAAACGTCTTTGAAAGGTCGTCGACGTTCACGACCTGTGCGCGTTCATAGCCACTCTTGAATCCGCGCATCTTGGGCGTAGAGAGCATGACGCTACGCAGGCCCTGAAGTTTCAACCCCGAAACACCCGAGCGAGCGCTCTGGCCTTTCACGCCGCGTCCGGAGTACGTCCCCGTGGAACCCAAACCACGTCCGACGCGTTTCTTGGACTTCTGGGAACCTTTCTGGGGTCGCAAGGTGTGCAGAGAGAGTGGCATAGACTATGACTTGGCCTGTTGCAGGCGGCGAATCGCTTCCAAGGTGGCTTTCGCGATGTTAATTTTATTGCTTGAATTCACGATCTTCGTAACGGCATTTGGGACGCCGGCAAATTCCAGGATCGTCCGCATGGCGCCACCGCTCTTGAGCCCGGTACCGGAAGGCGCGGGTTTCAAAATAATCATCGCAGAACCAAACTTCACGCGAATCGGATGCGGCAGGGTTTGGTCAACGATGGGGACAACCAAGACGTCTTTCTTTGCCTGCTTATACGCTTTCTCGATGGCGATCTGGACATCGGCTCCCTTGGCCACGCCAAGCCCGACCCGACCTTTCTTGTCTCCGATCACCAGGGCGCAACGGAAGGACATACGCTTTCCTCCAGCGGTCACACGGGTCACGCGAGCCAAATCCAAAATCTTTTGCTCGAATTCGCGAGGAGCCCGATCTTCATTCTTGCGTCCACGTCCGCGACCGCGTCCACGTTTGTCATCTTCGCCGCCGCGTCGTCCATTTCCGCGTCCGGGTTTTGTGTGTTGTTTTTGGTCTGGCATATTAGAAATTGAGCCCTCCCTCTCGAGCGCCATCGGCGAGCGCGGCCACACGACCATGATACCGATAACCGCCCCGATCGAATACGGCGTGTGTAATGCCTTTTCCTTTTGCCTGTTCAGCAAGGGACGTCCCAACCGCATGCGCGACGTCCACAGGCTTCCCCGAGGCTTTTGCGGTTGCATCTGAGGCAGCGGCAAGCGTGACGCCGCGATCGTCATCGATGAGCTGTGCGTAGATGTGTTTCAAACTGCGCTTGACCGTGAGACGCGGACAATCAGCCGTGCCACGAATCCGTGAACGGGTGCGATGCGCCCGCAATCTCGCGTGTGCTCGTTTTTGTTTGATGGCTCTGCTCATAGATTAGGCTCCTGCCTTTTGGGTCTTACCGGCTTTTCGACGGATCACTTCATCGACGTACTTGATTCCCTTCCCTTTATACGGCTCGGGCTTTTTGATCGAACGGACGCGATCCGCGAACTCACCAACCAAATGTTTGTCAGCGCCTGTAATAGTTATGATGTTTCCCTCGACCGTTGCGGTCACGCCCTCAGGCAATGGGACCTTGACGTCATGTGAGAATCCGACCGTGAGCACAATCGTGCGGCCTGAAACATTCACACGGAACCCCACGCCGTTCACTTCGAGTTTTTTCATGAATCCTTCGGTCACACCCTGCACGAGATTGGCGACGTTCGCACGGGCCGTCCCCCATTGCGCTCGGGTGTTGGCATCATCCGTCATGGTTTCATCAACCTGAAATACGACGACCTTCCCTTGGGGAGCATCAGAAAGGAGAGGGAGCACGACGGCATTCACACGGGTGGACAAGGATCCTTTTGGTCCTTTGACGTTCACGGTGTGGTCCTGGATGTCCACTTCAACACCCGTAGGAATCAAAATGGGTTTTTTTCCAACACGAGACATATTATGAAATTTCGCAAATGACTTCCCCACCCAAGTGACGCGCTCGGGCTTCTTTATTCGTCATCAACCCGTTTGGGGTTGAAATAATCGCGATGCCAAAATCGGAAAGCACGCGCGGCAGTTCATGAGACTTCGCATACACCCGATGGCTTGGTCGGCTCACACGTGAGATCATCTGGATCTTTGGACGACCAGATTCGTAGGCCATGTGGATCTTCAAGCGTGGCATCTTCGCCTCTTCGATGCTCTCGACACGACCGACGTATCCTTCTTTCTCAAGAATTTTCGCCAACGCAAATTTGATTTTTGAGTACGGCAAAACGATCTCAGGGAGATGTACCAACTGAGCATTGCGCATGCGCGTGAGGAAGTCGGAGATAGGATCAGTGATCATAGTGAGCGTAGTCGAACTACCAGCTTGATTTTTTTACGCCTGGAATCTCACCGCGATTGGCAAGCTCGCGGAAGCAAATACGGCAGAGCCCAAACACTCTCATATATCCACGGCAACGTCCACAACGCCAACAGCGATGGACCACACGCGTAGAAAACTTGGCACGTTTCTTTGATTTAGCAATTTGATTCTCTGTGGCCATATTAGTTTTCCGTTCTCAGTGGCATCCCTAAGTTTTTAAGCAGCGACCGTGCGACGACATCGGACCCGGCTGTGGTCGCAATGGTCACCTGGAGTCCGTGGATCAGTTCGATCTCATCACTGCGGATCTCGGGGAATGCCATGTGCTCTTTGAAGCCGATCGAATAATTCCCCTGTCCATCAAACGCGTTTTGTGGAAGCCCGCGAAAATCCCGGACGCGCGGCAGGGAAATGCGGATGAGTTTTTCCAGAAAATCCCACATGCGCTTTCCGCGCAATGTCACTTTCATTCCCACCACCAGTCCTTCCCGGATCTTAAAGCCGGCAATCGACTTGCGCGATTTGGTCATCACCGGCTTTTGCCCGGAGATACGGATGAGCGTTTTTTCAGCCGTCTCCAAAAATTTCGCGTCCTTGAGGCCCGGACCCAATCCCACGTTCAACGTCACCGCCTTCACGGTTGGGACCGCGTGGGCATTTTTGTATCCGAACTCAGCGATGAGTTTTGGGACGACGTCTTTTTTGTAGAAGGTTTGGAATGGCATACCGTTATTCAATATCCTCGGTTTGACCTTTTTTACGAATCACACGAATCTTTTTCTTTGATTCGTCTTGGAGGATCATCTTGTAGGCCACGCGACCGGCCGTGCCACTCTTTGGAGACACCAGTTCCACATTGGACACGTGGATCGGAGAGGCAAATTCAATTTTCTGTCCGGCACGCTGTCCGGTTTTGCGCAGATGCTTGGTCATCTTGTTCACGCCTTCCACCACGACACGCTCAAGATGAGGGAACACCTGGAGGACGGTTCCCTGTTTGCCTTTGTCTTTGCCCGTACGCACACGGACTTTGTCGCCAGTTTTGATTTTCATACTAGAGAACTTCTGGAGCCAAAGAAATAATCTTGGTGAATCCCAGGCCGCGCAGTTCACGCGCCACCGGTCCAAAAATACGCGTGCCCTTTGGCTCCTTGGTCTTGGAATCAATAATCACCGCCGCGTTTTCATCAAAACGGATATAGGTTCCGTCGGGACGTCGGATCTCTTTGCGGGCGCGGACCATCACCGCGGTGACCACGTCGCTTTTCTTGACCGTACCATGGGGAGCCGCTTCTTTCACGGCCGCGGTCACAATATCCCCGATGGATGCATAGCGCTGCTCATATCCGCCAATCACACGAATGACCTGCAATTTGCGGGCTCCGGTGTTGTCGGCGACTTTGATCATCGAACGAAGTTGAACCATATTATTCCGTTGATGCGGTTAACACCCTCCAGCACTTTGTTTTGGAAATGGGATGGCACGCACGGAACGTCACCATGTCTCCAACCTTGTGGGTCTCACCTTCATCATGTACATGAAACGTGCTGGTGCGCACATAGCGCTTGCCGTACTTGGGATGCACCACCGTACGTTCGACACGCACAACAAGCGTATTTTTCATCTTGGTAGACGCGACGACTCCGGTAAATGTCCGTTGGATGGATGTGGTGTTCATACCTGGGGTTCTGAAATCTTTTGCTTTTCGTTGATGAGGGTCTGAAGGCGTGCGATCATGTGTTTAGTTTTTCGGCTTTCGCGCACGTTTTTCAATTGGTTCGCCGCGAGTTTAAAATCCAGAGACTTAAGGTGCGTCTGTGCTTGCGAGAGTTCAGTCATGAGCGCCTCCTTGGTTTTAGATCTGAGTGTTTTGATGTCCATAGGATTACATCACCTCGCGCGTCACAATTTTTGTGACAACGGGAAGTTTGTGGGAAGCCAAGGTGAGGGCGGATCGCGCCAGGGTTTCATCCACCCCGCCCATTTCAAACATGATGGTGCCAGGGCGCACAATCGCCACGTAATGATCGACCGCGCCTTTTCCTTTTCCCATCGGCATTTCCGAGCCCTTCGTCGTGACCGGCTTATCTGGAAAAATGCGGATCCAGATTTTTCCTCCGCGAGCCACCGCGCGCGTCATGGCGCGGCGGGCGGCTTCGATTTGTCTTGAGGTGATCCAGGACTCGGTGGTGGCTTTCAATCCAAAGCTGCCAAAGGCGAGCGTCGTCTTGGTGGTAGCGATTCGGCGTCCCAAACGGCGACCTTTGTGCCACTTGCGATGTTTGACTTTCTTTGGCATCAACATACTAACTCTCGAAAATTTCTCCGCGGTTAATCCACACCTTCACGCCGATCGACCCCCAAATGGTCTGCGCCTTCACAGGAGCAAAATCGATATCCGATCGAAGGTTGTGAAGAGGGATCTTCCCATCGGCAATCGTTTCGCGCCGGGCGATGTCTGAACCGTTCAAGCGTCCAGAGATGGTCACTTTCACCCCCAAGGCTCCGGCTTTCTTGGCGCGCTCAATCGCCATCTTCATCACGCGTCGAAAGGGCATACGCTTTTCGATATCCGCGGCGATTTGCTGGCCGACGACCTGCGCGGACAAAGATGGCTTCTGGATCTCTTTCACATTCACGCTCATCTTTACCCGGCGCCCAGGGAAAAACATTGTCTTGAGTTTCTTGGTGAGGTCTTCAATGCCGGCGCCGCCGCGGCCGATGATAATACCGGGCTTAGCCGAATAGATCATCAAACGAATTTCCTGGCGGGAGCGCTCAATCTCAATGCGATCAACCAACGCTTCTTTTAGGAGTTTTTTCAGATAGTCCCGGATCGCCACGTCTTCTTTGAGGAAACTCTTGAACTGCTGGCGATTGGCAAACCAAACACCGTCCCATCCTCGGATGACGCCAATGCGGAATGAATTTGGATGTACCTTATTTCCCATAAATTTGGTTAAGCCGTTTGTGTGCTCTTCGCTGCTTTTTGTTTCTTGGCTTTCTTCTTCGTACGATTCTTGACGTCGTCTAGCACAATCGAAATGTGCGAGCTGCGCTTTCGAATCGGAGCGGCCCGACCCATCGCGCGTGCGCGGAACCGTCCGAGCATCGGCCCTCCATCGGCCACAATCGACTTGATATAGAGCCCTTCCTTATCCAGTTGGAAGTTGTGCGTGGCATTGGCAATCGCAGAATTGAGCAATTTCAAAACTGGTTCAGCCGCAGCTTTTTTCATGAACAACAGTTGAGCCTGCGCCTCGCGCACCTTCAGTCCGCGGACAATATCAATCACGAGCCGAACTTTGGTCGGGGACATGCGGATATAACGTGCTGAAGCATGAATTTCCATAAGTCTTATTGGTCCTCTGAATCCTATTTTTTACCGGCTGGTGCAGGGACGGCGGCTGGTATTCCCCCTTCTGTTCCACCTTCTTCCGTTGGCTTGGCAGTCCCACCGTGTTTCACGAACTTTCGTGTGGGAGAAAATTCACCAAGCTTGTGGCCAACCATATTTTCGACCACGCGCACTTGGATAAAGTCGCGGCCATTGTGGACGGCGAAAATGAATCCAACCATCTCAGGCGTAATGGTCGAAGAACGTGCCCACGTCTTAATCGGCCCACCTACGCCAGGTTTGCGTGTGGTGAGTTTCTTCAAGAGTTTGGGATGGACGTAGGGTCCTTTTTTGAGACTTCGTGCCATACGATTAACCTCCGACGAATCGTCCGCGCTTACGGCGCGTAATGATGAGTGAGTCTGATGCCTGACGTCTGCGCGTCTTTACCCCCAATGCTGGTTTTCCGGTTGGCGTCTTTGGACGCTTGAGGCCGATCGGGTTTCTGCCTTCTCCACCGCCGTGTGGATGGTCAACCGGGTTCATGACTTTTCCTCGCACGGTCGGACGGATGCCACGATGGCGCATGCGCCCGGCTTTGCCCCAACGGATGAGACGGCGATCTGGATTGGAGGCGCTCCCGAGCGTTGCCATACATTCCTTGGGAACCATGCGGACCTCTCCTGACGGAAGTCTCACGGTGGCGTAGACGTCTTCCACGGCCATAAGCTGGGCGGTCGTACCGGCTCCGCGCACCATCTGTCCACCCTTGCCTGGCTTGAGTTCAATGTCGTACATCTGCATCCCAACCGGCATGTGCTGAAGCTGGAAACGATTCCCGGTTTGGATGTCACCTTTTTTCATGGACGACACGATCGTCGCGCCGACCGTGAGTCCAAACGGGGCAATGATGTAACGCTTCTCACCATCGGCGTAGTGCACAAGGGCCAATCGGGCGCCGCGGTTTGGATCGTATTCAATCGCGACGACGCGTGCGGGGATCTCAAATTTTTCACGACGGGAATCGATGAAACGGATGCGCTGACGAGCGCCGCCGCCATGATGGCGCACGGTGATCTTCCCATTGGTGCGACCGGCAACCTTTTTCTTGTTGATCGTCAATTTTTTTTCTGGTGAAAATTTCGTGACATCAGAAAAATCATCTACGCTTGAAATGCGTCTGCCGTTGGTTGTTGGTCTGTAGCGTTTGACTCCCATACTTAGACTCCTTCATGGACGTTAATCGTCTTGCCCGCTGGCAGGGTCACCAGCGCCTTCTTCCAATCGGAACGCTTGCCTTGTGAGCGTCCAAAACGTACCCATTTGCCAGAGACGTTTTGGATATTCACACGCAAAGGCGTGATGCCATACATTTGCTTGATGGCACTACGCACTTGGATGCGATTGGCTCGTTTGTCGACAACAAAGACGTAGGTGTTGCTCCCCGCAAGACTCGCGGCCTTCTCGGTGACGAGTGGCCGCACGATCACATCAGACGTGGCTCGTCTTTGCATCGAAACCGAACCTTCGGCCGCCTTTGTGACAAGCGCCGCTTTTTTTTCCTGAGTGACCTCAGGTTCGTGTTTCGTTTTTTTGAATCGATCAAAAATTCCCATACTAGACACGTTTAAAGAGGTTTGCGATGACCGAAACCGCCGGGACGGTCAAAACCACTTGATCGACACTCAGAAGATCAACCACGTTCAGGGCATTGGCAGGAATCGACTGCACGCCGCGGACATTGCGCGAGGCAAGCGCCACGCTTTTGTTTTCGGGTTCCGACACGACCAACGTCTTGCGACCAGTCAATGGTAGCTTTTTGAGAAGTCCCATGAGCGTTTTGGTCTTTCCTTCCGGAAGGGTCAGCTGTTCGATCGCGATGACTTTTCCGTTTGCCACTTTATCGCTCAAGACCATGGCAAGCGCCCTCTGGCGAGCGCGCTTGTTCATTTTGAGCGAGAAATTGCGCTCAGAGCGAGGACCAAACGTAATGCCACCACCAATCCAAATCGGGGAACGACGGGAGCCATGGCGTGCGCGTCCTGTGCCTTTTTGCTTCCATGGTTTTTTGGTCGTCCCTTGCACCTCACCGCGCGTCTTGGTGTGCGCAATGGATGCGCGGGCGTTCGCCCCTTGCGTCACCACGGCTTGATGGACGAGCGCTGGATTCACAACCACGCCAAACAAACGATCGGGAAGGGTAAACGATCCTTTTGCTTCACCTTGTGCGGAGTAGAGTTCTACACTTGCCATACCGTTGTTCCAGGTCGAGTCTTAATGAGGACGAGCCCTCCGCGGCTCCCGGGAATAGCGCCCTTGAGCGCGATCACTTGGGCGGCGGGATCCACGGCAATCACTTCCAAATTTTTGACCGTCACGCGGTCGGTTCCCATGTGTCCTGCCATGCGCTGGCCTTTAATGACTTTCCCTTGGCGCTGGGAGGCAATGGAACCTGGCATGCGTTCTTGGTCCTTGGTTCCGTGCGTCGCTTTCTTTCCGTGGAAAAGATGTCGCTTCATGACGCCCGCAAACCCGCGTCCTTTTGAAATCCCGACGACGTCGACGTGGACTCCTGGCGCAAACGCCTCAACGGTGATTACGTCCCCGCGTTTCAAATCCCCAGGACTCACACGGAACTCGCGCAAGAGAGATATGAGAGGAAGATCTTTCACATGTCCAGTTTCTGGCTTGTTGAGTTCACTCTCCACTTCTGTCCCAACTTGGACGGACGCATACCCATCTGATTCAACGCTTTTGATTTGCGTGACCACGTTTGGCTCAGCCCGAATCAAGGTCACAGGTACGACGGTCCCGTCGTCCTTGAACTTCTGCGTCATTTCAATTTTGCGTCCGACAATGAATGCCATATTTTTTATCCAACCTCCCATTTCTAACTTCCAACCTCCAACTGTAAAAGCTAGAAGTCAGAAGAGAATCCTCGATTCTTTCCTGGCTTCTAGCCTCATGATCGGAAACGGCGTGTGCCGTCACTCAGACGTGAGGGAAATGATTTGTGAGGATACGAATCTCCGAAGTAGGCTTTCAAAGCACGAGGAAGGTTTTCTCCGATATACGACCGCAGGGCCCGAGATCTCTCTTCCTTGTTCAAAAGTCTCCTTACGTTTTAATCTCAACGTCCACTCCAGCCGGAAGATTCAAACTCATGAGGGAGTCGATCGTTTTTTCGGTTGGATCCGTGATATCGATAATGCGCTTGTGGACGCGCATCTCGTATTGCTCACGTGAATCCTTATGGACGAACGTGGAGCGGTTCACGGTATACTTCCGCTTCTCGGTGGGAAGAGGGACCGGGCCGATCACGAGCGCCCCGGAGCGCTCAGCCGTCTTCATGATGGTCTGCGTGGCCGAGTCGATAATCTTGTGGTCGTAGGCACGAATCTTGATGCGGATGCGCGCTTTTTCTTCTGGTTTAATCTGATCAGTCACAGGCGGGAAAAAAGAACGAATAAGGAGCCCCGACGTTCGCCGGAGCTCCTCTTTATTATTTGATAATTTTTGTCACCACTCCAGCGCCAACCGTATGACCTCCCTCGCGGATCGCGAAAGACATCTTCTCTTCAAGGGCCACTGGCTGGATGAGCGTGATCGTGAGGTTAACGGTGTCCCCTGGCATCACCATTTCTGTTCCCTCAGGCAACTGTACTTCACCGGTGACATCCGTGGTTCGAATGTAAAACTGCGGCTTGTAGCCTTTGAAGAACGGCTTGTGGCGTCCGCCTTCCTCTTTGGTGAGCGCATACGTCTCTGCTTCAAACACCGTGTGAGGGGTGATGGTTCCGGGAGCCGCCAACACCATGCCGCGCTCGACTTCTTCTTTCTTGGTTCCGCGCAAGAGCAAACCAGCGTTGTCGCCGGCACGACCTTCTGACAACTGCTTGTTGAACATTTCAATTCCTGTCACAACCGTCTTCATGGCTTCTGGGCGCATGCCGACGATTTGGAGCTCTTCGTTGATCTTCACCACACCGCGCTCGATACGGCCGGTGACCACGGTTCCACGACCTTCAATAGAGAACACGTCCTCGATTGGCATGAGGAATGGCTTGTCGGTCTGACGAACAGGCTCTGGAATATAGGTGTCCAAAGCATTCACAAGATCCATGATGCACTTGGTGGCTGCTTCGTCGGTTGGATTCTGAAGAGCTTTCAACGCAGAACCACGAATGACAGGAACTTCATCGCCTGGATATTCGTACTTCTTCAAAAGGTCACGCACTTCTTCCTCAACCAAATCAATCAACTCTGGATCGTCCACTTGATCAACTTTGTTCAAAAATACGATGATCGCTGGAACACCAACTTGGCGGGCGAGCAAAATGTGTTCACGGGTTTGGGGCATTGGACCATCAGCGGCCGACACGACCAAAATCGCGCCATCCATCTGGGCGGCACCTGTGATCATGTTCTTAATGTAGTCGGCGTGACCTGGACAGTCGACGTGCGCATAGTGGCGCTTGTCGGATTCATACTCACAGTGAGCCGTGGCGATCGTGATTCCACGCGCCTTGGATTCAGGAGCTTTATCCAAATCATCGACGCCCTTTTTCTGGGCGGTCATGCCCTTCGCGTTCAAAACGGCGAGCAGGGCGGCCGTGGTCGTGGTCTTGCCATGGTCAACGTGACCAATGGTTCCAACGTTCACGTGCGGCTTGGTGCGCTGAAAGACTTCAGCCATAAAATAGAGTAGTTGGAAGTCAGAGGCCAGAGGTCAGATCGGACTTCCAAAAAAATTAGCTTAATTGATAGTTTTAGAGACGTGCGAAAGTATAACAAAAGCCCGAAAATCACGCAAGTCTGCCCCTCCACGCTTAGTCCACAGGCTCAAGATAAAACTGTTCCTCGCCAAAATCCTCGTCTTTCTTCACTTCCGGAGGCTTTACTGGCTCAACGGTTTTTTGCACCGTCTGCGTTTCCTGAATGGCTTCCTTCACGTTTCGTTTGGCGAATTCCTCATACTGCTTCTCAAGATTTACCATCTCGTCCTCAGTCAGATTGTCAGGATCCCAGGTTTCTTGAGGGTTTTTTGCCTCTGGCATCACGTCCCAAATGTTGGAAGTTGGAGGTTGGAGGTTCGAGGTTGGAGCAAAAAAAACTCGCAGATCTTCATAATGAGCCAAGTCCATGACGACAAACCCTCTATCTGAATCCTTTTCGACCACAACCATGGTATCTCCTGTACGCCCAACGAGGTCCAATATTCTTTGCAGATGATTGCTCATAGTGCGGGCATTTTAGCCGATAAGGAAAAGGTGTCAATGACGCCTGCGATAACCTATGTTAGTGTATCGATAACAAACTTAGGTAATTAGGGCGTTTCGTAACCATAGGGTGCTAAAATATCCTTATGGTTACAAGACGAAAGAACGTGTTCAGTTGCGCGGCCAACTTTTTGAGGGGTAAAAAGTGCGTATTTTGCGGTTCGTT
>JACRJW010000056.1 GCA_016235605.1 Candidatus Uhrbacteria bacterium | reverse complement strand
GCAAAATACGCACTTTTTACCCCTCAAAAAGTTGGCCGCGCAACTGAACACGTTCTTTCGTCTTGTAACCATAAGGATATTTTAGCACCCTATGGTTACGAAACGCCCTAATTACCTAATGTTTTGCTTCGCAAAACAAAAATTTTTAATTACATCCGATAACAACGAGTATCCGGTTACAGCTTTTATCCAAAAGCCTCCACCCAAATTCATCTCCGCTACGCTACGATGAACTTCGAATACTCGTAACGTTAAGTGAAATGTTTTGATGGCTTAGTTTTTCGAGTAAAAGTCAACAATGAAGGGTCCAATCCCTTGCTGTCGTCTAAATTTGTAACCGTCCAGCACATTTTACTTTCATTGATACCACAGCTCCTTTTCCGCAGCCGTCGGTTCGTTACGAAGCTTTTTTCTGAAACCTTTATTGGTTTGTTTGTTGAAGAGTTCGTTGTAAAGGAGGGGGACCTCTATGATTCCGTCACATCCACGACCATTGGTTTCTCGATCGCAAGATAGTCGCTGTACTTCATGTTCATGGAATCTGTGAGCGAACCCGCGTTGAAGTGTATCACGTCGTTCTCGGCAAGACGACGGTCGACGTAGGTTTTGAGTCCGATGACAGATCCAAATGGTGGGACGGATCCAGGCACGCAGCCTGTCACTGCTTCAGGCTCGGTGGCAAAACTAATATTCTCCCCGACAACAACTTTGGCTTTCCTGCCGTCGAGTCTCAAATCTCCAGGTATCACAAATAAGACGTGCTGCTTGGTCTTGCTTCCACGAACCACAAGCGCCTTGGCTCCTGCGTGTAATGCCACTCCACGAATCCTCGACGCATCCTCACTCGTATAGGTCGGTTCGTGATGAGCACTGTGGTATTCAACACCGCTAGAGTCGAGAAGGGATTTTATTTTTTCAAAGATGGGTGTGGACATAATTTCCGGTCCCCCTCCTTTTTAAGGAGGGAAACTACTCCTTCTTCTCCTCAAACTCCGCGTCGATCGGTTCATCCTTTTTCACATCTTCTCCACCTTCACCACCTTGTCCACCTCCCGCCTGTTGCTGATACATCTTCGCACCCACCGCCTGTGCCGCGGTCGACAATTCGTCTGCAGCTTTTTTGATGGCCTCGTGGTCGTCTGAATCTTTTACCGCCTTGAGCGCCTCGATCTTTTCCTCAACGCTCTTACGCTCTTCGGCTGTAATCTTATCGCCAGCATCTTTGAGCATCTTTTCGCTGGTATAGATCATGGTGTCGGCGAGGTTTTGATGCTCAACTTTTTCTTTCAGCTTTTTATCTTCATCGGCGTGGGCTTCGGCATCGCGCTTCATACGCTCCACTTCGTCCTTCGACAAACCTGTCGATCCTTGAATGGTAATTTTCTGACTGGTGCCTGTACCTTTATCCGTGGCTGACACGTTCAGAATTCCGTTGGCATCGATATCAAACTTCACTTCAACTTGAGGGACGCCGCGCGGCGCCATCGGAATACCTGAGAGGATAAATCGACCGAGCGTTTTGTTTCCACTGGCCACTTCGCGCTCACCTTGCAGGACGTGAATCTCAACCGTGGTCTGATTGTCAGCGGCGGTAGAGAAAACTTGTGACTTGCCAGCAGGAATGGTCGTGTTGCGTTCGATGAGTTTGGTCATGACTCCACCGAGCGTTTCAATGCCAAACGAAAGCGGCGTCACGTCCAACAACAAAACGTCTTTCACTTCCCCTTGAAGCACACCGGCTTGCACCGCGGCGCCAAGCGCGACCACTTCGTCTGGGTTCACGGTGATGTTCGGCTTCTTGCCAAAAAATTCTTCAACGGTTTTGAGGACAAGCGGCATGCGCGTCATGCCTCCGACCATAATGATTTCCTCAATCGCACCTTTTTCAATTCCTGAATCCTTGAGGGCCGCCTTCAGCGGTACGAGCGTTTTGGCGACCAGATCGTGACACAGTTCCTCGAGCTTGCTGCGCGTCATGGTCAATACCAAATGTTTTGGGCCGTTGGCATCAGAGGTAATAAACGGTTGGTTGATTTCCGTCTGTTGGGCTGTGGAGAGTTCAATCTTGGCGCGCTCGGCCGCGTCTTTCACGCGCTGGAGGGCAAGAGAATCTTTTGACAGATCCATGCCTTCGAGCTTCTTGAACTCTTGCAGGATCCAGTCAATGATCACACGATCAAAATCATCTCCACCCAAGTGGGTGTCGCCGTTGGTAGACTTCACCTCAACCGTGTCCTCGGAAACTTCCAGCACGGACACGTCAAACGTCCCACCACCCAAATCGTACACGACGATCTTCTGTCCTTTCTTTTTATCGAATCCATACGCGAGCGCCGCGGCCGTTGGCTCGTTGATGATGCGCCGAACTTTGAGTCCCGCGATCTCGCCTGCCGTTTTCGTTGCCGCGCGCTGAGCGTCATCGAAGTACGCAGGCACGGTGATGATGGCCTCTTCGATTTTCTCTCCGAGTTTTTCTTCTGCGTCTGCTTTTATCTTTTGCAAAATCATCGCCGAGATTTCCTCAGGTGTGTATTCCTTATCCGCCATCTTGATCGCGACTCCATCTCCACGTTTTACAATTTCAAACGGAAGGACCTTCTGGTCCCGTGTCACTTCCGCATCGTTAAACCGGCGTCCGATCAAACGCTTGATTGAGTACAAGGTATTTTTTGGATTGGTGACCGCCTGGCGTTTGGCCGGCAACCCAACCGAACGCTCGCCCGCCTTATTCACCGCCACAACAGACGGTGTCGTGCGCGAACCTTCTTTATTTTCCAAAACCTTTGGCTGGCCACCCTCGATGATGGCCACGCACGAGTTGGTTGTTCCAAGATCAATTCCGAGAATTTTAGGCATAGAATACAAAATTGTAGGGTTTAGGTTGTAGGTTGTAGGTTATTAACAATCACTTTCGCTGGTCTTACGACTCTGTCCCCGAGACGCCAGCCGCGATGGGCGACCTCCAAGATCGAATCGTCCGGAGCGCTGATATCGTTTTTTTCTCCAATGGCTTCACAGCAGGCGCTGTCAAACAGTTCTCCGATCTCTCCAAATGGCTCCAATCCGAGATCCTTCAACACGCTTTCAAAATTCTGTCGCACATGCAGGATCCCTTCAAGCCACTTCCCTGTTTCGGGAGAAAGATCGACGGGTTTATGCTTGAGCGCCTGATCAAAGTGTTCGACGGTTTGGATGAGATCGTACGCGAGGAGTTCTTTTGTGCCTTCGCGAATGGCTGTACGCTCTTTGGCAAGATCTTTTTTGAGATTATCGTAGTCAGCCAACGCGCGTTTCCAGCCCGCAAGGTATTCATCGCACTTCTCACAACGAGTCTCCGTGACCACCTCCGCCACCTCATCTACCTTATCCACCTCTTGTTTTTTTTGTTCTTCACTCATAGTCATACGCGTCAATGATTTCTTTTGCGCGCTCCACAAGCGCGAGATTACGGGAATAGTCCATACGCAACGGCCCCATGAGTCCCAGCAGTCCGTGTCCATCTTCACCCATGCGATAGCGCACAAGGATTGTTGCCATTTGGTGGCCGAACGGATTGCCTGAGCCGATCAACACCAGCGGTTCATCGGGAACCCGCGCGTAGATTTCGTGGATGACTTCATCAAATTGGTCGACAAGCGCAGAGAGGGACTGCACGAGTTCCAAATCATGGAAGTCTGGTTTGCCAAAGAGATTCGAAACGCCAATATAATAACTCCAGTTCGGATCGAAGGCGAGGATGGCGGTCTCGCCAGAAATTTCTACGAGTTTTTTTGCCATCGCCTTCAGTGCGGATTCAGCATTGCGTGCGTCCTGTGTGCCCCCTTGCAACGACCCGCTTTCCAGTTTGAGTTTTTTGTCGCGCAGGTGGGACAAGTAGTAGACGTACGCTCTCTCCGTGGGAATGCGGCCAGAGGACGTGTGCGGCGCGCGCAAAAAATCTTCCGCCTCAAGCGCAGCCATGTCATTGCGCACCGTCGCTGGAGAAACACCGAGCTGATACTGTTCATTCAGATACTTTGATCCAACCGGCTCGGCCGTCCGGATATAATCTTCAATGACCAGCTTCAAAATAAGTTCTTTTCTCGCGTCCAGCATAAAAAAACAAATTAGCACTCACCATTATAGAGTGCTAACCCCGTTTGTCAAATGGTGAATACGACAGCGGCCAAATCCCCGGCTTGCGCACGGGACACTCGAGAAGACTTTCTCCCAACCTCGTCGTCCGCCGCGCGCTGAAGGACATCTTCGGCCTGCAGATCGTCGTCCACAGTCGTCAACCAATTTTGCATCTCGTGCTCTGTGAGATTGTGTTGGACTCCCGCGTTCACGATCACGAGACGATCGCCTGATACGACGTCATACACATCGACTTCCGGATCGATGCGCGTGACATTTTTTCCTGTCACAGAAACCACATCCTGGCGCAGAGGAAACATCTGTTGGTGTTCTGCCGTGAGTTCACTGGGAGCGCGTGTTTGATCGATCTCATGATAGGCCTCAGGTGTGAGAAATCCTGACGTCATCTGTTGGACAAGGCCCGTGTCATCTTGTGTCATCTGTACAAGACGGCCGCCACGAAGAAGATACACTCGGGCATCCCCAAGATGGGCAAGATACATCCTTTTATTTCCGCCTGGAAGATCCACGAGTTTGACAACGGATGCGCGCAGTCCTGCCTGCTCAAATGCTTTTTGTGTTACGCCGCGCGACCTGATCTTCGCGATCGTTGGAAGGAAAATTTCCTTGAGCTTCGTCTGCACGAGCGCGTCCACTCTTGCCAGACGTTCTGTGAACGATCCAGGACTTCGCAGGTTGTTCTCAATCTGCCGATCGAGAGAGACACCAAGTTCTTGAGCCACACTTGAGACCAGATCCGCGGCAACAAGCGCGGCAACTTTTTCTCCGCCACTCCCCTGTGCCACGCCAAATAATCCCTGCTCAGGATCGTTGAGCTTCGCGCATCCTGCATAAGCCTTCCTGCGTTCGCTTCCCAACTCAATCCGTCCGCGAAACTCTGGCGCTCCCTTGTTCCATCCGGAAGAAATGCTTCTCTCTGGGACGTAGGGAGATTCTGACATCCCTTGTTCTCTCATAGATTTCTATTATAGCAAATTCTGAAAAAGAAAATCCCCAGGAGTGAATCCTTGGGGAAGTGCGACAGGTCGGGTCACGCCGTAAGACAGGGGTACTCTCGTCGCACAGGTCACGTCGTTCGCGCCGCGCCCGCCTTTGGCGGGAACGACGTGACGAGAACCGGACACGCCTACAATCGCCGAGTGACAGTCGTGTACTCGTCCAGTTGAGTGTCAGGCAGTTGTTTGGTCGTTTCTCAACACCAGCATAATCGCCCGACAGAGGTTCTTACAGGATCAGCGACTATCTGTCAACGGACTTTCCAGCAAGACTCCAGGACCGATGCGCCAGCTTATTCTTTCCAAGCATCTCGGCAAACTTTTTTCCACTGAGGACGGGAGGCACAATGACATACGTCGCGCCCAGTTCATAGCAGTGTGCCGCCTCCTGATGGGTATGCGCCGAGACGATGACCACACCTCGGAAGCGACGGACTTTCAAGTACGCAAGCAGCGACGTGCTGATCGTGATATTGGGGATCGTTGAGATGATGAGTTTGACCTTTGTGATGGACAGTTCATCCAAAAAACTCTCATCGCCCACGTCGCCATAGACGGCAGGTTCGCGACGACTCGCGAGCTCGCGAATCGCGACGGGATCAAAATCCACGACGGTGTAGGACTGCTTCATTTTACGGATCGTCTTCAAAAGCTCCGCGCCGGTTCGATGATAGCCAAGCAAAAAAATCTGTGTAGACTCACGCTTTACTTCCCGTTCAGCATGCAAAATACTTCCAGGCTCGAGCCAACGGAACAGCCGATGAAGACGTTTGAAGATGCGATCGTTATGCTCGATCAAAAATGAACTCGTGGTGATGGTGACCAGCCCCACGGCTGTGGCAAGGACAAGCGCGCTCTCGTTGACATACCCTGCAGCGATGCCCGCGATAATCACGATGAATGAGAACTCAGAAATCTGCGCGACGGTGGTGCCAGCCAAAAAGCCGGTGCGTGGATGATACCCGAGCAGCCGCATGATGATCATCATGATGAGCGGGTTGCCGATGAGCACGTAGAGACTCAGGACGATGGTCGGGACCACGAGCGTACTGAGGCTCTCAAACCCAAGCCGCGTCCCAAGCACGATGAAGAAGATGATCAAGAAAAAATCCCGCAGTGGACGGATGCGGGCGTTGATCTCACGTTCAAAGAGCGAACCTGAAAGCGTAATGCCGGCGATGAGGGCGCCAATCTCGATGCCAAATCCAAGGGCGACCAGGGCGCTGGCGACCAAGAAACACCAGGCGACAGCAAAGACAGAAAGCAATTCTTGCGACTTGGCGACATAGCGGAGCAGTGGCGGGAGAATCTTTGAGGACACAAACCAAAGGACAGGGATGAGGACAACGACTTTCAGAAGCGTCGTGGCGGCAACGGTTTCAAGACTGGCGCCCGTGTTGATGGACGAGAGTCCCAGGAGGATGAGCATCGCAATAAAATCTTGCACGAGCAAAAAGCCGATACTGATGCGGCCGTAGAGCGTGTCGAGGTCTTGTTTGTCCATGAGGAGTTTCACGATGATGATGGTGCTGGAGAAAGAAAACGCCACCGCGATGTAGAGGCTCGTGATCGGATCAAACCCCAGTGAGCTCGTAACCACGAACCCGACGATCGACGTCACGATCACCTGTGCCATGCCGGTTGCCAGCGCGATGCCGCCGACATCCTTCACGTTGCGCCAGTTCAGGCCAAGCCCCACCGTGAACAACAAAAACGCCACGCCGATTTGCGACATGACATTGAACACGTCTGGTGAGCGCGTCAGCGCAAAAATTCCCGGGCCAACCAAAATGCCCGTCACGATGTAGGCGATGATGAGCGGCTGGCGCAGTCGATGTACGACAAGGGCGATCGCCGCCGCGATGATCAAAACCGTCCCGATCTCAAAAAAGAGTTCCTCCAACATGAAAGAAGTATAGCATGGGCGACTCCTTGCCAAAAGAATTATTTTTGTGTAGGATGGTCGTCCAGCATCCTATTGCCTCGGAGGCGCCATGCTGACGGACCGTTTCCCGTTCCTTTCGCTCGTTCCAAAAGCCGTGCTTGCCGACCATCTGCTCGACGGATCGCACGTCCGTGTACGCGCCACACTCACGCAAACGAAACCAAACACCTTCACGTTCGAGCTGACGCCACAGACAACGCAGGCCTCAAGGATCCAGGAGCCACTGCGCGGAACTTCAGTGTCCAACATGATCACTGGAATTTCCTACAGCGTTGAGATGGACGAGTCCGGCGCTGTCTCGAGTTTCATGGCGGGAAAACCGATGCGTGACACTCCAGCGCCCATCGAGAATATCCTCAACCGTTCCCATGCCCAGTTGCTCGACTTGGCTCGCACGTACGCCGAAGAACTTGAAACTCTGCCGCCGGTCCAACTCTCGAGGGAGTGTATGCGCAGCAACGTCGCTATCTATCTGAACCTCCTCCAGCAGACAGATACGTTCAGCCGCGCCTTTGGCCCTCCTCCCCGTGTGCGTGCACTCTGCATGGGATGCTTCCAACGCGAAATGGGAGAACCGGTCTCCCTGCAGACCCAAACCAATAACGGCTGGCAATTCGTCACCACGAGCATCGTAGCCAGTGAACGTCTGTTCCACGCCCTGCATGTCTGCTTGGGAGAGCCGTTTGGTCCAGACGTGATGCCGATTTTCGTCCTTATCCCGCACGAGCAGCTCGTCTTTCCCGGCGCCTACTTCCGACTGTACGAAGCCGGAATGCACACGTGCCTGGAGGGGGTCTATCAGGACGAGCGCACGATCTTTCTGGGCAGTCTGGTTGGCGCACGCCAGGGGCCTGTCGAGTCCTGAACCTGAGACCGTTACAACACTCGCGATCTTGCGACTTGCGGGGCCCCGCCACCTCCTCAACGTAGTTTTCACTACGTCTCGGAGGCTGGCTTCCCCGCGCATCGCAATCTCATCGAGTTTTTCAACGGTCTTGAACCTTCCTATGGATGCGTTGGATGTCTCTCTCACGCACCGGGTCGACCACATCGCGCCCGGTTTTTTTATTTAAAAGCCCCGTGGAGTAACCACGAGGCACGTGAGGCGTTGTTGACTTCAGTTCTTCTCGATGACATCCGTCATCGGACCGTGATCCCGGCCATTCGGACCGCTGCGATAGGTGACGAGCCAGCCGTCGCGACGACCGTTCACCTTGCACTGCGGACACCACGAGTCTGCACACGGACTCGTGGACCTGTAGTTCAGCTTGCAGTTGCCGCAGTGGATTTCGTGAAGGAACATTTTGTCTCTCCTCTTGTTCATTGAGACTTTCGCCTCGGGTGGATCACAGTCCTGATAAGCCGGACGCACATACGAGTGCGACTGCGCCCAGACAGATCAGGACGACTAGGATGAACGCAGGTCCACTCGGTTCACTGAATGGCATGTTACCTCCTAGAGATCACTTGTATTTCTTGGCCTTCTCCTCATACTCCTTCTTGATCTTCTTTTCCTCATCGGTATCACAGCACATCGCACCCAAGGCCATGGGGAAAGTGATAAGCACTGCAGGAGGAAACAGGGCGAGAGTCAGGGCAGCAACGCCAGTCACGAGTCCAACTGCCATGACAGGACCCACCTTCGCCTCGCGGAGTTTCTCGTCACGTTCCTGTTGAAGCTGCGCCAGCAACTCCGCCTTCCTCTGTTCGGTCAGTGGACGCGAATAGGATCCACCACCTCCATAGTCCCGACCAGGATCAAGTGGCATTCGCTGACCGCCGTAGTGAGCCGGACAGCTCGAATTGTCACCAGGTGAACGACACGTACATGGGTAGCCCATGTTTTCTCCTTGAACTCTTTGGACGAGTACGTTGGTTGATGGATGTTGCTAGTCGCTACTTGTCAGATGGTCACGACGGTGCGGCCAGCCCTCGTGATGTGTTGCTTCACACCGTTGACGAACACGGTTGCTTCGGACGTGGAGACTTCCGTGAACACGGTCGCTCCACGCGAGTTGGAGAGCGATTCCTGCGTGACTCCACCGCCGACGGCGGAAAGCGCGACGCGGGCACCGACGGCCGGGGTGCCGTCGCGGTGCTGGACGATGACTTCGAATGCGGGCATGTGGACTCCTAGGGTGAGCTTGGATTGAAGGAAGGACGGACTGGACGAGTGCGTCTAGTAACGATCGATGTCGAGATAGACATCCGTCGACTTCTTCTTGGCGTAGACACTGACGTAGTAGTAGCCCGTCGACGTCGCCTTGAAGGGCACGACGCACTCGCGGGATGAGCCGGATGCATCCGACTTGTACTGGTAGGACGTCGTCGTCGGATAGCCGCGGTAGTCACCGTAGAGGGCGACGTCGCCACCGGTGAGATCGACACAGAAGTCGTAGGTGTATCCCTTGTACTTCGTGAAGCGGTACTTGATGTACGACCCTGCACTCATAGTAACCGGACCGTAGCTCCCGACAG
>JACRJW010000002.1 GCA_016235605.1 Candidatus Uhrbacteria bacterium | reverse complement strand
GGGCCGTGTGCATTCCATGGACAAGCATTGTCACGCCCTGCTCGCGTTTGCAAAAAAAAAGGGCGTGAAAGACGTATTCGTGCAGGCAATTTTGGATGGCCGTGACACGTTGCCGAGTGTGGCGATTGATTTTGTCACGACGCTTCAGGAAAAAATGAAGAAGTTGGGCGTTGGAAAAATTGCGTCTTTGTCCGGTCGTTATTTTGCGATGGATCGCGACAACCGATGGGACAGGATTGAGAAAGCGTACAACGCCATGGTACTGGGCCAAGGGGGACACGCAGACGATTCGCTCTCGGCGATCAAAGCGTCCTATCAAAAGGAAGTGTACGACGAGGAGTTTATCCCGACCGTGATTGTCCAGGATGGCCAGCCAGTAGGGATGGTCCAAGAAAACGACGCGGTCATCTTTTTTAATTTTCGTCCTGATCGCATGCGTGAACTCACAAAGGCGTTCGTGCTCCCGATGTTTGAGAACTTTCAGCGCAAGCGGGTGGAGAATCTGTTTGCCGTGACCATGGTTGAGTATGAGGCAGGTCTGCCGGTGGAGGTTGCCTTTGCTCCTGAGGCGATTCAAGAAACTTTGGCCGAGACGATTTCAAAAGCAGGACTCAAGCAACTCCACATCGCTGAGACCGAGAAGTATGCGCACGTCACGTTTTTTTTAAACGGTACAAAGGAAGATCCATTTCCCGGCGAGGAACGCGTGATTATTCCCTCCCCCAAGGTCGCCAGTTACGACCAAGCACCTGAGATGAGCGCGTATGGACTCACTGATCGAGTTGTGAAGGAGATGCGCGAGAACAGGTTTGATTTTATCGTGATGAATTTTGCCAATCCCGATATGGTAGGACACACAGGAAATGTGGATGCGACGATCAAAGGAGTTGAGGCTGTCGATGAATGTCTTGGCAAACTCGTGGAAGAAACACTCTCGCGTGATGGGAACGTGCTCATCATCGCCGATCACGGCAACGCCGAGGAAATGAAAAATTTGCGCACGGGCGAAATGGATAAGGAACACGCCACGAATCCCGTGCCATTTGTGGTCATCAATAAACGTCTTGAGGGTCAACCGTCGATGTCGGGAGAAGTGCCTGAAGGAGATTTGTCGCTGTTGTCACCGGTGGGGATTTTGGCTGATGTCGCGCCGACGGTTCTTGCGGTGATGGGAATTCCACAGCCCGCGGAAATGACGGGGCAACCATTGCTGTAGCCATCCGACAGGAACGTTCTTCTCAAAAACACGGGGTCGCCCATCGTAGAATTTTACCCACCGTCGGCATCGGCGCCCCTCGTAACTCGCCTGGCACGATGCAAGATGTTGTGCATTGTGGAACTCAGCCAGGCTCCGTTACGGTTTTTAAGAAGAACATTCCTGTCGGATGTCAGAAAGTATGAAAAATGAGATTCTATCGGTTCTAAAAAAACTCAAGACTCGCTGGAAAAATCCTGGCGCCATGGAGATCGGGAATCCGTACCAGAATCTTGTTGCGGTTATGTTGTCGGCACGGACGCGCGACGAGCAGGTATTGAAGCTCATGCCAGGATTCTTTAAGGTCTTCCCGACGGTGGCGAAACTTGCGAAGGCGACGACCAAGCAGATCGAAGGCAAGATCAACGCGATTGGAATGTTCCGGCAGAAGGCCAAGAATTTGAAGAAGATGGCGGAGCAGGTGGTTGGCAAGTACGGAGGAAAGATTCCTTCGACGATGGATGAACTTGTGAAGCTCTCAGGTGTTGGGCGCAAGACGGCGAGCGCGGTGCTCGTCGCCAGCTTCAATACGCCAGCGATCGCGGTCGATACCCATGTACATCGCGTCACAAATCGATTAGGCTGGGTGAAGACAAAAACACCAGAGAAGACAGAAGCGGCGCTGTTGAAACTCATTCCACGGGCTTGGTACAAAACAGTGAATCGTGTGTTTGTGAAGCACGGCCGGTATGTCTGTATTGGCTCCCCGCGATGCTGGGCATGTCCGGTGCGCGACCTGTGCGCGTTTAAACATAAAAATCTTACGGCTCCAAAAAACGCTCAGGAGATTCTTGCGGACATTGATCGTCGAGAAAAAGATCTCGAGCAACTTCGCGAGCAGGCCGTCTAACTATGTCGATCGACCAACCGTGGAGCTCACGGATCTACACGTTCACAAAGGCCTCATGGATTTTGCGACCCATCGCCATCTTTTGTGCCACTTCACTGGTGTTCATGATGATGACCGCCGTTGTTTTTTCTTGTTCGCCCGTTGATTGCGATGCAGATCTCTGGCGGCGAGTGTATGGTTCAGTCATCACGCTTGGGTTCCCGTTGTTTATGACTTGGCTTGTGACGTTCGCCATGCAAAAGTTGGTCAAACGGCAGCGGCCGTTTGAACATGGTAGCCGTGAGCCGCTCATCAAAATGGTTTGGGAGGAGCCGTCGTTTCCCTCAGCCCATGCGGCCATCGCCTTTGCCACCGCGGCGGTTGCGTGGTGGGATTTTGCAGAAGTATTTGGACCATGGCTTTTTGTGGTGGCGTTTGTTGTGGCGATAAGCCGCGTGGCGGTTGGCGTGCATTATTTTTCTGATGTGATTTTTGGCGCACTCATCGGATTTGCGGTTGGGAGCGCGTCATGGTTTGGACTGATGTGGTTATTCTTTTTATCACCTTGGCATTGATATGAAAAAAATTGTTGCCGTTTCGGGTGGCTTTGATCCCATCCATATTGGCCATGTGCGGATGATCCTCGAAGCAAAAAAACTTGGGAACGAGCTTGTTGTTATTTTGAACAACGACAACTGGCTCAAAAAAAAGAAGGGTCACGCCTTCATGCCCGAGGATCAGCGGCGAGAAATTCTTGAGGCGATCAAAGGGGTCGATCGCGTTGTGCTCACCAAACACGTTCCCGATGACGACGATCGAAGCGTCTGCGAGTCTCTGCGTGAAATTCATCCTGATATTTTTGCCAACGGTGGCGATCGGAAACCCGATGGTGATCCTATTCCTGAAGTGGTCGTCTGTGAGGAACTCGGCATCGAGATGATCTATAACGTCGGTCAAGGCGGCAAAATGCAATCTAGTTCCTGGCTTACCGCCCAAGACCGCGACGACCGTGCCTGTTTCTGCAACTCGGGAAAGAAATATATGGAGTGCTGTTATCGGAAGTAATGTGGTACTATCCACTATATGACCATCGATTGGGAACCAATTTATCAACAACACAAGGGTAAGTGGGTGGCTCTGCAACAAGACGAAGTGACCGTGATTGCTGACGGCGACACGCTTCAGGAAGCGTATGACAAGGCGATCGCGCAAGGCTATCGCAAGCCCATCATGACACGGATGCCTGAACAGCTCATCCCTTTTGTTGGTGGCTATGGTCTTTCCCTATAAGCGGTATTCTGATGGCATTCAGCGTCCAGTCATCCAATTGACGCTGCGTTACGGAGACCGTGAGTTTGATTACGAAGGTCTGGTCGATTCGGGAGCAGATATGTGCATGTTTGGCATGGAAGTTGCTTTATTTTTAGGAATCGATTTAGCCAAATGTGAAAAAGGTGTTGTGGCAGGTGTTGGCGCGGTTCCTTTCACCTATTATTTGAAGACTATTCAAGTAGAGGTTGCTGGACGGTCTTTTTTTATTGATGTGGGATTTCTTTCCAACGTGAGTCAGTTTATGTATGGAGTGATTGGCCGAAAGAATTTTTTCAATCAGTTCATTGTGACGTTTGATGAAGTGGAGAAGACGCTGTCTCTCTCTAAAAAAGAAAGGCCCCGCAAGGACGAAACCTTGAAGGGTGATTTTTTCCGTTGGTGATCTGATAGAAGAATTTCAGATTAGATAAACCGTGTCAAATAAAATTTATGCTTCGAACCATTGGAATTTTTTTGGGGATCGTCTTTGTCCTGGGCGTTGTGCTCGCCGGAGGATTTGTCTTTGATGCCTTTATCGCGAGTCCTGAAGAGGAAGCTGAGTCGGTGATGTTTGAAGTGAAAAGCGGGGACTCGGTCTCTGAAATCGCAGAGGATCTCAACCGAGCTGGCATCATTACCAGTGAACTTTTTTTCAAAATCTATGTGAAGCTCACAGGCAACGCGAGCAACCTGCAAGCTGGTTCATTTGAACTCACGTCAGGAATGAATTTTCGTACTCTCGTCGCTGAGCTGACAAACGCACAGGCACAGGAAGCGGAGATCACGATTCCAGAAGGCTACACGGTCAAACAAATCGGCGAGTCGGTGATGGAAGCCTTGCCAGAGATCGAGTTAGCCGACTGGGAGGCTGTCGTGAGTGGAAACGATTTACGTCAGATCGCTGGGATTGAAATTCTCGATGGGATTCCGGCCGATCAAGGTCTCGAGGGCTATCTGTTCCCCGACACGTATCGTTTCCGCGCAGATGCAAACGCGGCGACCGTAGCGGAGACGATGATCCTCACATTGAAGCGGCGGCTCGCAGAGAACAATATCGCCATCCCCCGTAACTCGATTTTCGAGGGAGGTCTCACGTTCCACGAGATGCTTACGATGGCCTCGATCGTCGAACGGGAGGTTCGCGATCCGGAAGACATGAAACTTGTCGCGGGCATTTTTTACACCCGCATGAAGATCGGCATGGCGCTCCAAGCGGACTCGACCGTCAATTATGTGACCGGCAAGAGCGACACGTCTATCAGTCAAGAAGATAGCCGCGTGAACTCGCCCTACAACACCTACCAGAATCTCGGTCTTCCACCCGGCCCCATCTCTAATCCTGGCATGAACGCGATCATGGCCGTGCTTGAACCAACGGACAGTGACTATTTATATTTTCTGACAACACCAGAAGGCGACGTCATCTACGCTTCTACGTTTGACGAGCATATCGCGAACAAGTACAAGTACCTGAAGTAAGCTATTGACGGTGGATGATTTTTAGGGTAGCCTCGCACTAGTGCGATAGGAGGAAACAGTGGCTCTTTTGCAACTGCACTGGCCTGACCCTTGGAAGCCAGTCTACGTTGTCCGTGACTTCATGCTCTTGCGCGACGGTGAAGATCCTCTTCCCGTCCTCCAGATGCGGCTCGTCGAACTCATTGCCGGCTGTCTGTATGAGATCCCAGCTCGGCAAGGCGATGAGCGTCTCGATCGCTTCCGTGAATTGCGTCCTGGGAAGCTTCTCTCGCGCAACTTGAACGTCACGAGACGAAAAAATGGCGAGGACGCACAGAAAGATCCTGCCCGGCAATGTTTCATTTCCTACGATGGTGTGTACAAGGCACGTCGAGGACTGGGGCGCGCCGATCGTCGCGCAAAGGGGATCGAGATTCCGGATCTCACGCGTTGGGACGGCACGTTCGATGCGCTCATGCGCACATCGTGGCGACTGCGTCGAGCCGAGGACGGTGAACAGGCAGAGTTCGTCCTGGTCGCGGTGGGCGCGGCGAAAAAGCGTGAACATGTGCTCGATGAGGACAAGCGAAGGGCGCTAGGCCGCACGCTCCAGACGGTCTCCTTGAAAGATCGTCCCGAGTGCATTCCGCTGGTGTGTTTTGCCGGTCACAACCGGCTCATCGCGCGCATCCAGGCCGTTCGCGGCATTGGCCGGCGCATGAGTCTGCGTGAGATCGTGCTTGAACACTATCTTGATCGTCTGCGCGAGATTTGCCGTGAGGTTTCTTTCTCGCAGGAGTATCGCCTGCGCAAGATGTGGCTGGCTCCTGGACCCAAACGGACGCCCAAGGCTGTCCGGCAAGAAGCACAGCGATTGGAAGATGCGGCGCGTCGGCTGCGGCTCATCGTGACCCGTCCGTTCAGTCGGTCGTTTGCGCGAGTGGCGGACGACATGGACGAAGCGGCTCGGATTCTGCGCGAGGCGGCCAATGGTCGCAACGGCGACACGATCGATCGCGCGCGCGAAGTGATCGGTCGCATCTATCGCTCGATGAAGCAACTCGAGTGCCACTGGCAACTGGAGGAGCTCATGCTCCAGGCCGCGGTGATCCAAGACCGCGATGATAGGCCGTCGGATTCCCAGCAAGACTTCTGGCACGGTGAGTTGCGCTACGTCCATCGACGCCTCACATCGGTCGATAGGCTGACAGGAAAGAGGTTGGAGGATGGGTTCGCACGGCCCGTACTTCCACACGTTGTCCCTCACGTCCACCTGGCTGATGTCCATCTCATGCGTCAAACTTCCGACGGAGGTCCTGATCTTCCGAGGATGTACGAAGAGATGCGGACCGCCTGCGATCCGCTCTAACACACCGACCCTGACAGGTCGCCTTGTCCCCCGTAGCTCTCCTGAGCAAAGGGGATTTTATGTTAGAATGGTGCGGCCTATGAAAGAGTTTGTTCTTCAAGATGATGCCGCTTCGCGTCCACTCAAGATCGACTACGGACGTGAACTGAATCCTGAGCAATTAGATGTTGTCCTGAATGGCGATGGGCCGTGTTTGGTGTTGGCCGGAGCGGGTTCGGGCAAGACCAGGACGATCACGTACCGTGTGGCGTATTTGCTCGAGCGGGGAGTTTCGCCAGAGCAGATTTTGCTTGTGACGTTCACCAACAAGGCTGCGAAGGAGATGATCCATAGAGTTGAAGCGTTGTTATCGTCTAGTTTCCAACCCCTAACTTCTAACTTCCAACTTCCCAATAGTGGAACCTTTCATTCGGTTGCCAATCGATTGCTGCGAATCTACTGCACAGAACTCGGCTACACGAAAAATTTTACGATTCTCGATGAAGAAGACGCGAAGTCGCTCGTCAAAGCCTGCATCCAGACATTGAGTGTCGATACAGGTGAGCGGCGGTTTCCTTCGCCTGGCGTTCTTCATGCGATGGCGAGTTATGCGAGGAATTCTGGTCAGGCCCTGCGCTCTGTGGTCGAGAATAAGTACCAAAATTTTTACGAATTGATTCCCACGATCGAGCGTGTCGTCGAGCTGTATGAAGTTCGGAAAAAAGAAGCGGACTCAATGGACTTCGACGATCTCCTGTTGAAACTGCGTGAGCTTCTTTTTACGCGAGATGATATTCGTCGACGTCTGGCTCACCAGTTTCAGTATGTGCTCGTGGATGAGTATCAGGATACAAATGTTGTTCAATCAGAAATTGTCAGGCAGCTTTCCAGCGAGCATGGCAACGTAGTGGTGGTCGGCGACGATGCGCAGTCGATTTATTCGTTTCGTGCCGCACAGATCAAAAATATCCTTGGGTTTCCTGAGAGTCATCCTGGCACCAAGACATTTCGTCTCACAACCAACTACCGATCCTCGCCAGAAATTTTGGCCGTGGCGAACGCCTCCATCCAACAGAACAAGGAACAGTTTGAAAAAAAACTTTCCGCCATGCGTGGATCGCTGGGTCGCCCCAATCTGGTCCCCGCAGAGAGCAGCGCGCAGGAAGCCCAGTTCATCGCGCAGAGGATTTTAGCGCTGAGGTCTGAAGGGATGCCACTGTCTGAGATGGCCGTGCTGTTTCGCGCTGCGTTTCATTCCCAGGCGCTCGAGTTTGAACTTATGAAGCGCGACATCCCCTATGAGTATCGCGGCGGGATGAAATTTTTTGAGCGAGCTCACGTGAAGGACGTCATTGCTCACTTGCGTGTTCGTGTCAATCCTCACGATGAAGTGGCCTGGATGCGGATCCTGTCGCTCATGAACGGTATTGGCCTTGCAACGGCACAAAAAATTGTCTCGCAGATTCGTGATGCCTCATCGCTTGATGAAGTGGTGTCGCGTTCACTGTCCATTCCTTCTCGGGCGCAAACGAGTTGGGGGATTTTGGTGAACCTTTTGCGGAAGCTCAGTCGCGAGGAGATGGGGAGCGACCTCATTCGCGTGGTGACTGGTGGGGACTACCAAGATTATTTGCGAGCGGAGTATCCTGACTTCATGGATCGTTTGGAGGACTTGGAGCAATTCGCCATTTTTGCCGAAGGCTACACAAGCATCCAAACGCTGCTGGACGAAGTGTCGCTCAGCGCTGATTTTGGTGCGGTGCGCGAAGATGGCTCTCACGACGATGAGGAAAAAATCGTCCTCTCCACCATTCACCAAGCCAAGGGTCTTGAGTGGGACGCGGTGTTTGTGATGCACTTGTGTGACGACAAATTTCCCAATCCTCGTGCGCTGACAGAAAAGGGAGGACTTGAGGAAGAGCGACGTCTGTTTTATGTGGCGACGACACGGGCGAGGAAGCATTTATTTTTTACGTATCCAATCGTGAGCGGCTATGATACGCTTATGTTGAGTCAACCTTCCTTGTTTTTGCAGGAGTTGCCCAGTGGGTTGCTTGAGGAAGTTCGTCTCAAGCGTGAGTTCATGTCGGGTGTTGCACTCGAAAACAGCGACGCGACCATTGTACTGGATTCACTCGGTGAGCGAGCGCCGAATAAGGACGTGAGTAAAATGAGTTTTTTACGAGGAGTCGATGAACTTTAAGGATTGTGTTATTCTGAGAGGAAAGAAACCTTATGTCTGCCATCGATTGGACAAATCTATTTGAACAGTACAAAGGTCTTTGGGTTGCGCTCAAGGAGGACGAGCGAACGGTCGTTGCAAGTGGGAAAACTCTCAAGGAAGCTCTTGAATATGCACAGGCATCTGGGTTTGCAGAACCAATCGTCACCCGTGTTCCAGAGAAATTAGTGACCTTCATTGGTGCGTATGATTTTTCGGTATAAGAGAGTACAGGGAGTTTTGCGTCCAGTTATCCCAATCAAGATTCACTACCACAACCGTTGTGTGATCTATGAGGTACTTGTAGATTCAGGAGCGGATGTTTGTATGTTTGATGCAGAGATCGGTGATGCCCTTGGCATCCCATTTTTTGACGGTCGTGAAGGAGAAGTCGTCGGTGTTACAGGAGCCATGAAGCCTTACTATATCCATCCTATTACCATCACGGTTGGCAGTCGATCATTTGAAATCGAAGCAGGTTTTCTTTCAAATGTTAGTCGGTTTGGTTATGGCGTTGTAGGACAGAGAGGGTTTTTTGAGCAGTTTGTCGTTTCTTTTGATTTCTTAAAAGAAGAAATTTTAGTGATGGAAAGAATGGTTGTATGACAGAAGACGAACGCGGCAAACTGAAGGAGTCTGGATATTGCGAACATGGAAATAATCCATCGACGTGTTATGAATTTCAGTGAGCGGTCACTTGAGTTGCACAAACAAAAAAGAGGGAAGCTTGAGATTCACTCGACGTTTCCACTTGAGACGAGGGAGGATTTATCTGTGGCGTACACGCCAGGGGTTGCGCAGCCGTGCTTGGAAATCGCCAAAGATAAAAATCTCGCGTGGGATCTGACGATCAAAGGCCACTCGGTCGCGGTGGTGACGGATGGTTCGGCCGTGCTGGGACTGGGGAATATCGGTCCGGAAGCTGGGCTGCCGGTCATGGAAGGCAAGGCGATTTTGTTTAAGCACTTTGCGAACATCGACGCGTATCCCATTTGTTTGGATGTGCACGATGTGGACGGGATCGTCGCGGCGGTGAAGGCGATCGCGCCTGGGTTTGGAGGAATCAATTTGGAAGACATTGCGGCACCCGTGTGTTTTGAAGTGGAGCGTCGGCTCGTGGAAGAGCTTGATATTCCCGTGATGCATGACGACCAGCACGGTACCGGCGTGGTCGTGACGGCTGGACTCATGAACGCCCTCAAGGTTGTGGGGAAAAAAATCGATGAAGTCCGCGTGGTGATCTCGGGAGCTGGAGCCGGTGGCATGGGCGTGACGCATTTGTTGTTTGAGGCGGGGGTGAAACAGCTCACGATGGTTGATTCGCGCGGCATCATTGCTTTGGGGCGCGAGGGGATGAATAGGTACAAAGACGAACTAGCCGCGAAGATCAATCCAGAAGGGAAAACAGGATCGCTCGCGAACGCACTTAAGGACGCCGATGTGTTTATCGGTGTGAGCCAACCTGGTGTTTTAATAAGCGAAATGGTGAAGTCGATGGCAAAGGATCCGATTATTTTTGCGCTCGCCAATCCCGTTCCAGAAATCATGCCAGAGATTGCACGCGTTGCTGGTGCGGCGGTGGTCGCGACAGGACGATCCGACTTTCCTAATCAAGTGAACAACGCACTGGCATTCCCGGGAATTTTTAAGGGCGCGCTCGACGGGAGAATTCGGAAAATTACATCGGCAATGAGGCTCGCCGCGGCCGTGGCACTCGCGGGCATGGTCCAGCATCCGACGTCTGAAGAAATTATGCCGTCTGTTCTGGATAAGAGTGTGGCGGACGTGGTTGCTGAGGCGATAAAACGTGCAGCCTAAGATATGGTTTACGGAGGATCAAAAGAACGTCAAAAGATCCGTTGGGGATCAACCATCGGGACAAGCGTGCTTGTTCTTATTCTGTTCGTCTTATTTGTTTTTGCTGTGCGTTGGTTCCGCGCGGCGCCAGTTCAAGAGCCATCCGCCGTGAGCTCGATCGCTGACGTCTTCACACCTGACCCGATTTCGCAAGCCGTGATCGACAATGCGATCGATACGGAAAGTAAAACGGCCACACTCAAGTGGGCAGCAACAGCAGAAGCCGTCGGTGAGGCGAGGCGTGGAGAGAAAGATGACAAATTTTACGTCGAGTTCAAATTGTCATTGCCCGAGATCGATCGTGAGGTGCAGTACTATCAGGTTTGGCTTCTGCGTAAAATCCCGTACGACTTTTTTTCGCTCGGAGAAATGATCACAGACGAAGAGGGGAATTTTGTGCTTGAGTGGCAAGCACCGGACGCTCAGGACTACTCAGGCTACAGCGAGATCGTGATGACCGTGAACGATTATGAGGGGAGTGCGGATCCAGGAGCGCATTTAGTCGAAGGAACGTTTGGGGAGTAGGCAGACTTCTGCAAGACACATGAATTTTTATTTCAGGTCTGTCCGACCCCACGCTGACTGTTATGTGGGGCTCGCCAGACCGTTCAACAAAAATTTACGTGTCTTGCAGAAGTGCCTTGTAGTTCATGATTCAAATTAAAAAAAAAATGTAAACAGTCCTCGCTGCGCCAAATGTCTTTCATAATCTCGTTACAATTCGTGGTCAAAATGAAAGCCGCTCGAACGGGACTTGAATTCTACAGGGAGCGTCGAGGCGCGTTTCCAGATGCCGGCGCCATAGCGGTGTTGAAGTTGATCGAGAGAAGAAAGGACGGATCGCATGTGTCGGTCTTTTTTAAATAGGGGTGTTGGTTTTATGTCAGATGAGATCATCGAGGCAGTGATACCCAGGAGTCGGACGGGCGCTCGGTGAAGAAACGGACGCAAGATACGCCAGGCGATTTCAAACAGCGTGAGTCCGTCTGTGAGAGGTTCGTGACTGGTTCTCTGCTCACCGTGACCTGAGAAATCTGCGAATCGGACATAGGCTGAGACACGATGGGCAGCGACGCCGTCGCGGCGCATGCGCCAGGCAACTTTGTCGGCAAGGCCCAAGAGATAGCGTTTGAGAGTGGAGAGGTTGTTGGTGTTTTCTGGAAGCGTGTATGAGTGACCGTAGGATTTAGGCGGTTCAGGATCAGAAGCAATTTCTTGCTCGTTCTCTCGACCCCAAGCGGCTTCGTGGAGCCAACGTCCGTAGCTGTGAAACACACCCACGAGTTTTTCAAGAGGGAACTCGCGGAGCTGTCTGAATGTGTTGATGCCCAGATCGCCTAGTCTCTCGCGGATCCCTGAGCCGATTCCACACAGGTCTTCTAGGTCTGAGCGATCCAGCAGGTCGAGAAGTTCGTTTTCACGCGCAACCGTGAGTCCATTGGGTTTCACCGATTCGGATGCGAGCTTGGCCATGAGTCTGTTTGGGGCGATGCCGATCGAGGCGGTGATATATTCACCTAACGCTTCCTTGAGTCGAGCGCGGATCGATTGTGCCATGCATGTTGCTCCAAAATAATCCTGAGCTTCTTGTGTGATGTCGAGGAAGCTCTCGTCCACACTAAACTCTTCCACTCGGTCGGTGAATGATCGATAGATTCGATTGAAGCGATGCATGATGTCTGAGTATTTTTCAGGATCGCCTGGATACAAAATAATCGAGGGACAAATTTTTTTTGCTTCCCATGTCGACATGGCGGTTTTGACTCCCAGCCGTTTGGCTTCGATCGAAGCTGTAGCAACGATTGATCTTTCTTGATGCTTACCCGTAATCCCAATCGGCTTCCCTCGCAAAAATGGATTCGCCTGCTGCTCCACACTCGCGAAGTAGGAATTCATGTCTATGTGCAGAATGATTCGGTTCATAGAAATTCATGCCTGCCCGCCATAGCTCCGCGAGGAGCGACGGCGGGTCAATGTGCAGGATGATTCGATTATCCATCTGCATAGAGCTCCACGAGTCTCCACTCAAGAATCTCCGGATCGAGTTTGAGCTTGAAGTAATTGGCAGCGTCCGAGACCGAGAAATAGAAAACGCGTTTGGTTCCCTCGCGCGCCGAGTGAACCAAGTTGACCTTGTCGATTTTATAATCGCGTTCATTCCAACGCATGGCGTGGGGCAGCACGCGGTTGTCCTTGAACGAGACGATGACGTCGATAGGATCGTTGAGGAGTTCGTGCATAAGGGGAAGGTTGTAGGGAATAGGTTGTAGAGCCTGCCCTGAGCGACCGAAGGGAGTCGAAGGGTGGCAGTGAAGAAAGACTAGGAGGATTTAGATCCAATGGACACTCGACTTAAAATATAGCGTACGGCTTGCTTGGCGCGGCGGCGGCTGGTGCGCAGACGCAGGGTACGCAGACTTTTCATGGCCAGGTCTTCCCGGCGGCCAGGAAGAAACGAAAGAGTGATCGTGTGGTAACGAAGCGTGGCGGTGGACATACGTTTTTTCATTTTTGATAAATTAAAACCCCACGATCAGACGCGTGATCCCTTACGCGCCTCACCATGGGATCTCAAATTGTCAGGTTCTCAGTCCAGCAAGATAGAGCTTTCGTCAAAAACACGGGGTCGCCCATCGATCCATTTTCCTGGCCGTTTTACCCGGCGCCCCTCGTCACTCGGGCCGTGTGTGAATACACCCTGAGCCCGTCGAAGGGTTTTGTACGGCCCTCCGTGACGGTTTTTGCCTGTAAGCTCTATCTTGCTGAACTTTCACACAGGCTGAAATTTACGAATTACAGCTCGGACCACTCCCTGGATAATGCAGTCTTGGACGTACAGTGGATCCATCGAACTATTAGCAGGTTGCAGACGAATACGGTTGCGTTCTCGGTAAAAACGTTTGAGCGTAGCAAACGCGTTGTCGAGCAGGGCGACGACGACCTCGCCGTTACGCGGAGAGGGATTGCGTTCGATCACTACGAAGTCGCCATCTAAAATTCCATCTTCGATCATGGATCGTCCTTTGACGCGCAACACATACGAGTTTGCGCTGTCCATGACGAAGTCCGCGGGCACGGCCATGGCTTCGTTCTGCTCTACGGCTTCAATCGGCACACCTGCAGTGATGAGTCCAAGCAAAGGAAGGAAAACCGATGGGCCGTTTTCAGCCTCTTGTACAAGCTCGATTGACCGTGCTTCGCCATCTTCACCAATGTTGATGAGACCTTTTTCCACGAGCGACTGGATGTGGCCATGCACGGTGGCAGGGGAAGAGAGGTCGAAGTGCTCCGCGATTTCGCGATACGACGGCGCGTAGCCGTTGTCTTCAATATGACCGCGAATAAACTCCAGCACCTCAGATTGTTTTTTGGTGAGTGGTGGCATAATTGCTTGTTCGCTTTATGTTCGTATGATAGACCGAACAAAAACCGAACGCAAGGGAGAGGTGTGGATAAGTGGGATACACGCTGTATTTCTGGATTGGTCACCAACAGAAATTCGGCGTATATCCCTAATATGGTATAGTACAAAAAATAAGCTATCCCATATTTAGTCCTATGGCGCTTCTCCCACGGTCTTTTCAAACACGTCTCGAAAACAAGCTCGCCGAGCTCAACAAACTTCGACCGCTACCAAAGTCTGCGGTGATAAAGTTACGCGAAAAATTCAAGATTGAAATGACCTACAACTCTAATGCGATCGAAGGCAACTCATTGACATTGAGGGAAACCTTTTTGGTTATTAATGAAGGTCTCACCATTAAAGGGAAGCCGCTCAAGGATCACCTCGAAGCGAAGGATCATCACGCTGCGCTGCAGTATTTATACGATCTTGTTGAGAAGGGGAAAAATCATACCATTTCAGAGCGACTCATACGTAATCTTCACGAGATTATTGTACAAGAGACGGATAAAGATTGGGCCGGGCGTTATCGGAATGCGAATGTGATTATTGGTGGAGCTGATCATAAACCACCTGACGCCTTGGTGGTGCCAAAACAGATGAGTGACCTTATCGAGTGGCTCAGGAGTGAAAGGAAGAAACGACCCATAGTAGAGCTTGCCGCGTTGCTCCATCATAAGATTGTTTTCATTCATCCATTTTTTGAAGGAAATGGACGAACCGCACGTCTTCTGATGAACGTCCTTTTGATGCAGGCCGGATATCCGCTGGTCATTGTTTTGAAAAATGATCGAAGGAAATATTACAACGTTTTGCGTCAAGCAGATCATGGGAAATCAGAAGCACTTGTACGGTTTATTGCACAGTCTGTAGAGCGATCGCTTAACATGTATCTCGATACTCTTACGCCGGTTGATAAAAAAAGAGAAAAATTTTCTCTCCTGTCAATCGTCGCAAAAGAAACTCCTTACTCCGCGAAATATCTGAATCTTCTTGTACGTCAGGGAAAATTAGAGGCACACAAGGAAGGGCGTGTCTGGCTCACTTCTAAAGAAGCGGTTGTTCGATATCTAGACGAAAGAAAGAGGAAACGAATATGAGAACCATTTATTTCGCAACGAGCAATGCGACCAAGGTCGCACACGCGGCGCTCGCGCTCAAACCTTTTGGTATCAACGTGAAGCAAGCAACTATCGACCTTGCGGAAAGTCGATCAGAAGATCCAGCCGAGATCGCCCTTGAAAAGGCCACACAGGCGTACAAGAAATTCCGCAAGCCGCTCCTGGTTGAGGATTCGGGATTTTTTATCGAAGCGCTGGGCGGGTTTCCCATGACGCACATTAAGTTTTCATTGAAGACTTTGGGTATCGATGGGATTCTCAAAGCAATGGGCAGGGCAAAGAATCGAAACTGTGAGTGGCGGATGGCACTCGCCTACGTCTATGGCAAAGGGAAACACAAGACATTCACCTTCATTGAGAAAGGGGTGATCGCTGACAAGCCACGCCGTGTCCTGCGTCCTATGATGTCTGACTACTGGCGCCTCTACGTGCCAAAGCTCCTGAACGCAAAAAACACAAAGGCACTTTCTGACATGAGCGAGAAAGACATGGAGGATTGGATGGCGTATTTTTCAAAGAACAATCATTTTTTGCAGCTCGGAAGATGGCTCGTTAAAAAGGTATAGGTTTGTACACTCTCCATCCCCATGTTGTGCGATGACAGAGGGAAGTGATTTTGATATTCTCTTGAGCGGCGATAACCCCCTGCCCGCCCGCCGAAGCCTCGGCGTAGGTGGGTGGTCCCCCTTGAGAAGGGGGACGATCAAAAAACGCTATGTTCAAAACCGTCGAGTCGGTGACTCAAGGACAACCAGATAAAGTGTGCGATCAAATTGCCGATGCGATCGTGGATGAGTATTTGCGTCGCGATAAACTCTCCCGGGTGGACGTGAACGTCCTGGGGAGCCACGGCATGATGATGATCGGTGGGGAAGTGACGTCCACGGCGGATTTTGATATCGGCGCGCTTGCGAAAAAAGTCTACGAGGAGATCGGCTATCATGATGACCTGGAAGTCTTCGTGAACATCGAAACGCAATCAGATGAAATGAAACGTATCCACAATGGGGTGACAGATAACGTCGTGGTGAACGGCTACGCGACGACACAGACGCGAGAGCTGATGCCCCGTGCTGTTGTCTACGCACACAATCTCGCACGTCGGCTCGATGATCTGCGCCGTACGGATCCGAGTTTTTCGTGGCTCAAGCCCGACGGCAAGGTACAGATCACCATGGACGGTCCGCGAGTCAAAGCCGTGACGATCCTCGCCTCCCATCAAGTGAGCATGAAAGACCGTGAGGTACAGACCGCGCTCCTGGAGCGTGTGCTTGTTCCGATCGTTGGTGAAGAAGGCGTGCAGATGGTGATCAACCCTGTCGGATCATTTACCGAGGTCGGTTTCCGTGCGGACTCAGGAGCAAGCGGTCGCAAGGTCGGTGTGGACACCTACGGCGGACTCATTCCTCACGGCGACTCGTCGCTTTCTGGCAAAGATCCTCACAAGGTGAACCGTGCGGGAGCGTGCATGGCGCGTCACGCGGCGCGTTATGTGGTTGAGCAAGGTCTTGCGAGCGCGGCGCTCGTGAACCTTGTGTACTCGATGGGACGAGCGGAGCCGGTGCATGTACAAGCGACAGCGATGGGAGAAAAATCTCAAGGCGCGAAACTCGATATCACTAGGCTCATCAAACAAAAATTTGATTTTCGTCCTGAGGCGATCGTGGAGCGACTGAATCTTTTGCAACCTTTGTATCGCGCGACGGCGTCGTACGGGCATTTTGGTCGCAGTGGTTTTCCGTGGGAGGAAGTAGCTACGGCCAGCTGAGCTGGCCGTGATATAATTCCTCTTGTATGGCAGGGAGGAGCACATCGCGTAAAAACTGGTCAGTCGCGGCCGTGGTCGCGATTGTTTTCGTTGCGAGTGTGTTTGTGCTTCTTCACTCTGCGCCAGAGGAAGTCGCGGCGGTCTCACAAGACGGCTTGGTGCGCGCCTCGGGACTCACGCGTTCCTCGGGAAGCCTTGTGATCGAGCGCATCGACGACGTAGAGACGTCCGTGAAGACTGCGAGCGCGGTTTATGAGGTCTCTCTCACAGGAAACGGACATCTGAATGACGGCGAGCTCGTGATGAAGGTCGAGGATAGCGCATCTCTATCTGATCTGGTTCTGTATACCTTTCATCGCGAGACGCTCAGCTGGATCGCGCTCCCGACCTTGTTCGACTTTGCCGATTCGATACTCTCAACGTCGCTCGAATTTACGGGGAGCCTACTCATCGTCGCCGGTGAGCGTGAATAAATTTGTTGTGCATAACTTCGGTGTGCTATAATCGAAGCAATATTTTTTCTTAACGTTCATTTTCGCTCTCCTGCATTTTTATGCCAACCAAAAAGAAGTCAGCAAATAAAGTCGCTAAGAAATCTGGCAAGCCGATGGCTGCAAAAAAGCAGATGCTTGTCCTCAATAACGCGCCGGTCCTCATGCAAGAGACCGAAGTGCACAAACCCAACCACACCATCGAAATCCACCGCAAATTCGTGCTCGTGGGCTCATGCAGTCACTGTGAGCACATGCCTATGCATTCAGGAAAACTCGTGGCATTGCTCTCGGTGGTCATTGCTGTGCTTTCGGTCATGCTCATTTCGCGGACCGGAGCGATCGACTTGAGTCAATTTCAGTTAAGCTGGCTTTACTAACAGGAGGCTTTGACGCTATGAAACACATGACGTTTGGTTCGCTTGTAGCCGCTCTCATTTTTGTCGGCGCTGGCTGCTCGCCCTCAACTCCGGAAGCCTCTGATGACATCACCTTTACGTATCCCGACGCTGTGCAAGAACAACCGACATGGACATTCCCAGGGACGCTTCCCGAGGAACAGATCGTGAACAAGCAAGTCCGTATCACCACAGAGAAGGGCGATATCGTGTTTGAGCTTTTTGCCGACACGGCGCCGTTCACGGTTTCAAATTTTGTGTATCTCACCACCGGCGGCTACTACGATGGGCTTACGTTCCACCGGCGTGAGGAATGGGGCGTGATCCAGGGCGGAGATCCAAATGGCAATGGCACGGGCGGACCTGGATATGAGTTTCAAGATGAGCTTGCCGATGATTACACCTACGACCGCGGCATGGTCGCGATGGCCAACCGCGGACCCACCACCAACGGCTCGCAGTTTTTCATTCTGTTTGCCGACGCACCCTTGCCAAAAGCCTACACGATTTTTGGTCGCGTGACCGAGGGAATGGATGTTGTGGATGCGATTGCTGTGGGAGACGGAATGATCAGTGTGGTCGTGGAAGAGCTTGCTCAATAAGTTTTATCTTGAGGCGCAGGAAGAAATCTTCCTGCGTTTTTGTTTTGGCTTGCAAGAGGGGATCGTTTGACAAAACGCCTGGTTTCAGGGATCCTAGGGCAACCATCGGGCGATACTACCTGCGTTGAAAGACGAGCAGAAGAGTGTCCGATCCTGCCCCGTGTACCAACGCGGGGTTTTATAATTGAAAAACCCGACCGCTTGGGTCAGGCAGATTCGGCGGCACCGACGATGCGCAGGACGGGCGCGCCAGTGACCTTGGAGAGCATCTCCCAGGTGGGGCACGTGTTGTCAGGGCAGGAGTAGACGATCGTGTCCACTTTTGCGCCCTGCGTCTTCACGTTGATGCGTTTGCCGCAATGGGTGCACTCGAAGTGGTCGCGCGCGTTCCGGCGCCGGCGGTTCCACTCCAGCCACCAGGCCGTGAGTTTCAGAGTCTCTGCGGCATTTTTCGGTGCGTGGCCAAGGCCAGAGTTGCCAAGGACGAACTCCTTTTGTCCATGGCTCTGGATCCACAGGAGGATCGGCATGAGTTGTTCGCCAAGACGCACGGGAAGCTCGTCTGGCGTCAGGACGTGATCGAGGACTCCCACGAGGTGCGTCCAATCGATGTCGTGTGCATCGATATGGATCGTGAGAGGGAAACAGGGTTCAGGAACCGGTTTGTTCATGGTGATCCTTCAGGGAAATGCGACCTCTGCTATAATAGCACCATGAACGGCGCCATTACAGAGAAGACCTTTTACCACTATCTCAAATGTCCCAATTGGGTCTATTTAGATTTTCACGCGCTTGAAGGTCGGCCTCATGATCCGCTCCTCGCTCGACTGCAAGACGATGGTCTGTTGCCTGAGAAGGAACACGAGATTATTTCTGATCGTGAGGATGTCGTTGAGGTGACGGCCGAGGATCCTGATGAGGCATTCAAGCAAACCCTCGCCTTCATGCGCAAGGGACGCAAGACGATCTATCACGGCGTGCTCGTGGACAAGCATTGGGTTGGGCATCCAGATCTCTTGGAGCGCGTGGAAGGCCGCTCACGGCTGGGAGAGTATTACTACGTTGCGGCTGATGTGAAACGCACGCGTTTTGTCCGCGACGATCACAAGTTCCAAGGCTGTTTTTACGCGGAGCTGTTGGGTCGCGTCCAAGGCATGAAACCCGTGCAAGGCTACGTCGTGACGCCAGACAAGGTCGTCATCCCGTATCTCATCGAAGAATTTGAAGCCGAGTACGAGCTCACGCTCACCGAGATCGAAAAGATCATCGCGGGACAACGTCCAGCGCATTTTGTGACCTCGGGTTGTAAGCAGTCGCCGTGGTTTGACGTATGTCGGAGCGAGTCGGAGAGCTGTGACGATCTTTCGCTGTTGAACCGCGTGTGGAGAAACGAAGTGCATCGACTTGAAGACGCAGGCGTGAAAACGATCCGAGAGTTGGCGCTCAAGTCCGTTCCAGAGCTTGAGCATCTGTGTCCCAATGTGAGCTCTGTGCGTTTGGAAACGATGCGCGATCAGGCGATTGCCATCCGCGAGGGTCGGCACATGATTCGTCGTGACGTGAAGATGCCAGAGGCGAACGTGGAATTATTTTTTGACATCGAGAGCGATCCACTGCGTGACTTTGATTATTTGTTTGGTGTGCTCGAGGTAAGCGGCAAGGGAGAACAGTACCATTCGTTTATGGCTCAGTCTCCTGCGCGAGAAGAACAGATGTGGAAGGAGTTTGTGGCGTTCGTGGAAGGCCACATGGACTGCCCGATCTATCACTACGGTTGGTTTGAGCAAGAGGTCGTCAATCGCTTCGCGGCCAAGTATGGCATCTCAGAAATCGCTCGCCAAGCGCTTGAGGAAAACATGATCGATCTGCTCGAGCTCATCCGTCCAGCGATTATTTTTCCGCTGTCGTTTTATTCGCTGAAAGATTTAGCGGCTTATATTGGGTTTAGCTGGAGGAGTGAAGATGCCGGCGGCGCCAACTCGGTCCTGTGGTTTGAAGAGTGGCTTAAAAAGAAAACGCCCAAGCTCCTGCAAAAGATTCTCGAGTACAATGAAGACGATGTCCGCGCGACGCACAAACTTCAACGTTGGGTTCGTGAACATGCGAGTTTATGAAAAAGTTTTTTTACATTTTTGGACTTCTTGTTGTTCTCGTGCTTATCGTCGCTGTCATCTTGAGTGCATCGAAAGATTTCGGACGCGACAAGGACACGTCTGTCCGTCCACAGGATGGCACGCGTGAGGTTCTCACAGAAGATTCTTGTACGGCTTCCGGCGGCACATGGAACTCCTGCGGCTCTGCCTGTCGTACCACGCCAGACGCCCCGTGCATTGAAGTCTGTGTGGAGTATTGTGAGTGTACTTCGGATTCCCAGTGCCCCGCAGGCTTGCTCTGTAGCGATGTTGTTGATGACGTCGGCGTCTGTCTATGAAAACGATTCGACTGTTTGTTACAGCCATCATTCTCTTGATCGCTTTTGGCGCTGCGTTGTATACCCAGCGTGTGGATGTGATGCAGTGGTATCGGGAAGTGACGGCGCCAGTGTTGCCCGAGGCGGTGGGATACGAAGAGGTGGGGAAGGTGGATGAGGTGGATCAGGTGGAAAAGGTAGACGAGGTGGATGAATCAACAGAAGAAGCAATCGAAGAAATCCCATCAGATTCATCCGTCCCAGCCGACCTATCAGTCAATGAAGACACAACCGACGAAACGCAACTCACCGCCGTCAACCTCGCCGTCCCGTTCACGCCCCAGGCTCCGCAGGGGAACTGGGACGTGCCGTATCAAGAAGCCTGCGAGGAGGCGAGTGTCTACATGGTGCAGCAGTTTTATCAAGGCTCACCTGAGGGACTGATCAATGCCGATCAAGCAGACACAGATATCCTTCAGATCGTCGCGTTTGAAAAAGAACTGTTTGGTTTTTACGAGGACACGACCGCCGAACAAGTCGCCACGTTTGCCGAGCTCATGTTTGGCTATACGACACAGCTCATCATTGACCCAACGATCGACGACATCAAGGCACAACTCGCACTCGGTCACCCCGTGATCGTCCCGGCTGCTGGGCGTGAACTTCACAATCCCTATTTCACTGCTCCTGGCCCTGTCTATCATATGCTCGTCATCCGTGGGTTTACACAGGACGATCAGTTTATCGTGAACGATCCAGGTACCTATCGCGGTGAGGCGTACCTCTACGACTTTGACACGCTCATGAATGCGATGCACGATTGGAACAACGGAGGTGAGATTACACAGGGGAGGAAAGTGGTCATCGTACTGAGTCCGTAAAAGAAATTTCCTCATTATGGAGATTCATTTTTTCGACAAGAAAATAGAAAAGTTTATTTCCTCACTTGATCAGTCGACGATTGCAAAGGTTTTGCGTACGATAGACTTACTTACGAAATTTGGTCATACACTTGGAATGCCGCACAGTAAACCACTCATGGGTGGACTTTTTGAGCTGCGTATTCGTGGGGTGCAGGAGGTGCGGATCCTCTACGCGTTCCATAGCCACGGAGCTATTCTCGTTCATGGCTTTGTCAAAAAGTCTCAAAAAATTCCAGAAAGAGAATTAAGCGTTGCGTTGAGCAAAAAGAAACTGCTTGACGAAGGATAACATATCCGTTATATTTCATTATATGAAATCTTACAAAGTATTTAAATCCGAACTGTTAAAAAACAAAGAAATCAAGAAGGCCTACGATGAACTTGGGCCTGAGTTTCTGGTTATTGAAAAATTGATCGAGAGACGACTGAAGAACGGTTTGTCTCAAAATGATCTTGCACAGCGTGTTGGTACGAAACAGTCGGCCATCTCTCGTTTCGAATCGGGCAGCTACAACCCGACGATTAGTTTTCTTTATAAGGTTGCAGATGCGCTTGATACAAGGTTGAAGATTACTGTCTCGTAAATTTTTCGTCTATGAACTACCTACTCGGTGGATCATTGGGAGGACTTGTCGCGTTCGCGTTTGCGATTCCGGCGATTTTGCTTGAGGTCACACAAAAAGGTCCGATGCCAGAGGCGCCGCTCGTCATTGACGTGAAGACGATTTTTGGATTCAAGATTCGTCATAAGCACGAGGTCTTTTTGATCGGCCTGCTTCTGCACATCATCGTCGGGTTTCTGTTTGGGATTATTTATGTGACGTTTGTCGAGCGCGGCTGGTTGTTTGTCACTCACGCGCCGTACACGTTTTTGTCGCTGCTTGTGTACGCAGTTCTGAGCTGGATCGTGGCGAACCTCGTTGTGTACCCAGCGCTCGGCCTTGGAGCATTTGGACTCAAAGAAGGGAAGCATGTCTGGGTCGAGACGATCGTGTCACACTTGATTCTTGGCGTGAGTCTTTGGCTGCTCGTGCAGTATTATCAACCTGTATTCTTCGGTACATGAGGCCTCTGCAAAACTTGCGATCTTGCGACTTGCGGGGCCCCGCCACCACCTCAACGTAGCTATCGCTACGCCTCGGCGGCTGGCTTCCCCGTGCATCGCAATCTCATCAAGTTTTTCAGAGGCCTATGTCTCAATCTCTTTCCGTCTCCCAGTATCTTGAACTCGTAAATGTTTCCCTCGGGCAGATCCCGACGGATTTTGTGATCGAGGGCGAGGTGTCTGATTACAAGGTGTCACAAGGGAAGTGGGTCAGCTTTGATTTGAAGGATGAGAAAGATCAAGCTCTGCTCAAATGTTTCATGACCACCTGGCAGTTGAAGACCGCGATCGAAGACGGGATGCGTGTGCAAGTCAAAGGCGCCCCGAAAATCTACGAGCGTTTCGGGACGTTCAAGTTGAATGTGACAGACGTCGAGCCAGTGGGAGAAGGCGCGCTCAAACGTACCTACGAGCTCCTCAAGAAAAAACTGGAGAGCGAGGGATTGTTTGATGCCTCGCGCAAGCGACCACTGCCAAGATTCCCAGAGCGCATCGGCCTCATCACTTCACGAGACGCCGCGGCGTATGGTGACTTTTTGCGCATTTTGAATAACCGTTGGAGTGGTGTTCAGATTTTGTTTTGTCACGTCCACGTCCAGGGTCGTGAAGCCGTTTCAGAGATCGTGAGTGCGTTTGACGATCTGAATGCTTTGAGAGAGCGCCCCGACGTGATTGTTCTCACTCGTGGCGGTGGAGGGCTTGAAGATCTCCATGCGTTCAACGACGAGGCGATCGCGCGTGCCATCTACGCCTCAACCATTCCCGTTGTCTGTGCTGTGGGCCATGAGCGTGATGAGTCGCTCGCAGATTTCGTGGCCGATGTCCGTGCATCGACGCCAAGCAACGCCGCCGAGCGCGTGGCGCCATCACGCGACGAGGTGCGTTATGAAATCGAAACGCTTCAAGATCACCTCGTGGCACGGATGGAAGACGCCATTCGTGAGCGTAGCCAAGTGATCGATGAGGCAACGCATCGCATCCGTTTTATTTTGGAGCGCCAAAAAGATCGTCTTGTACGGTTATCTGAAGCTCTCGCGTCAACAACGAGTTTGTGGTTTTCTCGACTGAAAGATCGCCTTGGATCTCACGAGCGCGTTCTCAAAGAGTTGAATCCCAAGCGTGTTCTTGCTCGTGGGTACAGTATCGTTCGGACCCTCGGTCGTGTATTGACAGACGTCTCGACTCTTGAGGTGGGAGCCGAGATTCAGGTACAATTTGCCGCAGGTTCGGCCGATGCGAGAGTTTCTCACGTCAGCGGGAAGGGTCAACAAAGGCTTGTATGACAAAAAAATCACCCATCAACTTTGCCAAGGCGTTTGAGGAACTTGAAAAAATCACACAGTGGTTTGATTCTCAAGACCAGCTCGATCTGGATCTTGGGTTGAAACAATTTGAGCGCGGCTTGGAACTCGCCAGTGAGCTCAAGAAAAAACTTTCCGAAGTTGAAAACAACGTCGAGGAGATTAAAAAGAAATTTTCAGAATAATATGTCGTATCTTTTATTCCGATGGATCATCAACGCCCTTGCACTCCTCTTGGTCGCCAACGTCGTCCCGGGATTCGGCGTAGATACATTCTACAGTGCGCTCATTGCCTCCCTTGTCTTGGGACTCGTGAACGCTCTCATCCGTCCGCTCTTTTTTATCCTCACGCTCCCCATTACGATCCTCACACTCGGTCTGTTCACCTTTGTCGTGAACGCGTTCATGATTTGGCTTGTCTCCACGATCGTCAAAGGTTTTGTCGTGGAAGGATTCACTCCCGCCCTTTTGGCAGCCCTCTTGCTCTGGATCATTTCTCTGACAACCAACTGGATTATTAAACAAGCGAAGGAATCCTAAATCGCCATTCGGCGATTTTTTCTATGACCCACTCCAACTCTCTCAAACCTTCGACGCTGGTCATTTCTGTCGGCGGTTCACTCGTCGTCCCCAATGGCAACATTGATGTCGCGTTTCTGAAAGATTTTCGGGAGTTGATCCACAAGCACGTCAAACTCGGTTGGCGTTTCGTGGTCGTTGTGGGCGGCGGAGGCACTGCGCGTCACTATCAAGAAGCTGCTCGAGACGTTGGCAAACTCACACGCGACGACCTTGACTGGCTCGGCATCCACTCGACGCGTTTGAACGGACATTTGGTGCGTACCGTGTTGCGCGACGTGGCGCATCCCGTCATGATTAAGGATCCAACCGGATCGTTTCATCACTGGACCAAGCCTGTGCTTGTCGCGGCTGGATGGAAACCTGGATGGTCGACCGATTACGTAGCCACGCGTTTGGCCAAACGCCTCAAGAGCAAACTCGTTGTGAACCTTTCCAACATCGATTACGTCTACAACAAAGACCCTCGCAAGCACAAAGACGCAGAAGTCATCTGCAACATCACCTGGAAAGAGTTTCGCAAGATGGTAGGGAACGAGTGGGATCCAGGGATGAACGTCCCGTTTGACCCGGTGGCCTCGCGCCTGGCGCATCACTCTAAAATTTCTGTGGCGATTTTGAATGGAAAAAATATTTCAAACCTCGATGGACTGCTCGAGGGCGAACGATTCGTGGGGACGGTGATCAATTGTTAAGAGCGCTCCCGCGCTCTTTGCGGTTGAAGAATCAGCCGTCTCCTCCGAGCGGCTGTTTTCTTTTGTGCGGACGAAAGTTCGTATATACGAAAATCTCTCGCAATAAAAAGCCCATAACCCGACCTGACCCCAATCCAGACGTATTTTGACAAAAAGACGAGAAGAGAGAACAATGTCAGGTCCTGAATCAACGGGACTATGTTTCGTCATAGAAGGAGTGAACCATGAAGGTCGAATACATCGTGGTCTGCGCTCCTTTTGTGAGGGGCGGGCCGACGGAAGACGCCTACGCGATCGAGCAAGCGGGAGGTGGCAGACCGTTCTTCGCGGCGATCGCTGATGGGCATGGCAGTGAGGTAGACGAGCAAGGTCGCAGCCATCAGAAGTCTGTCACGGTGGCTCGGTTTGCCCAGGCGGTCGCAGGAGGCCTTCGCGAACAGTTCGCGAAGTTTCCCGATCCTACATTTTTTCCCAAGATTTTCGACGCGGTGGCGCAGGGGGTAGACGCACAGTTTCGTCCGCTCGCAGAGCGTAGACACCTGTTCGCATACTTGGACGTAGGCGCTGTGGCAAGTTGCCTGACGGTCCTGGAAGGGCAGGTCGTCCTGGCGCAAACAGGGGATTGTCGACTCTATGTCGCAGATGACGATCCCACAGGCTTCACACAGCTGACACGCGATCACAATGGTTGTGATCTGAAGGAGCGTACACGCCTGCAACCTCTCATCGATGAACAGAAATTCGCGGTCCTTCCACCCTGGGTAGATCGGTGGACGTTGTCCTCGCCGAGGTTGTTCCGACACACAGCGCGAGGATGGTGTGGGGGCCTGATCCCCACGCGCGTGTTCGGCGACTGGGAGTATCAGCCGGCCGTGGTGCATGAGCCGGAGGTGAGGACGTTTGAAATTTCCACCGTGCCAAAGTGGACCGTGTTTGCCCTGTGCTCTGATGGAGGGAATCGGTACGTCGAGCGAGTATTCAAATACTTCCGTGACCAGTGGCTCGCCATCTCGCTTTTGGAGGTTGCTGAAAATACCCGTTCGCGTCTGGCTTCTGTTGCCGACGACGTGACGATCATCTACTTTCGGGTCATTTCCTGACCGCGGACGGCAGCTCCCACGAGCGGCCGTTTTCTTTTGTGCGGACGAAAGTTCGTATATACGAAAAAATGTCCGCATTCAAAAAAAGCCCGTAGCCCGACCTGACCCCAATCCAGGCACATTGACAGAAAACCAGCCATTTAGTATCCTTTCATCGAACTGAAGATTTGCCGTAGACAACGAGTTGGCTTAGGCCATAAGTCTCGTCGAGGTGAAAGGTTTCGGCCTTTTTTCTACTGCGGCGCAAGTCAGCAGTTTTTATTACCTAAAGGTCGAACAACTATGCCCAAAACACGTGCACAGAAAGAGGAAATCCTTACGGAGCTCACAGATAAACTCTCGCGCATTAAGTCTGCGGTGTTCACGTCCGTCTCTGGTTACACCATGGACGACGCCAATGCCCTGCGACAAAAAGGCCGCGCAGAAGGTGTCGAACTGGTCGTTGCCAAGAAGACCCTGCTCACGCGAGCCCTTGAGAAAAACGGTCTCGCGGTTCCGGAGAAAGATCTTGTCGGCAGTATCCTCACCACGCTTGGTTACAAAGACGAGATCGCCCCTTCAAAGCTCATGGCCGCGTTCACAAAAGATCGCGAAGGAGTGAAGATCATCGGCGGCATCCTCGAAGGGGCCTTCGTGGGATCCGAGATACTCAAGCAACTCGCAACTTTGCCGAGCCACGAAGAGCTTCTTGGCAAGCTCGTCGGTTCTCTCAACGCACCCATTTCTGGGTTCGTCAATGTCCTTGCCGGAAACCTCCGCTCATTGGTCTACGTTCTCAACGCGATGAAGACGGCTAAAACCTAGCCACCTAACCACCTACAACCTAATCCCTATTCCCTAACACCTACAACCTATGTCCGATGAAACACCCATCGAGGTTCCAGCCAAGTTCCAGGACCTCGTCTCCACGATTGAAAAAATGTCTGTGCTCGATTTGGCAGAACTCGTCAAAGTGCTCGAAAAGAAATTTGGTGTGAGCGCTGCCGCTCCTGCCATGATGATGGCTGCCGGTCCTGCCGCTGGCGCTGCCGCCGCAGAAGAAAAGACCAGCTTCGATGTGGAGCTGACGGCCGCCGGAGAGAACAAGATTAACGCCATCAAAGCGGTGCGGGCGATCACGGGTCTTGGCCTGAAAGAGGCAAAGGACTTGGTGGACGGCGCTCCAAAGATCGTCAAAGAAGGCGTCGACAAGGCAGCCGCTGAGACGATCAAGAAGCAATTGGAAGAAGCGGGAGCCAAAGCCACGATCAAGTAAGAACAAAAAATCCCGTCCCTCGATACGCTCAGGGTGGGATTTTTGATTATTTTTTGACACGATTCAGGATGGCCCCATCAAGCTGAATCACATCAGGATCATCGGTCGTCACGACCACGATTTCATATTCCTTGCTCCCATCGCTAAAGGTTTTTTTCACGGTCATGGACCCGTCGAGGAACCGTTCGGTAATCAGGTACGTCCCTTTTTCTTTGTAGTAGGAATCCGTGGCAAGCGTGTAGTCGTGGTCTTCAAACGTGTACTCCATCCACCACTGATAATCATTTTCGCTTGTCCCTTCCGCCCGCCACGTGCCCGTGAGTTCATCCGTGTAGACGTCTTTACTTTGGAATTTTGGCCACAGGACCAAGCCGCCCACAACCACAAGAGCAATGAGAAGGACGATCCAATGATGCAGTTTCATAGTTCGATGGTTCGACTGAGCTCACCACAGGCAGGCTCACTACAGGTATTTATTTGATGTGACTTGCGGCGATGGAATAAATTTTCGATCCTGCTAAAAGATAGATGGTGTAGCCCTGTTCGTCAACCACGAAATCGGTGAGATCGCCAAAAGCGCCCGAACGATATTGTACCACGAATTCTCCGCTTTCTTTTTCAAACACGATCAAGCGATTGGTGGCAGGTTCCAAGATATAGAGGTACTTGCTCTCTGGATTCGTCCAGATTTTTGTGGCGCTTGTGATCGTCGGATCCACCACACCCACGTTCCATCCTTCCTCGCTCCCGCTCACAAATCGAGTCACGCCTCCATCCTTCATGAGTACATAGACATTCCCATCGACAGCAAGGGAGATGGCAGCGTCAAAGGAAACCGTGCGCGACGTAATCCAGTTGGATTCGCCTGAAAACTTCGATCCGCTCCGGTCGAAACGGAGGATTTGTCCTTCTTGCCCGCGGGAGGTAGGCCGAAGGACATAGAGGCGATTGGCGTAGGCTTCCATGTCCACCCATGCGGCATTGCCAGCCCCCGTGGCTTCAAGGGTGGCGTCCTCAGCAGATACGAAATAGACGGCGCCGTCTTGGCCTAAGAAGTAGAGACGCCCTTCTTCCTCAGAAGAGGAGAGAGCGGGAACGCCTTTGGCCTCGTCGCCAATCACGACCTCGAAGCGTTTGCTCTCGCGGTTAAAGGTATAGACACGGCCATCGGAGCCAAAGACATACAGCGCTCCAGAGCGTTGGATCAGGCTATTTCCGAATACGCCGTCGCTTAAGTTTGCCAAGTCTCCCAAGAGAGGAGGATTGGGGATCGTGACCAAATGTCGGATTTCATCCAAGGCGTTTTCAAGATCCGCGTTCAGCGTTGCTGCCTTAGACGCGCGTTCAGGCGTATCGGTGGGAAGTTCCGCAATCATGGTTTGCGCATTCACGTACAAATTCCGTGCCTGGTCTTCGTCTTTGTAGATCACGGCGCCCGCGGCGCGTTCCATCAGGTCATCAATTGTCGTGAGGCGTTCTCGATAGGTTTTTTCTTCTGCGGATCGCGCCTGGGACTCCGAAAGGAACGAGATGCCGATCGTGAGCACAATGACGGCCACGCCAATGCCTAGGATCAAAAATTGCGTGGCTCGGGGAATGCGCTGGCTTCGGTGGATCAGCGAGCGGATGTATTCCAGGCCCGTTTCTTTGTTCAGGCGGATACGCTTTTTCAGCCGTGCGCGTTCCTGCGGGTTCGCGAGAGTTTTGATCGTGAGCTTCGTATGTTTCCAAGAGCGTTTGCCGAGGAAAAACATGATACGCCAGATGATGCGCCCCACACGTTTGATGGCCACCATGGCGGAATCACGCGCATTGAGATCTTGGAGGATCCGCGATTTGGTGCTGGAAGGATTTTTGATCCAGCGCATGATGGACTGGATAAGCGAGGAGAGTTTTGGTCGCTGGTCTTCCAGGAGATCATGCGTTTCGGACTCCATGCGCTGGAGCTCGTCCACAGACACGTCGGCTTTGAGGACCGCCCCTCGAGCGTCCAGGGAGCTGGCAGAGGATTCTGGTCCGGATACTTTGACGACGGTGAGGAGGAATCCGTCCTTGTGCGAAAAGTACTGGCGGATTTTTTCAACGGAGCTCACCGGAGGGAGGGTGCAGAGGATTTGGTTTAATTCCTCGGGAGGGATGGCCTGTTGGAGGTCACGGTCGCAGACACAGAATACGTCACCGGGATGGAGGTCGCCATCCAAGACCACGGCAAAGGTTTTTTCCCACGTAGGGAGCGACTGCTCTGTTTGGATGCCGCGGAAGAGATTAAAGATTTGATAGCGCTGTGAGGGTTTTTTATGCAGGAACAAAGCCGTCAGCTCGCCGGTCCCTGAAAGAAACATTTGGCGTGAAGAAGCAACGCCCACCAGGGCATGGACGTGTTCGATCGGGAGCAGGAAGCGGCCTTCTCTCACGTGTGAGGAGAGAGTCTCATTCAGTGCACCAAGGAATTGTTCAAAGCGATGCTGGGGATTGGCTTCTTTTCCGAAAGAATCCGCCAAGCGGTGGATTTGGTCATTCAAGATCTGCAGGAACAGTTCTGCATCTGCATTTTCTTTTTTTGTGTAGGCGAGCATGAATACAAAACCTCCTCGATCCTGGACCGGAAGAAGGATCGAGACCCCTCGGATATGCTCATCAGGCGATTGAGGTTCGTACTGTGCCGCTTTGATTTCACTTGCCATACCATTTGCTCTCGTTCCCAGCTTTGTGTACATTATACCCGGATCGATTCAAGGCGCAAATGAAGCCATTATGAGCAAAAAACCGTTTAAGCTTGAACAGATGTTTGGTTCAAAGACGCGAGCGCACCTCTTGGCGCTTTTTCTCCAACATCCTGAGGAATCCTTCTTCGTGCGCGAACTCACACGTCGAGTGGGCGCCCAACTCAATTCAGTCCGGCGCGAGTTGAAAAATTTGGTTGAGTTGAACCTCATTGTTGAAAAACTTGGTTCAGAGAAGCACATAAAAAAACTTTCCGAGAAGAAAAAATATTATTCGGTGAACACAGATTTTATTTTGTACGAAGATTTGCGTTCTTTGTTCCAGAAAGTCCAGATTCTGTTGAAGCAGAATCTTGTCCAAGAGATCCAAGAGAAAGGCCGTATCGATTATTTTGCCTTCACGGGGAGATTCGTTGATGCTCCTGATATCCCAACCGATATTTTGATTGTCGGCGCGATCAAGCAGGCGGATCTGGAAAAGATGATCAGCAAGTTTGAATCTGAGATCCCCTACGAGATCAACTATACCCTCATGCCCAAGGACGAATTTTTGGATCGCCGCCAGGTCGCGGATCGGTTTCTGTTCTCGGTCTTAAACGGTGAGAAAGTCGTGATGATCGATCGGTTACATTCCTAGGGTATGGAACTCGCCATTCTCGCCCAGAACATGGATTCCCTGACGCTTGCGATCGTTGAAAATCACAAGATCGTCCGGGAACGGGTTGCCTGTATTTTACCGGAGCAGTACCTCAAAACGATCCATGAGACGATGCACAGGTGGGAGGTGCCTCTTGGGGAACTGACAGGCGTCCTTGTTGTCACAGGCCCCGGTTCCTTTACGGCAAGTCGAGTCAGTACCACGATTGCCAATGCGATTGCTTTTGCGCGTTCTCTCCCGATCCGTGGGATCGAGAATCCAAAGAGGCTCTCCCTGAAGGAGCTCCTTTATTCAATGCCTATTCAAGATCCTGCCGCGTTTGCTCTGCCCACATACAACCGCCCGCCGAACATCACCAAGCCCCGTTTGGCAGACGTGGGGATAAGCCCGTAGCTGAACATCCACAAAAAATGGTACATTTCCAGTAATCATTAATTCACTTTCTATGTTCTCTCTATGCCTTTTTCCTACCAAGTGCTTCAGGGCCCACTGCTTTCGCTCTGGAACACGATCGTTGCGTACCTTCCAAACGTGGTCGGTGCGGTCCTGGTGTTCCTTATTGGCCTCATCGTGGCCATGGTGTTGCGAAGTGTGATCGAGAAAGTGGTCGCCCTTTTGCGTATCGATGAGATCGCAAAGAAACTCGAGCTGACGCATCAGTTTGAGCGCGTGGGGCTGCGTCTGCATATTGGCGGACTCTTGGGATGGATCGTGAAGTGGTTCTTCATGATTATCGCCCTCATCGCCGCCACGGACGTGTTGGGCTGGGATCAAGTCACGGATTATCTCAAACGGGTTGTCCTGTTTATCCCAAACGTCATCATCGCGGTGATTATCTTGTTGGCTGGGATCCTGCTTGCAAATTTTGTGCAGAACGTCGTGAAGTCAGCCGTGGAGGCCGCCCAGCTGGCGTCGGCGGAATTTCTCTCCGGCATTGCCAAGTGGTCGATTCTTATCTTTAGTTTCATGGCCGCGATGGTCCAGCTCCAAATTGCCCCTGAGCTGATCCGTGTGCTGTTCACGGGGCTCGTTGCCATGTTGGCGCTCTCGGGTGGACTGGCCTTTGGGCTCGGTGGCAAAGAACACGCGCATCAATTCTTGAACCGCCTCAAGAAGGATATTTCCTCCGATAAATAAATGATACCTCCGCAAAACTCGCGATCTTGCGTCTCACGGGCACCCGTCGACCCCACTCTACGTAGATAACCTACGTTTCGTGGGGCTCGACAGCCCGTTCAACGCAATCTCATCGAGTTTTGCAAAGGTCTCTCAAATGACGGAGCGCTACCAGTACGGCAACTTACGTTTTTGGGAAATGTTCCCCGGCCTGTTGGTTTGGGGGACTTTTTCAATGGCGCTTCTGCTCTCCTTCGTCCAACCGTTATGGGTGATCGTGTTCATCCTCATTTTTGATTTGTTGTGGCTCTATCGCGTGCTGTACTTCAATATTTTCGTCTTGATTTCGTGGAAACGGCACCGCGACACGTCGCGCGTCAACTGGCAGGCCAAGCTTGCCGATCTGCCGCAGGCGCGAGACATCTACCATCTGGTTTTTCTCCCGACTTACAGGGAAGACTACACGATCCTTCGTGAGACGCTACGATCCTTAACAGAGAATCGTTTCCCTCATGATCGGATGATGGTTATTTTGGGCGGGGAGCAGGCGGACGCAGGAGCATTTGCAAAACACATTGCTCGCATCAAAAAAGAATTTGACAACGTTTTCAAAGAGTTGATCGTCACGGTCCATCCAGCAGGTCTCCCAGGTGAGATTCCTGGAAAGGGATCCAATTTGAACTGGATGGGACACGAAGTGGAGAAATTTTTGCAAAGCAACTATCCCGACATCCCCGATGAACAGTTCATCGCTTCGTCATTTGATATCGACACGATTGCGCATCCCCAATATTTTTCCTACCTCACCTATCTCTATTGTACAGTTCCACAGCCCACGCGATCTTCGTATCAGCCGATCGCGTTGTTCTCCAACAACATCTGGAGAGCCTCAGCGCCTGTGCGCATCGCGGCGTTTGGCACGACGTTTTGGTTGTTTGGTGAGCTCACGCGGCCGGATCGGCTCTGGACGTTTTCGTCCCACTCCATGCCCTGGAAGATGTTGCGCGACGTGCGGTTCTGGCAGAAGGATATCGTGAGTGAGGATTCGCGGATTTTCATGCAGGCGTTTTTGCATTACCACGGGGACTATCGTGTGACGCCGGTCTTCTTGCCGGTTTCGATGGACGCGGTTTCTGGCAAAACGTATCTGGAATCTCTCAAGGGTCTCTATGTCCAGATGCGGCGTTGGGCGTGGGGCGTGGAGCACTTACCGTATCTCGTCCACGGGTTCAAACACGACAAGCAGATTCCACGCTTGAAGAAGTTCCGTTATTTTTTTAATCACGTCGAAGGGATGTACACGTGGGCCACGGCGCCCATTACCATGTTTGTTCTGGGTTGGCTGCCTCTGTGGGTCGCAAAGGGAGAAACCAATGCGCTCATCCAGGCCGCGCCGTTTACTCTGGAGCAGATCATGCAGTGGGCCATGATCGGTGTCTTTATTTCCGCGGCTATGTCCTTCACGCTGCTTCCGCGCCGGCCACAGGAAGTGCGGTCTCACAGGTGGATCGTGATGCTCCTCCAATGGATTCTTCTTCCCGTGACGTTTATTTTGTTTGGTTCTTTCCCGGCCATCGACGCCCAAACACGGCTGATGCTGGGAAAATATCTTGGGTTTCATGTGACAAAGAAGGCGAGGTAGTTTTGTGCGCCTCACCGTGCCCAGGACTGTTTCAAAACACGGGGTCGCCCCAACCATCGTTGATTCCCAACCGTCCTACCCGGCGCCCCTCGTCACTCAGGCCGCAAGAAACAGGCATGGTGCCTGGCGAAAGATGAACGCGGCCTTCCTGACGGTTTTTCAACACTCCTGGGCACGGTGAGTCATCGGGTCTCTGTGAGAACGATTCGTTTTTCAAATCCTCCGCGCTCCTCGCGTTTTTTTGATTGGATGAGTTGGAGCTGTTCGCGGTTCGTCCCCGTGAGAGCCGTGAGGCTTTGGACGACTTCAAGGATGTCGGCAAGCTCCTCAGGTTCTTCGCTTTCTAGATATTCAAGGACTTCCTCGCAGAGTTTCGTTTGGAGTCGATCTTTGTACTCTTGGTCGTCAGCCGTGTAAGAGTCCGCCACTCCACCAGCGGCCTGGATGATCTCCACGATTTTGTCGCGAACGAGTTTGTCATGTCGTCGGGCAAGGGGGTGATAGCCCTGGCGCAGGAAGTTTACGACAGGAGCAAATAGGGGAGAGGGAAGTTGCTCCCAGCTAAACCACTCCCAGCCTGAACACTTTTCTGGTTCACAGTTTCTCACTTCGCCTCTGAGATACTCTGCTTGCATGAACAGCGTGATGTAGTGCGTACCCCAATCAGGCTCGTGATTATTCACGGCACCTACGAACCGCACGTTTTGGATTTCAATTCCAGCTTCCTCCATGGTCTCTCGCCGTACGCACTCTTCCCACGATTCTCCAAATTCCAAATGCCCACCGGGCGGGCACCAGGTTCCTTCTCCGTGCGCTCCTTTGCGTCGTCCCATCAAAACGTTTCCGTCCTTGACGATGATGACAGCGGTTCCGACTTTTGGGCGTTCATGGTTCATACTAGATGATAGGGAGAAGGTCTAAGAGGTTGAGAAACAAATGATCAGGGCTCTGGGATTCAAGAGCCTCCTGCGTGTGGTAACCCGTGGCGACTCCTGCTGTTGTGAGTCCCGCCTCGCGGGCTGATTGTATATCATGAGTTGTGTCACCCACATACAGACTTCGTCCTGGCTCAACTCCCAGGATTTGACAGACGTCTTTGAGCGCCGAGACTTTGTCTCGCGCGTCACCGTGCAGGATCTCAAAAAACGGCGCGAGCAGATACTCTTGTGCCTCTTGTTTCAAAAAGATGTTTGGATGCGAGCTCACGACAGCCGTTGGAATCCCTGCGTTTTTCAGGTGTGAGAGAACCTCGTGAGCTTCTGGGTAAACACTTGGGCGCACGCCAGCCTCCAGGGATTGTGCAAAGAATTTTCGATAGAGCGCGTAGATCTCATCGCTAGAATCCATTATGCCGTTCTCGCGGAAAAACTCAATCGGCGTCATTCTGGTCGTGTGAAAAAATTCTTCAAACGTATTGGACGGAAGTCCATAGTGCGCCCGCATCCCGATGTTGGCTTCATAGACGGGCCGCCGGTCATCACTCAAGGTCCCTGACCAGTCGAAAATGATTGCATCGAATTTCATAGGTGACAATTGGGAGCTAAGCTCCCAACTTAGACTGTAAAATCAGCTTGAGTTGGGAGCTAAGCTCCCAGCCTTATAGTTTGTGTTACCATACAAACATTATGACTCCCAAAGTCAGCATCAACATCGTCGCTTGGAACTCCATGCAGTTCATCCCAGAGCTCATGAAATCCATTATGGTCCAGACGTACAGGGATTTCAATGTGGTTGTGATCGATAACGGATCCAACGACAGGGTTGAAGCCTACCTCCGTGAACACTATCCTGACGTGGTCCTGATTCGAAACGCGCGGAACCTCGGATTTGCGACCGCGCATAACCAAGGCATCCGCTACGCCATTGAACACTGGTCTTCAGGAGAAATTAAGGATCGATTTATCCTGGTCACAAATCCAGACATCATTTTTACTCCGACCTTCTTGGAGGAACTCCTGGCACAGGTGAATGGCCATCCCGAGTGTGGGAGTTTTGGGGGAAAGCTCATGCGGGCTTTTGGGGAGAATCTGGCGGACGAGGTGTTCAAAGAGACGGTCCACTCAGATCGTATCGACTCCACAGGACTCAATCCCCACCACAATTTCACTGTGACCGACCGCGGAGCTGGAGAGCTGGACCTGGGACAATTCGATGAGCTTCAATCCGTGTTTGGCATCAGTGGCGCCCTCGTGCTCTATCGCGCGCTGTCTCTGCAAGAGGCCCGCTACAAAGATGAATTTTTTGACCACGATTTTTTTTCGTATAAGGAAGATGTGGATTTGGCCTGGCGCCTGCAGCAGCTCGGCTGGGACGCGCTGTATGTCCCACAAGCAAAAGCCTTCCATTATCGAGGGATGTACGGTCCGGAGAAGAGTGGAATCCTGCAGAAGATCCGCAACTGGCGCACAAAATCTTCCATCAGGAATTTTTATTCCACCCGCAATCAGTGGCTGATGCTTTTGAAGAACGTGGAATTCGTGCATGCGCTGCTGGCTCTGCCGTGGTTTCTTCCCTCTGAAGCCGCGCGATTTCTCTACGTTGTTTTTTTTGATCAAGGCCTTAAGGCTTTTGTGGGCGCCCTCGCCCTGGTCCCCGTGATGCTCCACAAGAGACACGCGACGCGATCCCAACGGAAACGATCGGGAAAAGGAATCCGCCAGTGGTTCATTTGAGGTATACTAGGATCATGCCTCACTCCCAAGCATATCTTGAACGCCAGCATCCACAGACGCATACGGTGTGCTTCGTTTTGATCGTCATCGGGATCGTCGTCACGTGTTGGATGGCCGTGGTGGTATTGAGTGCGGTACAAGTTTTTGCCCATGCCGTGGATGCGCGTGATGCCCTTCTGGAGGCCAAAGAAGAAGCCACGCAGTTTTCTTTTGGCACAGCGTCTTTTTCGCTCGGGAGGGCAGAGGATTCTTTTGCCGCTTCAGAGCGCTACTTGCCTGTCCTCTCATCTGTTTCCTGGCTTCCGGTTGTTGGATCCGATATCGCCTCCGTTGCTGACATCATGCGTTCAGGCCACGATTTGGTGGAAGCCCTGCGGCCATTTTTTGTTCTGGGGGAAGATCTTGTTCAACTTTCAGGCCTCTCGGACGAATACTTGGCACAAATGAAAGAGGGCCTTGTGCCGACCATCACCTTTGGCGATCTATCAACCGAAACCAAACGTGCGATGCTTGCCAGGTTAAGTGCATCGGCCGACGATCTAGATCTCTTGTTTGCACGGTTGGACTTGGTCTCCCAAGAGCTGGCCATCCTGTCACAAGCCACGACGATCGGTCCCATGCTCTCTCTCATGGACCCATTACGTGTTCAAGTAGATGAGCTGACGGGAGAGTTAGATTTTTTGCGTTCGCTTGTGCGACTCCTGCCAGCGTTTGTAGGTGTTGAAGATGAGACTTCAGCGCTCCTGCTGTTTTTGAACAACAATGAACTGCGTCCAGGCGGTGGGTTCATGGGAACCTATGGAGTGCTGAAAACTTCAGGAGGGGACATCACCGAGCTTGAGACGACCGACGTCTATGTGCTTGACGATGCAGCGTCTGAGGGCATCACACGCACAGCGCCATCTCCTTTGCAGCGCTACAATGCGACCACGAAATGGTTTTTTCGCGATAGCAATTGGTCGCCAGATTTTGCCGTGTCTTCTCAAGACGCGATCGGGATGTTTTTAGAGGAGGGCGGCGTTTCCGTCAACAACGTG
>JACRJW010000055.1 GCA_016235605.1 Candidatus Uhrbacteria bacterium | reverse complement strand
GCTGAATCGCCGCGAGCTTCACGAAGTTGGGACGGGCCGAGACGACGCTAATAAGACGCATATGCGACATTGTAGCTTTTCCCGCCATCCTTCGCCCCTCATCCCAACCTTCTCCCGCGGGGAGAAGGAGAAAGTATTCTCTCCATCCTCTCCTCCCAACTATGCTTTTTGACGAGTTCTTTCGCTCTTTTGGCACGATCCGCTGCTTCTTTCGGATGACCGGCGATCCAATGCAAAGCCTTCACCAGACTCTTCACATCCCCCGCTTTGCAGAAAACGGCAGTCGATTCATCCAGCACATCACGGACGGTCGGGAGATCGGACGTGAGAAGCGGTCGACCCGCCGCCATGTACTCGAACATTTTGAGCGGCGACATGTGATGACGGTAATGGGGTTTATCGGGAAAGGGCATCGCGAGCACATCGCATGCAGCAAGAGACATAGGAACATCGGCTGCAGGAATTTCCCCCGTAAAGACGACGTCGTGTGAATCTAATCCAAGCTTCGCCGCCATCTTCACGTATTCTTTTTCATCGGATGCTGGCCCGCCGACGATGAAACCGAAGAATTTCTTTTGCAGCCGGAGTTCTTTGAGCGCCTGCAGAAGCACCGCAACGCCTTTATCCATGCCAAGAGTTTTAAGTCTCCCGACATAGCCGACGACGAGACGATCCGTCGTGAGGGAGAATTTTTTCTGCGCGGCTGTGCGTGACGGGAGATTTTTGAAGCGGGTAAGATCCACTGCGTCCCCCTCCGCAATCACGAGCTTGCGGTTCACGCCCCACGCAATGAGTATGTCGCGCATAGCTGAGGTAAGACACGCAATGCGCTTGCAGCGATTGCACAGCTTCACAAATCGCCCCTTCCCTCTGCGCGGAAGCTGATGGAGCTCGAGGATCACCGGAATTTTTGATTTGATCAGTGGACGGAGGAGTGCGGGAGAGCGTGTGTAGAGGAGATCGAATTTCTTTGCAGGAAGTATTTTCCGAAGCCTGCGCCGGAGCATGATATTCATCGTCAGGAGTCCGATGAAACCGGGTGTCAGCCAGCTCGCGATGGCGTCGAAGCGACCGACATGCGTCAGCTTCACCTTCTTATTCGCTCCGTAATATTTCCAGTAATCCTGTTTGACGACATTTTTACGGAAAGGCGCGAAAATCGTTACATCGTGACCCCGGTGGACAAGCGCATCGCACACCTGAGCCACCTGATGGCCGTGGGCACGCTCAGAAGGAAGCCGGACATTTGTACAATATGCAATCCGCATAAAAGCAGTTTACCAGTTTTTGTTGTCATGGTGAGCGGCGACGAACCATTAGCGCACCGTGGCGACTTCGGCAGGTTTTGTGGATTGTATGGAAGCATGCACCTGATCGCGGATCTCAAACTTCGCACTCTTTGCCATGCCGGTCTGGTGCAGGATGTAACTCCACAGCACTCCGAGCGTTGAGAAACCATACCGTACGCTCTTCCAGAATGTCGGAGAGCAGGACTCCTCGGCATAGCGGGTCGGGATACCGATCTCCGCGACGCGAAAATTCCCTGCGCGCAGCTCTGCGATCATCTCGGTATCGAAAACGTAGTTATCGGAGTTTAGGAGGTACGGAATCCGTTCCAGTACGCTGCGACTGTAGGCCCGGTAGCCGGTGTGGTACTCGGAAAGTCCCAGCTGCAGTACAGAATCTTCAATGAAAGTAAGACAGACATTCGCGATGAATCTCCACCATGGCATGCCACCCTTGCGCGCGTCGCCCTTGCGGTGCATGCGGGATCCGAAGCATGCGTCCGCTCTTCCTTCGACAATATCCGCGATGATCTCGGGCACGAGTCTTGGGTCGTACTGAAAATCAGAGTGCACCATTACGATGACATCTGCATTGCGCTTCAGACATTCCGCGAACCCTGTTTTTTGCGCCGCACCGTACCCGCTGTTTACCATGTGACTCACGACTGTCGCACCAAGTTCACGCCCGACCTGCGCCGTCGCGTCTTTGCTTCCGTCATCGACGACAATCATCTCATCAACAGGCGGTCGCGGAATGGCCTTGAGGGTCATCGCGAGTGGAAGCGCCGTATTGAAAGCAGGGAGGAAGACGATGATCCTCTTACCGTTCATCATAAAACGAGTATAGGGCCAGGATTGGGGCTAGGGCCAGAGCAATTAGAGCCGGAAATGGTCTGATTCCGGCATCTCCAGCCAATCCGCCATTGTCCCCGCTTTCTGATCGCGCTCAGAAACTATGGGATCTTTGATCGGCCACGGGAGACCGATCGCGGGGTCGTTCCAGAGAATATTGCTCTCACCATTCTGGTTGTAATACGCGGTGTAAAGGTACTCGACTTCGCCGCTACCATCCGGCATGCAGAACCCCGTCGCGAAGCCCGCCGGCACCCAGAGACACGTCCGGCTCTCGGCAGTGATCGTTGCTGTGAAATGTTTGCCGAGCGTCGGAGAATTTTTGCGGATGTCGACCGCGGCCATAAAGACGGAACCGTTGATGACGCGGATATATTTGCTGAGCGGCTCGTCCCATTGGAAGTGCAGGCCACGCAGAACATTCTGCGCCGACGTACTGTGATTCATCTGCACGAACTCAGGATTGATTCCTGCATTTTTTAGTAGATCCATACGCAGCACCTCGGTAAAACTCCCGCGGCTATCACCTTTCTTTTCAGGCTGGATGATGAAGAGGCCTTTGAGGGAAGATTCGGTGATCTGCATCGGAGGTAGTGTACCTCAATATAAATACCCAGCAGCAGCCCCCGCAGGGGTCCCGCAGGACCGTCCCCGGCTGCGGCGTCAGAAAGATAGACGCGCAACTTACGCGCCCGCAGCCACGGAGGGCTGCTGCTGGATTTTAAAATATGAAAGGTTTCTGCTCTTTTAGTACCACTGACCCTTCGCCTGCTTCTCATAATGATCCTGAAATTCCTTCTTCTCTTTAATCTTTTTCCACCAGTCCTGATGCACGAGGTACCAGTCCACAACCTTCGGAAGATCGTTTGCGAGGCTGCGTTTCGGGGCCCAGCCGAGTGTCGTGCGGAGCTTGGTCGAGTCCGGAGAATACCTTGTGTCCGCACCAGGGCGATCAGACACGTGTTCGCTGTGAGCGGCCAAATCTTTCTTCAGATGCTTCGTGAGAATCTCCAGCACGTCGAGATTTGTCCTCTCCTCTGCGGACACATTGAACACTTCGCGGATCGGCGCCTTGTGGGCAATCAAATCAATCGCATCACAGAAATCTTCTACATGCAGCCAGCTGCGTACATGTTTCCCCGTTCCATGAATCGGAATTTTCTTCCCCTCGATGAGATTCGAAATCGCGAGCGGGATTAATTTTTCCGGATACTGGAACGTGCCGTAGTTGTTGGACCCGCGGACGATGATGACGGGCATCTGATGCGTACGGATGAAGGAAAGAACAATCAGATCTGCCGCGGCCTTCGATGAAGAGTAGGGATTGCTCGGCCTCAGCGCCGCTTCCTCATTGGCACTTCCTGCATCGACCGAGCCGTAGACTTCATCGGTGGAAATATGAACGAAGCGCGGAACTTTGTGGGTACGGACAGCCTCCATGAGGCAACGGACCCCGCCGACGTTCGTATTGATGAAGTCGGTCATGCTGATGATCGAGCGGTCAACGTGCGTCTCAGCGGCGAAGTTGATGACGACATCGAAGTGATATTCCTGAAAGAGCGCATCAAGGAGCTGGATGTTGGTGATGCTGCCCTGAATGAAGTGATAGCGACGCACATCGATATCGAGCAGACGTTCGTTCGCTTCAATGTCAGCTAAATTATCGCGATTGCCGGCATACGTGAGGAGATCGAGGTTGAAGACGGTGTCCTCCGGATGCCGATTGTACCACGTCCGCACGAAGTGCGAGCCGATGAAACCGCAGCCTCCGGTAATGAGAATATTCATAAAGATTAGCGGATTTTCAGGAATTCAGTAAAGACGGACTGCAGATATTTCAGATGCTTCGGCGTGATCCCGTGGTGACAGCCAATCAGGAGTCCACGCCGCATGATGGCGTCGGCGCAGGGGTACTCTGTTGCTTTGCCGCTGAGCTTTCCGTCGAAGGCAGGCTGCCGGAGGACATTGCCGGTGAAGATCGGCCGCGTCTGGATGTCGTGCTCTTCCAGATACTGCGCGAGTTCAAAGCGGGTGAAGCCTGCGTTCTCTTTGAGTGTGAGCGGAAATGCGAGCCATGCGGTGTCGGCGTGCGGATGAGTTTTGGGGAGGATGAAGTGGTCTTCGAATTGTCCGAAAAACTTCATATGCGCAGTAAAGTTTTTCTTGCGGGTTGCGGCGAAACCTTTGTAGCGCTTCAGCTGCTCGAGACCGAACGCCCCCTGTAACTCCATCGGCTGGAAGTTGTACCCGACTTCGCTGAAGATGAATTTCGCGTCGTAGGGTTCGCCGTTGAGCACACCCGCAAAGCGCTTCTCCAGTTCCTCGGATTTTTCGTACGCACCGAAGAGTGTTGATTGCCGGCCCCAATACGCAGTCACGCGGGCTTTGCGGGCAAGGTCAGCGTCGTGGAGACAGAGCATTCCCCCGCCGCCCGCTGCAGTGATGATGTGAGAAGCGTAGAAGCTGGTCGTCGAAAGATCGCTGTATGTTCCTGTCGGCTTGCCTTTGAAGCGCGCACCGAGCGTGTCGCAGGAATCTTCGATCAGCCACAATTTATGTTTGCGGGCGATCGTCCGGAGCGCTTCAAAGTCCGGAAGATTGCCGATGAGAGATGGAATCATCAGCGCTTTTGTTTTCGGTGTAATTTTGCTTTCGATCTGATCAACATTTACCTGATACGTTCCCATCTCAACATCAACGAAGACCGGAACAAGCCCGCGCTGGAGAAGCGGGGCCACGGTCGTCGAAAACGTGAGTGCGGGGGTGATAACTTCACTCCCCTCTGGCAAATCGAGAATCGTGAGTCCTGTGAGATTCGCGGATGAACCGGAGTTGACCATCACGCCGAACTTTTTCCCGAACATTTCGGCAATCTTGTTTTCAAATTCTGCAATACGCGGACCGGCGACAATCTTCCCCGGATCTGCGAGGACTTTCATCACAGCTTTCTTCTCGGCTGCTCCGAAGATAGTCGTCGCGTACGGAACGCGGATGGAGGTAATCTTCTTTTTCATAGTCTCATGATTGAAAGCTTGTAATCGTCTCACTCAGGCCCTCTGCAAGTGTGTGAGCAGGCCTCCAGCGGAAAGCGGCGAAGGTCTTACTCATCTCCGCCTGACACGTGGCCGTATCATACAGGACCGGCGGAAAGGAGTTCCATCGGACGATACTCGTGGACTTCGTCTGCGCGAAAACCTCATCGACGATGGTCTGCAGCGTTGTTGATTGACCGCTCCCGGCATTGAAAATCTCTCCCGCATGCGTTTTCGCCTTTTCCATCCCTTCAATCAGCAGATCAACAATGTCGCCGACGTAGAGGAAGTCGCGTGTGACCGTCGGCTGCGTGAGCGGGATGTCTTCGTTATGGAGTGAGCAGCGGATAATCTGTTCGATGATTCTCCCTCGCTGCATGTTTGCTCCGTATGGCGTGAAGATCCGGAACGTGAGTGTAGGCTTTTTTGAAGTGCGGCCCGCTGCAGCAGCGAGAAGTGTGGCAGCGAGTTTGCTTAAGCTATAGAGCTCCGCAGGCTCACACACATCCGTCTCAGTCATCGGTTGCATCTTCATTCCGTACTCCAGGAAACTACCCGCGTGAATCAGAAAGCTGTAGGGCAGCTCCTTCGTCACGGAGAGAAGTTTCGCCATTCCGAGAATATTCGTCGTAACGACGTCCTCATCGGATGCACGCTTCCCTGTCTGAATGTTGGACGCCGCGAGATGAAAAATCCCGTCCGGCTGGGCCTTCCCGATGCAGCGCTTAATACCTTCCTCATCATTCATGTCGCCGTCATGACGTTTGATACGGGGAAGTAAATCGCCAATTCGTTCCAGCATGCTCTCCGGTCTCGCGAGAATATGAACGTCGTGATCAAGATGGAGGAGGCGCCGCACAAGGTGCGACCCGATGAATCCACCTGCACCTGTTACGAGAATCGCCATACGACCAGTGTACCTCTCATCGCACCTTCCACACACTCCACCCCTCGCCGCTTTTGACCTGCGTAAAGAGCCTTTGGTCGATTTTCCATTCCGGCCGCAGCTTCTCGTTCCAGAGAAGGAATGTGACGTTGTACTTTTTCAGGAATGTTGCAGGGTTTTTAAGGACCGGCTTACAAATATCACCAAAAGTCTCCTGCCATTGTGCGATCGTCAATGGATTCTGATCTTCCGTAACCTCAGATCCGAGCCACCGGAGATCCGGCCCACTTGGATCGAATATTTCCGTCAGACAGTAGCGTTCTGCGTATTCCTGATTACTGACGAGCAAATGCTTCACGTACGCGGTGAAGAGGACGTCGTCGTCGGTCCATGTCGTCACCATGTGCGCGGAGACTTTGTCGGTGAGAACCGCAGAGCGGTAACCGTCATCGAGAAATTGTACTGCCGGCGCAAGATGCTGAATGTTCCGGATATAATACTCGCCGCGGATGATGTCCCACGCGGAGCGATAGTCGTAGAGACCGGCAAGGAGAAAAATCGAAGCGAGCCCAATTACACTAAGAGGAAGTAATAGCACAAACCCAGCAGCAGCCCTCCGTGGCTGCGGTCTCTGAGGAATAAATTTTATCGACCATGCCCACAGCATCATCAGAAGCCCCGATAGACATACAAAAGGATAGTAATGACTCGAGAAAGTGAGAATCACCCCATGCACGAGATTTTGGTACATACAGGCAAAAATCCCGAGTAGAGCAGCCAAAGGAAACAACGCGGATTCTTTCCACTTCGCACGATGCACGAGCACGAGTGAGCAGAGAATGAGGAGTGTAAGAATGATCGTCCGCGGAATCGATTCCACGCTGCGCGAATGAACGAGAGTGCTGCGCAGAGCGGCCTCCGCGAAAATGGGATCCCCTGTAGAGAGGAACAAATCTTTCAGGAATGGCGCTGCGACGATGAATGCGACGCCGAGTACTGCGAGAAGGGAGAGAATTCTGCGGCGCTTATCTGCAATATGCGGCGCGAAAAAAGTGAGAATAATAAGCCATGCGGTCACGGCCCAGACAAACGTCCAGCTCCAGACGAAGGTACTCGGAAGAATGCCGAAGAGCACGCCGGTGATAACAATCGTGAGCGGCTGCTGTTTCTTCCAGATATACGCAAGGAGCAGCAGGCAGAGGATTGTAAACGGGAGCGACAGCGACATGTTCACGGGCTTCTGGAGCGTGCTCAAAAAAACGAGCGTGTAGAGGCCGCTCCCCACAAGCGCAATCCGGCGATCTTCAAAGAGTATGAATAGAAAAGATGCGAGGAAGAGAAGAATCAGCGGCGTCACAAAAATCGTCAGGATCATCATCACCTGCGGCGCTTTCAGGCCCAGCGGAGCAAAAACGGTCCCCGCAATCATCTCAAAAAACGCAGGGGCCGCTCCGCGCGCAGCGGGATTCCCACCCGTCATGCCGTTGGTCACTTCACCGTAACGCCCCAGCAGCGCCGCCCGGACATGCGCCTGGTAATACCCGTCGTCCGTGGAGATGATCCGGATCAACCCCTCCCCGTTCGTCCGCACAGCCGTGACAACATGTGGTAGTGCGAAAATGATCGCGACGAGCACGATCATTGAGATTAAAATGTACCAATATTTTCGCTCAGACATGTGACTACTCTAGCAGATCCGCTCATCTGCCCCTCTCCCTAACCCTCTCCCGCGGGGAGAGGGGAAATGGTCCAGAGCACCCACCCACTCCCACTCGCCTGCTGCGAAAATCCAAACTGCTTCTCTTTGCCCTTCACCACCCACTGCGGCCTCTCTTTCTGATTCCAGAGGATATGCGTCACCGCATACTTCTTCAGATACTCTTCGGGGTTTCTGCGGACTCTCGCACACGCTTCATTCACGAGATTTTTTTCGCGCTCACGCATTGCAGCGGAATCGAGCACATGATTGTATTCGATGTAGAGTGCACGGTACGGAGTCGGTGAGGCCGGGCTGAAAAGCTCCGCGACGCAGTACCGCTCCGCCATATCCGCATCGGAAATAAAGAGAAACCTCACATGGTGCGTGTAGACAATGCCGACCGGATCCCACGAAGTAAGCGCCCGGCCTGTGTCGGCATCGGTGAGCACGGTCGCGCCGGTGTTATTTTTGAGAAGCGTGATCGGTTCCGGTAAATGCTGGTAGCGGAAATCACCGGGCTGCGGGATGAAAAACCTGTGTGCGAAGGAGTAGTCATAGATGCCAGCCGCAAGCAAGACAGTGGCAATGCCCGCAACGATCACCCGCTGCACGACAGGTGCGCGATGCAGCAGCACCCATGCGCCGGCAATGGTGACGGCAATCAGCAAATGCGGATAGAAGTGCGAGCTGAACATCAGGATACGGTTATGCAGAACGTTCTGATGCATCGCGATGAGAATGCCGAGGAGTGTGCCGGCTGCAAACCGGTAGCTCCATTCTTTGTGATACTTCGGAAAAAGCGATAACGATGCGGCAGTTATCAAAAGAAGAAGAATCGTGCGGGGCCACGACTCGGGCGTGCGCTCATAGAGGAAGCTCGCGCGCACGGCGACCTCAGGATAGAGGGGACTCTGCATCAGTGACACCGTCTGAAGGATGAAGGGAAGTGAGCATGCAACAACGATAAGCCCGAGCCCGAGCATTTTCGGCCAGTGCCGGACGACGACGCTTTTGCGTCCCAACGCACAGAGATCAAGGAGCACAATACTTCCGGCGGCGGCCCAGACGAATGTCCAGCTCCAGAAGTAGAGGTAGGGAAGTACGCCTAAGAACACGCCGGCCCCGGGGAGAAAGGGAAACGACGGTTTCTTCAGGAAAGCGACGAAGAGGGCGAGAGCGGCGACCGCGGGGACAAAGCTCCACCCCGGATGCATCACGCGCGTGAAGCCATGGAACATCACAAAAAAGAGAAGGAGCGTCATGCCAAGCGACCATCGGTCCGGAAATTCCATCGCGCGAAAAAGTGTGAAGAAGAGCAAAAAGAGAAGCGGGGTAAGGACAGCGGTTACGAGAACCGAGAGAGACGGAGCGGGCAGGCCCGTCCATCCGAAGAGAAACGCGACTGCCGATTCCATCCCCGCCGTCTGCATTCCCTCAATTCCCGAGCCGATCGTCGTGATGCCGTTATCCGCTTCGTTGGAGTATCCGCTCAGTGCCCGCTCGAGCCTGCTGTAGTAATTCGCATAATCTTTATCACGAATCACGGTGAGGCCGCGGTACGCGGGGGAGAATGTCTGAGTGATATAGGGAACAGCCGAAAGAATGCCCGCAATTACCGCACAGAGGAGCACAATCCAAAAACTGAGAGGACGTGACGGCGAAGCAGAATGCATCCTCCGCAGTATAGCAGCCGGAACTCACATCGTGGCAGCACAGACGCAGCGCTATACTCGCGCCATGCTCCACGGCAAGAAGATCATCGTCGTTATGCCGGCGTACAATGCGGGACGGACACTGGAAACGACGCATCGCGAGATTCCCTCTGACATCGTCGATGAGGTGATCCTCGTCGACGACGGAAGCACCGACAGTACCGTCGATGTCTCGCGGCGGCTCGGCATTACGACCATCGTCCATCCGGAGAACCGCGGCTACGGCGGTAATCAGAAAACGTGCTACGCGACGGCACTCGCTCACGGAGCGGACGTCGTCATAATGCTGCACCCCGACTACCAGTACGACCCGCACCTCCTGCTCCCGATGGTCTCGATGGTCACGGATGGTCCCTACGACGTCGTCATCGGTTCGCGGATCCTCGGACAGACGGAATCGTCCAACATGCCGGTGTGGAAGTACATCAGTAACCGCTTCCTGACGCTCTTCGAAAACATCCTGCTCGGCGCCAAGCTCTCCGAATACCACACCGGCTACCGCGCCTTCACGCGGGAGGTGCTGGAAAGTCTGCCGCTCGGAGGCAATTCCGAGGACTTCGTCTTCGACAACGAAATGCTCGCACAGATCATCATGAAGGGATACGGCATCGGTGAGGTCAGCTGCCCCGCGAAATATTTTCCGGAAGCGTCCTCCATCAACTTCCGCCGCAGCGTGCGGTACGGACTGGGGGTGCTACGGGTCTCGCTCGTCTTCCGTCTGCATCGCTGGGGAATCATCCATTCAAAGCTATTCGCCTGATTCTCACGCCCCTCTCCCGGCTTCGCTTCCGAGCTTCGCCGCGGCAGGCCCTTGCCGTCGTAGCCTGATTAAGGGAATAATGCGCCGTGCGAAAAACTTTTTCCAATGATGCTGCCCTCAACGCGAAGGTACGCGGCTGGTGGCATGCAAATCCCTTCAACTACTTCGTCGACGCCGAGGAGGGCTCGTGGGCGTTCTACCGCAATATCGACCGTAAGTTCCTCAAGTGGATTCCGTTCATGCAGAAGGGCGGCTATCCGTTCCTCACGAACTACATCGACATGAAGGGGCTCAAGGGAAAGAAACTCCTCGACATTGCCTGCGGGACGGGAGTTCTCACAGAACAATTCATCAGAATGGGAGCGGACGTGACCGCGATTGATCTGACGCCGAAAGCAGTGGAACTGACGAAGAAACGCCTCGACCTCTACCACCTGAACGCCGTCGTGATGGAGGCGGACGCCCAGCAGATGCCATTTGCCGACAATACCTTCGATTTCGTCTGCGCATGGGGCTGTTTGATGCATATGCCTGAGACCGAAAAAGCAATCGGTGAAATTCACCGCGTCCTGAAACCAGGCGGAAAAATGCTCGCGATGATGTACCACAGAAATTCCGTCCACCTGCGCTATGCCATCCAGCTCGGCCGCGGAATTCTGCGCGCAAAATATCTGACGTACGACGATCAGTCCCTCATCAACCGTTACACCGATGGCGCGCACGTCGGCGGCAACATGCTTGCGAAATTTTACACGCGGAAGGAATTCCGGAATCTCTTCTCGCAATTCAGCGACGTGATGGTCGCCATCCACGACAACCACGGCGTCCCGAACCAGCTCCCCCATCCGTGGCTACCGCTGGGCAAATTTCTCCCGAAGAACGTGAAAGAATGGGTCTGCAGGCAATGGGGCATGACGGCGATCATTACCGGAACGAAATAAGGGGACCAAAGTTGCCAAAGGAACCAGGGGCACCAAGGTAGATTTTGACGTTGGCCCCTTTGGTTCCCTTGGTCCCGTTGGCCCCTTCTGGTTAACACCCTTCATGGCCTATACTCCGCCCGTGTCTCCTATTCGCACCGGAATCATCGGTCTTGGCTATTGGGGCCCCAACCTGCTTCGTACCTTCGGCGCGGATCCGGATTGTGAACTGGTATGGGGGTGTGATTTGAATATTGAGCGGCACAAAAAACTACAGCGGCAGTATCCGGCCGTGAAATTCACGGCGGATGTTGATGATCTGCTCTCCGACAAATCTCTCGATCTAATTCTGATCGCGACGCCGACCGGCACGCATTTTCCGCTCGCGAAAAAAGTTCTGGAAGCGGGCAAGCACGTCTTCATTGAAAAACCGATGGCACGGACGACGAAGGAGGCTGATGCGCTTCTGAAGCTTGCGAAGCAAAAGAAGCGGCAGATCTTCGTCGATCACACATTCGTCTTTGCACCAGCCGTGCAGGAAATGGCGCGCATGGCGAAGAAGGAACTTGGGGAGCTGCGCTACTTTGATTCGACGCGCATCAATCTGGGACTGATCCAGAAAGACATCAACGTCCTCTGGGACCTCGCAATTCACGACCTGAGTATCCTGAGCGCCTTCCTCGATCTGCGCGATGTGAAGGAAGTTGCCGCTCACGGCGCTGCGTATGTCGGGTCACAGGAGGAAGTCGCGCATCTGCACATGACGTTCCGCTCGGGCTTTTCCGCACACGTGCACGTCAGCTGGCTCTCGCCGGTGAAGCTGCGCAGTGTAATTCTCTGCGGGAGCAAAGCGATGATTACCTACGACGATACCCAGCCGAGTGAGAAGCTGCGCGTGTATGACAAAGGAGTGGAACATAAAAAAACGAAGGCGGACCTGTCGGCCGAAGCCCTCAGAGGGGCGAAGGCTGATCCTTTCTTCCCCGTCTATCGCTCCGGTGACATCCGCATTCCCGCACTTCCTTCAACCGAAACTCTGTCTCTCGAAGCGAAACATGTGATGGCATGCCTGCAGGGCAAAGAAAAACCGCGCGCCTCCGGCGAGCATGGACGGAGTGTCGTCGCCATTCTGGAAGCCGCGGACAAATCACTGAAGCTGAAGCGCACTGTTCCACTCCCGAAAAAATGACAACTCCTCTGCAAAAAATCGCGGCTGATGTGATACTCGGCAAAGACGTCGTCATCCGCGACTTCGTGAATCTCTACGGCTGCACGATCGGCGATACGTCGCAGATCGGACCGTTCACCGAAATCCAGCGCAGTGTTGTGATCGGGAAAAGGTGCAAAATCCAGAGCCACTGCTTCCTCTGCTCGGGGGTGACGCTCGAAGATGATGTCTTCGTCGGACATGGCGTGATGTTCACGAATGATAAGTTTCCGGCCGCGACGAATCCTGACGGGACCCTCCAGACGGCGTCTGACTGGAAGGAACTCCCGACACTCGTGAAAAAAGGCGCCTCCATCGGCACGGGCGCGACGATCCTCCCCGGCATCACCATCGGCGAAGGGGCATTGATCGGGGCAGGGGCAGTGGTAACGAAGGATGTGGAAGCGAAGACGGTGGTGGCGGGGAATCCGGCGAGGGTAATTTCTAAAATCTAGCAGCAGCCCTCCGCGGCTGCGGGCGGGTGAAGACATGCGTCTATCTTGCCAACGCCGCAGCCGGGGACGGTCCTGCGGGACCCCTGCGGGGGCTGCTGCTGGGTTTATGGGTTCTGGGTTCTATGGATGGAAGGCAAAATTGCTGTAGGATATCTTTCCAAATGCCCGTCCCCTTCCTCGATCTTCCGGCCCAATACCATGCTCTCAAGGATGAGATCGACCCTGCGATGAAAAAGGTGCTCGAAACCTCCGCCTTCATTCTCGGCCCCGCCGTCGAGCAATTCGAAAAGGACTTCGCTGCGTTCTGCGGCGTCGCCCATTGCATCGGAGTGAACTCGGGTACATCGGCACTCTCGCTCCTTCTGCGCGCACACGGCATCGGAACGGGCGACGAAGTGATCACCGTCGCAAATACGTTCTTTGCGACGCTCGAAGCCATCGTGCATGTCGGTGCCACTCCGGTCCTTGTGGATTGTGAAGAATCGACAGCGCTGATGAATCCGGATCTGCTTGAGCGTGCGATCACGAAGAAGACGAAAGCGATTCTTCCGGTTCACATTTACGGACAGACCGCCGATATGACCGTGATCAATGTGATTGCGAAGAAGTACGGCATTCTCGTCTTCGAGGACGCATGTCAGGCGCACGGTGCACGTGAGCAGGATCGAATGACAGGCGGTCTCAGTGATGCCGCGGCGTTTAGCTTTTATCCGGGGAAAAATCTCGGCGCGTACGGAGAGGCGGGAGCGATTACAACAAATGACACTGCGATCGCAAAGAAAATACGGATGCTCAGGGATCACGGTTCGACAGCGAAATATCACCACGACAGCATCGGGTGGAACGAGCGGATGGACGGGATTCAGGGGGCTGTCCTCAGTGTGAAACTCAGATATCTTCAGAAGTGGAACGAAGCACGG
>JACRJW010000052.1 GCA_016235605.1 Candidatus Uhrbacteria bacterium | reverse complement strand
TACCTTTGCGTTCACGGCGCCATCGACCAACGGCACACATACGGTGAGGTACAAGATCGCGGTGGATGATGAGGTGATCCCGGATTTTGAGATTGATATTCCCGTGACGGTCACGCAAGGTTCGGACGAAATCAAAGATGAGCCGCTCTCTGTGGACGAAGACGAGGTGCAAGCCAATCGGGAGATTGACGAGCCTACCATGCGCATCGGCATCCTCATCATTGACGAGGAAACGGATTGGCAAGTCGAGGTGTCCTGTGATTCAGACTGGAAGCTCATGGATTCAGAGGGAGGGTTGTTGGGGAAAATTGGGTCAGGGGACATGGTGCGGGCGTTCTATAAAAATCAACGCTACTACTTCAATCGCGGCAAAGGCATCGAGCAGACGTACAAGTACATTCGGTTTGTTCCCAATGATAAGGACGCGGTGTGCACGGTCGAAAATTTTGATCGTCGAGAAACACGAGGGGCGGCCTCTGCGCTCAACCAGTTTCGTGATGTGCTTGAGCTTCGCTACAACAGTGATCACGACCGCACGTGGCTCATCAACGAACTCTCGATCGAAGAATATCTCTACGGACTTGGTGAAACGTCCAATGCGAGCCACGAGGAATTTAAGAAGGCGCTCGTGACCGTGGCGCGGACGTACGCCCTGTATCACTGGGAGCGTGGCACCAAACACGCGGACGAATATTTTGACATGAATTCTTACGCGGACGATCAAGTGTACTTTGGCTACGAGTACGAAAAAAATAATCCGCTCATCAAACAAGCCGTCGATGACACACGTGGCGTGACCGTGAACTATGACGGCCGCACGGCGCTCACGCCGTACTTCTCGCGTTCTGATGGCCGCACCCGTTCGTGGAGCGAAGTGTGGGGAGGGGACGTCGCTTGGTTGAAAGGTGTGGACGCTCCGTGTGACAAAAAACGTGGGTACACGCTCTGGGGTCACGGCGTTGGCATGAGCGCCACCGAGGCGTTGTGCATGGCAAAGGAAGGAAGCACCTGGGAAGGAATTTTGAGCTATTTTTACACAGGCGTTGAATTGAATACTCGATGGGAATAATTGGTCGAATAGGACTCATGGGTCTTATGGCAGCCGCGGTATTCCCCGTGGCGGTTTTGGCGAAGCCCGAGGACGTTCTCTTGGACGTGTATGCTCGACGTTCAGATCTCCAGGCTGCGTTTGAGCCACAGACAGGTCTTGCCATAGCTGGGACGGCTGCTGGATTTTTATTGGATCTGGAAGATTGGGCTGTGCAGTATGGTTGGATGGAAGATGAGGAGCTCGCAGACTATGCTCCAGAACAAAACGACGGCATTCCCGTGCGCGTGGATGCTACCGAGATTGAGTCGCAGGTCGACGCGGAGTCTTACGTCGTTTTGGATCGCTCGACAGGTAAGATCCTCACCGTCAAAAATGAAAATCGTGTGTGGCCGATTGCGAGCCTTACCAAACTCGTGACCGCCGACGTCGTGCTCGATTCTGGCGTGTCGATGGGCGCCTTTGCGGATATTGAGGCGATCGACGATGTCGGTGGAGCAAAACTGTGGGTGAATGACGGCGATCAGTTCAGTGTGCAAGATTTATTTTACGCAGCGCTTGTGGGGTCTGCCAACAATGCCGCCAACGCGCTGTCCCGTGCGACCGACTTGTCCAAGGAAGATTTCGTAAGTGAGATGAACGCTCGTGCTGACGCTCTGAACCTGACACAGACAACCTTCGTCGATCCAACCGGGATTGAACTTGGCAATGTTTCGACGGCACGGGAAATGGCACGGCTTGCCTCAGATATTCTTGGCCGAGATGAAGTCGCACGCTTCACTTCAACGTCTGTGAAATACATCACCGACCTCACCCAAGGCACAACCAAAAAAATGACCACCACCAACTGGATGATTTACAAACCTGAGTATGATGATGTCTACGTGACTGGTGGCAAGACGGGATACCTTGTTGAGTCAGGATGGAATTTCGTCGTGGCCTTACGATCGAGCAAAGCCGATAAGGATCGTGAGCTCTTGATCGTCTTGTTTGGAGCTGACTCTCGCAGTGACTCTTTTGTCAACGCTGAGCGCCTCGCCGACTGGGCGTGGGAGGTCTATGGGTGGCAGAAAAAGAACTAATGGGTTCCTTCCTCCCTTTGGTCGTCAGGATGACAGGACAATTTATTTGATGATCGTCTTCATCTTCCCTTTTCCTCCAGCTCCCAACAGACTGAGTCGGCGCTTGTCTTCTTCGACCAGGGCATTGATCAGCTCCTTGACGTGCTCTGGGTTATCGATATTTTTAAAATGGAAGCGGGCTTTTTCTCCACCGGTTTGGACAAAGACATTACCGTAGGTGAACAGCGTCTGCCAGATGCCACGGATCTCAGCGGTGGTGTCTTGGACGGATGCGAGATCCAACTCTGAAGCCGTGCGGTTAAAGAGCCCCTGCTGTTCAATATTGATGATGCGTTCGTTGGTGATGATCCAAGTGTCCAAGTAATAGTCGGTGAATTCCAGAAACGCAAACAGCCACACTGAGAGAAAATAAATACTGCCGATGGTGACGATGAGTGGACCCAAAATTTCCTGTTGGAGCCAGGCGTCCACCGTGTCCCAAAAGTACCAACCAAGGATGAGGGGCACGCCTGTGAGCAAGGTGAACGCGGTGAGAATCGACAACAGGGCAAACCAGTGACGGCGGAGAAATAACACGACGCGTTCATCATCTCGTTGGTTGGGGAGTCGATCAAGCCGCATCATAGGTTTGGAAAAAGGTCTTCGTTGTAAAACTCAGCCGCGTCTCCGGACGTGATGGCGTGGGTCCAGTCGTACTCCATGAGCAGGAATACTGATCCAGCGACCAGGATAATGGTGCCGCCGGTGAAGATGGTCACGATTAGATACAGGCCGAATCCATACACGCCGTAACGAATCAAGTGGTAGATGTTGAACAGGGCGTAGAGAACATAAAAAAGCATGTAGGCTGCGTACACGAACAGAAAAACGTAGATCGGGATGCTGATGTTAGGAAGATCGAACATACGTTTCAAGAGATCAGAACACGGTTTTTACCTGAGAACCTTTCCATATTCTTTCAACATTCTATCACAATCCAAGTGTTTGTTTTGGCACATCGAGATTCAAATGTTTGTAAGCGTGTTCGGTCACCATGCGGCCGCGGGGAGTGCGCGTGAGGAAACCGACTTGGATGAGAAACGGTTCATGCACGTCCTCAATCGTTTCAACTTCTTCTTGTGTGGCCGCGGCGATGGTGGAAAGGCCGACAGGGCCGCCGCCAAATTTTTCAATGATGGTTTGTAAAATGCGTCGGTCGGTTTGATCGAGACCAAGGTGATCGACGTTCAACAGGCACATGGCATCCTTACAAATTTGCAAGGAGATTTTTCCTTGTGCCCGCACATCGGCAAAGTCTCGGACACGGCGCAGCAGGCGGTTGGCAATACGCGGCGTGCGTCGTGATCGTGATGCAAGCAGTTGAATGGCTGGTTCATCAACGTCGACGTTCAAGAGTTTGGCGCTGCGGGAAATAATTTTTTCAATATCTGCTTGCTCGTAAAAGTTGAGATGATGCGTGACGCCAAAACGATCACGCAAGGGAGAGGAGAGAAGAGATAGACGAGTGGTCGCACCGATGATGGTAAAGCGTTCCAAGTTCAGTCGCAGGGTGCGCGCGGTCGGACCCTTCCCAACGATGATGTCCAGCGCATAGTCTTCCATGGCTGGATAAAGCACTTCTTCGATGGTTTTGTTCATGCGGTGGATTTCGTCGATGAACAGCACGTCGCCGCGTCCCATGTTGGAGAGAATCGCGGCCAGGTCGCCGACACGTTCAAGCGCCGGCCCCGAGGTTACGCGAAGTTGTGAGCCCATTTCGTTGGCGATGATGTTGGCAAGCGTCGTTTTTCCAAGCCCAGGATTCCCGTAGAGCATGACGTGTTCTATCGGCTCCCCACGTTTTTTCGCCGCCTCGATAAAAATAGAAAGATTTTCTTTGATGTCTTCTTGTCCAACAAAATCCGCGAGCGTCTGGGGCCTGAGGCCTACCTCAAACTCCCGCTCCTCGCTTGGCGCGTGAGCAGCGACGACCCGTTCAGGAATCTCCATTTCTTCGCGTTCGATCATAAACTGGTAGGCGAGGAGGGAGTCGAACCCTCATGAGGTTTCCCTCTGGGGATTTTAAGTCCCCTGCGTATACCATTCCGCCACTCGCCCATGGCGCAAAGCGTAGCAAAAAAGGCGGGGTGCGCCAAGGACGATGAGAGGATCCTATAGGGAGGCTACACATAAGGTCCGATCGGTCCTTGTATGCCGCCTGTCAGGTTCGTTTTCTCTGTTTTCTCCTTTGTTTTAGTGCATCCTTGTCATGTCTAGACAGCCTCTCCGTCGCATACGAGAAGCTGATCGCACAGAGGTCGAGGACATAAGACTCGAGGAAGGCGAGGATCTCACGCGGCCAGAGTTTGAACGCCTCACGCAGTTGCCAGCCAACGGCTTTTTGGACGTACGGATTTTTGTCGGAGAGCAGCGGCTCGATGAGGGACAGGACAGTTTTTCTCGATGGAGCCGTTCGTCTTTTGCTCGCGTAGTAGATGGTCGAGACGATGGAGGCGCGGCGCTTCCAGGGATTTATGGAGCGGTTCCATTGTCGTAGCGTGGGAAGGACGAGCTTTGGACAGCGCTCGAAAAAAATCGAATAGAGTTGACACAAGGCATCGGCATGCTCCCAGTTTTCCACGCGCTCGATCCAGTGCTTCATTTGTTTCCAGTGGACAGGATCAAGATTGTGTTTGTGTCGCCGGTAGTAAAACAGCGGGAGGGACATCACTTCGTGCGTGGACGTTTGTCTCCAGATGCGGTTCCAGACGTCCAAGATCGTGTCTGGTGGCTCTCCATAAAATGAAAAGCCTGCCACCTCGATTTTTCGCATGACCGGCAGGCGCAGTCCCAGCACTGTGAGCGTGGTCGTCTTTTCTCGGAACGCTTTGTATTCAGGATCGCGTTTGATGCGGACTCGCAGCTGGCGTTCGACTTCCTGGTGTGGATCTTTTGCTTGATGGAACACACGAGTCCGGCTTAGTCCTTTAACGATGGATGGGGGTGTTCCTTCACGCCGCGCATGATGAAGAAGCTGATCGCGACCATGACGGCAAAAGGGAGTTCGCGAAGTCATAGAGGGCCCAGAGAGCTGTTCGGTTTTTCATATTATTTTTTGAGAGCCGTCAAGAACGTCTTGAGCGGACGCGTGTTTAAGATATCGGACTTCGTGGCCCAGCCTTTGCGTGCTTGGGCGATCCCATGGTCGAGGTTTACAAAGTGTGATGGGTCATGGGCGTCTGAATCAACCACGAGTTTCGTCCCAACTTCAAGACATTGACGGATGTACTGCTCATGCAGGTCCAGGCGCTCGGAGCCGTTCACCTCAAGCGCGACGTTATATTCTTTTGCGGCACGGATCACACGATCCATCTCAACCTGATAGGGCTCACGTCTGCCGACGACTCGGCCGGTCGGGTGGAAGAAGATGTTGATGAGCGGATGCTTGAGGGCACGAATAATACGCTCAGTCATCTCTCGTTTGGGAAGCGTGAAGTGAGAGTGGATAGAGACGCAGACGAGGTCGAGAGTCTTGAGCGCGTCATCGTGCAGGTCGAGAGAGCCGTTTTTGAGCACGTCACACTCGGTGGATTTCAAGATGCGGAAGCCACGGAGTTTTTTGTTAAGACGGTCGATTTCTTTTCCCTGACGACGCAGGGCTTTCTCATCAAGCCCGCCCGTCATCGCGAGCGCCTTGGTATGGTCAGTGATCCCTATGTAGGAGAGACTGTAGGCTTTGGCCGCGCGCGCCATTTCCTCAATCGAGGCTGAGCCATCGGTCCAGTTGGTTTGAATTTGAAGATCACCGCACAGGCTCCCATAGGGGATGAGCTCGGGGATTTTTTTTTGTCTCGCGAATTCTATCTCGTCGCCGCCCACGCGCAATTCTGGCGGAATCCACTGAAGGCCAAGGGTTTTGTACACGGCTTCTTCCGTGCGGCTGGTCACGCGTATTTTTCCCTTGTAAAGTCCATGCTCGGAGAGCTTCATTTTTTTCTTGATCGCGAGCTCACGCAACTTGATGTTGTGCTCGCGGCTTCCGGTGAAGTGCAGGAGCGCCGCGCCATATTCCTCTGGGTGCAGGATCAGGAGGTCACCATTGAGTCCCAAGGTGTAGTGGACGGCGATTTTTGTCTCTCCTGCCTCAAGCACTTGGGAAACTTCTGGGAGTGATTTGAACGTGCGGATCAACTCTTTAGGTTTGGTGGTTGTCGCGATAAGATCGATGTCGCCGATCGTCTCTTTGCGTCGTCTGAGCGAACCCGCAATATCGACGTGTGTGACACCGTTGACTTTTTGAAGCCGATCCACCAGACGTTGCGCGTATGTAAGGACATCATGGATAATAGGACGACCTTCCGATTGTTTCAGGAAGGCAATGCCGCGCATAATTTTTTGTTCACTCTTGTGTCCCATGCCCGGCACGTCCTCGATTTTGTGTGCAGCGCCGGCCCGTTCGAGATCTCGGACGGTTTTGACTCCGAGCGTTTTGTAGAACTTCATCGCCGTTTTGGGACCGACGTCTTGAATCTGCTAGAGCGCCATCATGTCAAATGGAAATTTTTTTTGGAGTTGCTCAAAATAATCGAGTTTCCCTGTTGTGAGGAGTTCTTCGATTTTTTCTGCGATGGATGTACCCACGCCAGGGATGTCATCTATGCATTTTTTTCCACATTCATGGTAGAGCGCGGACAGCTCCGTCTCAAGCGAAGCGATCCCTTCCGCTGCGACTTCGTAGGCCTGGGGCTTAAACGCGACGTCTTGTGCTCGAAGATACAGTGCAATTTCGCGTAGCGTATCGACGATCTGGCGGTTGGTCATCTGTTTTTTTGGCATAACTTTTTCGATATGGGACTGTTCCCCAATGCGATGAGATTGCCTTGAACGGGGCTGCGAGCCGTTGAAATGTAGGTAAATCCTACATTGAAGTGGTCGCGGGGCCCCGTGAAAGTCAAGATCGCGCATTGGGGAACAATCCCTTAAAAGCCTAATGCTGAAGATATTATACCACCCAAACATAGGGAGGAGGTGTCTCCCTGTGCCAACGCTGCTCCCATTTGTGTTGCGCTGGAGAGATCGCTAAACAGCGTGAGATCGTGGATGATGCAAAATCCTCCGAACGTCAGGATGAGGAAGG
>JACRJW010000054.1 GCA_016235605.1 Candidatus Uhrbacteria bacterium | reverse complement strand
GCCGGTGCTTTCAATGAGCACGGCGGCTGATGAGGGACACCCGTACCCCACGCCGCTCCTGAGGGAGCTTTGCGGGGTTTGTTTCCAGTTCGGTGCTCCTTCGGCTAACGCCTCGGATCACCTTCCTGGAAACAAAAAAAGCGGGTGGCTCACGCACACCCGCAGAATGAGAAAAGGCTTACAAAGCTCTCATCCAGCGGGTGGTCGCGGGTTCTGCATAGCGCTGAGGGATTTTACGCGGGAAAGGGGTAGGGTCAAGAAGAAAATTATCAATAAAAGACGCCCTCTCCCCTCCTTCCGCGCCCGTCCTCCTTCTCCCCGAGGGAGAAGGGTGGGATGAGGGGCCACGGAGTGTCAGGAGAAGCAATTCAGCAACATATAACTAACCGTAAACCCCTCTCCCTAGCCCTCTCCCTCGGGGAGAGGGAAACGACGGGGGAGAAGGAGGAAGTACGGGAGGGGGAAATATTATGCTGCAACCGGCACCTTTCGCGACGCCTTTGAAGCAACTTCTATTTCAGCTTCTGCATCGTCGTGTGACCCGACGAACGAAAGTTCATCAATCACAATCTCTGTGCGGAACAATTTTTTCTTGTCGGCACCCTCCCAGCTATGAGTCTTCAGATAACCTTCGATGTAAAGCGCTGCGCCCTTCTTCACATGCTTCGCGCAGGATTCGGCAAGCGTGCCCCACGCGATAAGATTATGGAATTCCACCGCATCTTTTTTCTCACCGGTCTTATCTTTCCAGACTTTATTGGTCGCAAAACCAAAACTACAAACTGCCTGACCCGACGGAATATTTTTCAGCTCCGGATCACGCGTGACGTGACCGAGCAGAATGACCTTGTTCACGGACTTCATAGAAATATGGGGGAAGAAAAGTAAGTAGCTCACGATAAATCCCCCGCTTCCGGCAGGGAATACTCCCGAAATGAGAAAGAAATGGAGGCAGCGACTTTTTGGCTTCAGAATTAAGTAAAAGGCGTTCTGGGGTGGGGCAGAACGGGGGCATATTTGACAGATGCTTGATATATTTAAATTTATAATTACTATTCAGTTGAGTCGTTCCTTCCATCACCTAGAAAGAGAGGAAACCATGACAACCGCCGCAACCCGCGACCTGACATTCGATCAGGAAATGTACATCGGTATCAGCGACAGGGCGCACGCTTTCTCAAAAGTGACCCGCATCATCAGCTTCGTGTGCATCGCTCTGTTCTGCTTGGCAGGGATCACGATGTTTGAATTGTTCAACACATATCCCGCAACGTTGTTGGCACCCGGCGTTTGCGGACTCACCGCGCTCTGGATGCACATCTGGAGCTGTAACGCCGCGACTGAGTCTCGCAATGCCCAGATCATGCTCACGTTGGTGACAAAAGAGGAAGATCGGTAACAGGAACGACCCAGCCGCACCCGATCGTCTCGGGTGCGGCGCATTTGTGAAACAAAAAAGCGTGCCCCCCGATCTCTCCGGGATGGCACGCTTTTTCGATTCATTTCTTTCACGCATCCTCCATCGACTCCTCACTCACTGCCTCTTTCATCTCCTCTTTCTGAGTCGCGCCTTCGGCTTCGATCGCCTCACCCTGCATGCCGGCCTCGACTTCTTCTTCCGTCTCCTTCTCATCCAGATTCAGTTCCGCAATCCGATCCCCTGCGGGCACTGCTTCTTCTGTCTCTTCTTCCGCCTCGACGCGTGACTGCAACTCGACCGGAACCACTTCCTCTTCGTCGACGATCACACGTTCTTCAGGAGCAACTTCTTCTTTGAATTTCAGAAGCTCAACCTTGAGTCCAAGCGCCTGCAATTCTTTTACCAAGACGTTGAAGGATTCCGGAATGCTCGGGCGCTGGATGATCTCACCCTTCACGATCGCCTCATACGCTTTGCTGCGTCCGATGACGTCTTCGGACTTAATGGTGAGCATTTCCTGCAGCGTGTAGGCAGCGCCATAGGCTTCGAGGGCCCACACTTCCATTTCTCCGAAGCGCTGTCCTCCGTGCTGGGCTTTGCCTCCGAGCGGCTGCTGCGTGACGAGCGAGTACGGACCGACAGAGCGGGCGTGGATTTTATCTTCAACCAAGTGGAGGAGTTTGAGCATGTACACCATGCCGACCGTCGTGCGGTGCGCGAATTTCTCTCCTGTGCGTCCGTCGATCAGCTGCACTTTTCCGTCATTCGGGAGTCCGGCGGAGATGAGAAACTGCTCGATCTGCTGTGTGGAGATTCCGTCGAGCGCAGGTGTCGCGATCTTGAATTTCAGTTTGTCACACGCCCAGCCGAGGTGCGTCTCGAGGATTTGTCCGATGTTCATACGGGAGGTGACGCCGAGCGGGTTCAGGATGATGTCGACCGGAGTACCGTCCTCCAGGAACGGCATGTCTTCCTTGGGGACGATGCGCGAGACGACACCTTTGTTTCCGTGGCGACCGGCCATCTTGTCTCCGACCTGGATCTTTCTGGTCTGCGCAACGAAGACTTCGATCTGCTTCATGACGCCTGTCGTGAGTTCATCACCCTGCGCGCGGTCGAAGATGTGGACACCGACGACTTTTCCGCCGGCTCCACCCGGGAGGCGCAGCGAACTGTCCTTCACGTCTTTGGCCTTATCTCCGAAAATAGCTTGCAGAAGACGTTCTTCGGGGGTCAGCTCCGTCTCACCCTTCGGCGTAATCTTACCGACGAGGATATCGCCTTCGTGGACGGTTGCGCCGATACGGACGATGCCGTCTGCGTCGAGATCCTTCAGTTTCGCTTCGCCGACGTTCGGGATGTCGCGGGTGACAGTCTCCGGACCAAGTTTCGTTTCACGGACGTCGGTGATGTAGGACTCGATGTGAATGGAGTCGAAGTCACCTCGCGCGACGATGCGATCACTGATGATGATGGCGTCTTCGAAGTTGTACCCCTGCCACGACATGTAGGCGACGAGCAGGTTTT
>JACRJW010000053.1 GCA_016235605.1 Candidatus Uhrbacteria bacterium | reverse complement strand
TGTCTCCATTGGCACTCAGCCAATCTTTTAGATGCTCACGGAGCACTTCATGTCTTGTCACCATAGTCATATGGCGACACGGTAACCGAATTAGTATCTACCCGGAGAGTTTCGGTAACCTTTATTTGTATCTACAACGCTATAGCGACAAGCGCCTTTCTGGGCTTTTATCGCTGTGGTCAATGTTTGCTGCTCGCGCACAAAACCGTCGCGCGGGTGTAGTAGGCAGCCACAGAGAAGGAGAGAGCATGTCTCTTATCGGACAAAGCTGGGAGCTCATGTGCGAGCTCGCCAAGCGCACCCCCTGGGGTCGGATCCAGATCCAGCCCCTCATCAACGACATCGCCCAGGTGGCGCCGGAGTTCCTCCGGTTCCTCGAGAATGGTGGGCGAGTCATGGTCGGACCCAACCCGATCCTGAACTTCGACGCTCACCCCTTCTTCCCCGATGGATGGGAGCTCCGCGAGTCGGATCAGATCGGGAGCCGGGTGCAGGGTCGGTGGGAGCTGCTGATCAACAAGATCGGCCTGCACCTCGACTCCGGCCAGAAGGACGACAAGGTCATCCGCGGCCACGAGCTCAAGAAGGCGCTCGAAGGCCAGCCGGTTCTTCCGGCACACGTGCTCGACTACCTGCTCGAGCACCCCGAGCTCATCCCCGAGTCCTGGAAGGGGAAGGTCGTCTTCTTCTGGGCACCATCTACCGCTATGCCGACGGCTGCCTGTGCGTGCGTTACCTCGTCTGGGACGGCGGCAGGTGGGACTGGTACTGCCTCTGGCTCGGCCTCGGCTGGCGCCGGTACTATCCCTCGGCGGTCTCCGCAAGCTAGGTTCTGGAGGTCTAGAGTTCTGGCTTCGGCCTCCTGAATTCTTGACTTCTAGTCCTTTCCTCACGAGTGCCCTCATGACCAACACATCGGTCGTGTACGGGCACTTTTATTTTTTGTGCTAAAATTATCGTGGATAGTAGGTTTGCCGTCGGCGGTTATGGCTTCCGACGACCGAATTCTAGGATACGATAATGCCGGAGTTGTGATGGATATGTCTGTCGCGAGTGCGTATGTTGGCATCCTCAAAATGATTTGAAGCTTGGTCTGTGTTGCTAGGGGATTCTTGATCCCGAATACGATACAATCCAGAAACGTGTATGCGTCGATGGATGGTGGTTTAGATGGCAACACAGATGGATCACCGCAATGCCGACGGCAACCTGTACGTGCGTTACCTCTACTGGAACGACGACAGATGGAACTGGAACTACAACTGGCTCGACAACGACTGGAACCAGTACAATCCCTCGGCGGTCTCCGTAACCTTCCATCATTCTTCAACCGACTTGGTTGGAGTTTTTTCTTTGGCAGCTTTCAAATTGTTTCTCCAGCTTCCAACCATGCGTCCAACTTCTGATAATGACTCGGAAAGATTGATATACTTTTTATTGTCGATATCTTTTATCTCCCAAGCGACCTGGAGAAAGAATTTTAGCAGATCGAGTCGTCTTACGGCCTGTTCGACATAGGGAAGCTTTTGGCTGGGTGGGAGATAGTTGGCAACGAAAATGGATTCAAGAACATCCGTAAAGAGTTGATCAATTTTGTTCCCAATCGTGTATCGAGATTTTTTTGGTAAATCGTTTTGGACGATGCGCCATTGGTTGTAGGTTGTCAGAAGTCGTGAAAGAATTGTCGAACGTACCGGGGGGGGGTGCTTCAAAGTCATATGTATGAAAGTTACTTGTCAGCTATCTGAAGTTGCGTCGCTCGAGAATCTGCTTAACGCTTGGGAAGAGTTTTTGCGTGGCAAGCGCGGTAAACCTGACGTCCAGGATTTCAAGTTGTATTTCATGGACAACCTCATAGAACTTCATAGAGATCTTGTTTGGAAACGATACTATCATGGCGGCTATGAAGCCTTCAAGATTCAAGACCCAAAGCCTCGTGACATTCACAAGGCAAGTGTCCGAGATCGGCTCGTCCATCATGCCATCTATAGACTTCTCTATCCAGAGTTTGATAAGAGGTTCATCCACGACTCGTATTCATGTAGACGAGGAAAAGGTACGCACAAAGCGATGGATCGTTTTCGGGCGATGGCTTATGAGGTAAGTCAGAACCATACACGGACATGTTGGGTGCTAAAACTCGACATCCGAAAATTTTTTGCGAGTATCGATCATCGAGTTCTGGAGAAGATTTTGGCAAGTGCGATTGTCGATGAAGACTTACTCTGGCTCACAGACGAGATCATCAATAGCTTCTATTCTATCCGACCAGGAGTTGGGCTTCCGCTCGGGAACCTTACTTCACAGTTATTTGTACATCTACATGAACGAGTTCGACCAGTTCGTGAAGCACAGACTTCGATTCAAGCACTACATCCGCTATGCCGACGACTTTGTTTTTCTGTCACAAGATCGACGTGAATTGCTAGACTTACTTCCCGTCGTAACAAGGTTCCTCGAACGACATCTTCATCTATTGATCCATCCAGGTAAGATCGAGCTACGGACATTTGCCTCGGGCGTGGATTTTCTTGGATGGGTTCACTTTCCAGACCATCGAGTCCTGCGTTTGACGACTAGACGTCGAATGTTGGCGCGTTTATCCCAAACGCCATCACGGCCGGTGAGGCAATCGTATCGTGGGTTGTTGAGTCACGGAAATAGCCACAAGCTCATTTCGGAGATCGAGAATCATGTTTGGAAACTCCCGCTTGATTGACCTCTCATCGATTCTTCGCTAAACTTTCGAGCGTCTTATGAATATTACAGAACTCGCACGACGCCTGAGGGCTCATCCCGAGGAACTGAAACGAAAACTCCCGGAGTTGGGTTTTGCCGTTGGTGGAAAAGCGCTCAAAGTCGACAACCGTCAGGCGCAGAAAATCATGGAAGCCTGGGGCGAGATGAAGCGCAAAGAACGCCTGGCGCAAAAGGTGGAGATGCAAAAGACCGTCGGGCGCGGCAAAGATATTCCCGATGAGGAGAAGAAGCCAATCACGATTCCCTCCGTGATGACTGTGCGCGATCTTTCTTCGCTGATGGGTTTGCCAGTACCACGTCTCATGCAAGAGCTGATGCGCAACGGGATTTTGGCATCCATCAACGAGCGCATCGATTTTGATACGGCAAGTATTATCGCGGAAGACCTTGGGTTCAAGGCGACGCGTGCAGAAGGGAGCGCTGCGAGCGAGGACATCGCGGGAATAGAAAAAATTCGCGACCGCGTGGAAAAGCAGGCACAGGAAAATTTGTCGCGCCGTCCACCTGTCATTGTGGTGATGGGCCACGTTGATCATGGAAAGACGCGCTTGCTCGACGCCATCCGAAAAACGAACGTCATGGACACGGAAGCCGGCGGTATCACCCAGCACATCGGCGCCTACCAAGTGGAGCGCAAGGGCAAGTCGCTCACCTTCATCGACACACCAGGACACGAAGCGTTTACCGTGATGCGCTCTCGCGGCGCCAAGGTCGCGGACATCGCGATTCTTGTGGTCGCGGCCGACGACGGCGTGCAACCTCAAACCAAGGAAGCGATCGACATCATCAAATCCGCCGAGCTGCCGTACGTGGTAGCGCTCAACAAAATCGACCGTGCGGAGGCAAATATTGATCGCGTGAAAACGCAGCTTTCAGAACTTGGACTTGTGCCTGAGGATTGGGGCGGCAAGACTATCATGGTTCCGCTCTCCGCCAAGGAAGGAAAAAATATCGAGGCGCTTTTGGACATGTTGTTGCTCGTGGAAGAAATGGCTGCCGAGCACATCGTCGCCAATCCAAATGAACACGCGATTGGAACCGTCATCGAGTCGCGCGTGAATCCAGGGGCCGGACCTGTGGCAACCGTGCTTGTGCAAAGTGGAACGCTCAAGGTCGGTGACGATCTGGGAGTGCGCGGGCTTCATTTTGGTCGCGTGCGCGCGATGCAAAACTGGAAAGGCGAGGCGATCGAGTCAGCCACGCCGTCCACGCCAGCCAAAATTATTGGTTGGAAATTGGCGCCCAGCGTCGGGGACATCATGGAAGTTCCCGTGTCGGTAAAAGATTTGAAGAAAATTAAGTCCACGGATTCGTCCCTGATGGCCACAGAAGAAGTCGCGTCGATCAAGCACACAACGAAGGGTCAGGAGGGACAGGAGGGTGAGGAAGCAGGAAAGGAAATCGTGAACGTGATTATTCGTGCGGACGTGCTGGGATCCTTGGAAGCGATTTTGGGCATGCTCGATAAAATTCAACACGAAGCCGTGGGCGTGAAGGTCGTTCAAAAAGGACTCGGCAACATTACCGACGCAGACGTGAATACCGCAGAGGCCACGCATGCGCTGCTCATGGGATTCAACGTGAAACCCAGCGGAGGGGCCGAGGAATTGGCGCGCGACAGAGGCGTTGACGTGAGACAGTACAAAATTATTTACAAGCTGTTTGAAGACGTGATCGAGGAACTCAAGAAACGCGTGCCAAGCGAGACGATCATCCACGAGCAAGGACAATTCGAGGTCATGAAAAATTTCCGC
>JACRJW010000051.1 GCA_016235605.1 Candidatus Uhrbacteria bacterium | reverse complement strand
GTGATGAGGATGGTGCGGCCCTCTTTTTCCAGATGCTCAATGATTTCGTGAAGGAGGTCGAGGCCGTCGAGGTCGATATAGAACAGGTTCCGGAGGCTCAGGATAATCGTCTTTATGATGCCATTTGAATGAGAAAATCTGTCTGATTGCGGAAATAGGGAAATTGACGAATAGAAGATTTTTAGTTGACAAAATATCAATAAATGATTTTAATGTGGTGTGTCTGACGTCCTGGGAAAATCCAAGGCAGAAGCAGCTATTTCGTTAGCAAACTTAGATACAGAGGTGTCCGACCTGCTGCAAGGAAATACTGAAGGCTTAATCGGCCGGGTAAAGGATTTTTGGGATGCTCGGTTACTGAGCGTATTACATAGTCTGCTGCCCTCTCCACAGGAAAGCAGTCAGCAGGAATTTGATCTATTTGGGAAATTCCTTGTGCGGGCGCGCGTCCTTGATGATATCGATAAACACGTCTCGACTGTAGTACGAGGACGCAGTCAGCAACCGGAGGATTTTGCAAAAGCGGTAGTCACGGCTATTTCTGCAATTCAGGGGAACATCCGTCGTTTCGTTGAAAGGAGTGTGACTGATGAAACTAGTAAAATAGCACAACTCATCCGCGCTGTAGCAGATGTCCTGTGCCAGCCGATGAACAATCTTGGTGTACTGGAGTCAGGAAAAATCTTGGAAGCACTGGAAGGAATATCGCAAGGCGTGCGATTGGAAGCCACGGCATTTCTTGCCGTTCGCAAAGAAGCAAAACCAAGTGTTTCCCTGACATTTACGGAGCGTGATGTGGGGAACTTGTGGAAAAAATCGGAGAAATCGATCAAGCCTTTGACGAAAGAAATTGTTCCGATTCGTTTGGAATGGACAGATGAGGCATTATTTGCGGACCAAAAATTGATGCAACTATGCAAACTTACAAAGCCACAAGACGAAATAACCATGAGATGGCAACTATTTGTTCCGGCTATCATGGCGGGCCTGCAGGCAATACGAGGTAAGATACTTTCTGTCGATAACAAGGCACTTAAAGATGGCTGGCCACAGCACGAATCTAATCTTTTAGAAACAATTTCCGATCTTGGAAGCCACATAGGAAGGCGTTTCTTTTTTGGACCACTGATCAATAAGTTCATTGGGCTTTGGCATCATACTTTTAGTGAGCTGGCAAAAGTTACAGGTATTCCGGAACCAACTGATATTTATACAGCTTTTGATTCCTTCTTAAGAGAGTGTCTGGAGCATGAAATCATTGAACATCCTTTCGTCAGTCCATCGTGTGTTTCTACGACTGAGAAAATTTATTTTGGCGGTGAGATGGACAATCAAACTACAGATGAAAGTTATGCAATGGTGCATATTATGCGTTTCCCTGAACCATTGGAGGAAAGTATATTGAATCATGTCGAACAAAAACTATGGAAGGGCGTATCGCCAAGCAAGAGACACCTAAGAAAAGTCAAAAATGCGATCGGCTTACTCTGTGGGAAAATTAAAAATCAGATAAAGGATGAACATTGGCGGCCTGGCAGTGAGATGGCACGACAGTGGAAAAAAATACTTGAGAAAGTATTATACACGATTAATGAATTTACTTGCGAAGATATTGACGCACCTACACTTATGGAAATAAAAAATAATGCGGGCTTCCATGTAATAAAAAACGTTCGAAGAACAACTTTGCAGGAACCTTATATAAATGCTCTTCCCGACCCTGCCAGCTATCTCGAAGAGCTGCGAAATTTCTATCCATTGATAATACCGGATTTGGAAAAAGAAAACGGCCATCTATTTGAAGATCGGATGATTCAATGGTACATAAGTCTGAAGGCTGACTTGAAAAAAAGTCTTTGTGTAAGGGGAGAAAACGTCCCAACACACAGACAGGCTCAGCTAGAAACTGATGTACACAATGCTGTGGCATCTTTGAACGGTATCGAAAAAATGATCCATTCCATAAGGGGAAATGCATTGTCTTCTACTGCGAAATGCAAAGGTTTTATTGCTTCATTAAGAGATAAAACAAACGCACTACCTTCAACGTTGACCGTGGCTGGTATTGCAATAGCGATACCGAATGATATACGACAGTTTGTCCTCGCTCAGCTTGAGATGATTGTCCAATGGATAGAGGAAGAAATGAAGGATGTAGAAGTAGACGAAAAGGGCGCAAACAAAGAATCTGAATCGGAGGAAGATGAAAAGGCTGAAGAGGAAGAGAAGGAATGTGAACCGGGATTCTACGAACTTGGTCATTCAGATTTGTTCCCGATTGTAAAAGGATATGTTAGTCGCTGGAATATAGCGACAATTGGTTTCATGCTCGAAGAAAATGGCAAGAATGCTGTCGATGAACTAAAAAAGACTGGGGGGAGTCTGCCTTCTGATATCAATACATTTTTTAAACGGCTGATAAGGTCAATATCTGAAACATTAGAGCACTCTCTTGTGGATATTGTGACAAATGCGATTGGAGAAAAGAAAATCCAATCACCAGATGATCTGCATTCTACATGTTTAAGAATTGCAGAAGCAACAGAAGAACTTGCGAAGCAAATCTATGACCTCGAAACGAGAGGCCAAACAAATGAGGAGGAAATACCACAATCAATTGCTGTCATGCGGACTGGCTTGCCAGAGATGGAACAAGCAGCATTGCAGCTGGCACTATTGCCGAAGAAAGAAAGATTGGCCGAACAACAGCAAAAGGAATCTACGGCGACCGTTGATTTTATGACAGAAAAAAAATTCCCCAAAATATGTCTCATTCGCATCGAAATACTTCGCGAAGAAATAAACACATTCGTTGAGAGAGTGATAGAAAGGATCTCAAGTATCGCAGAAGAAAAGTCAGATGAGCCCTTTAAAAAATCAGATAAGGAACCGATGTATGTAAAAGTTGTTAAAGAAATTATACAGGGAATAGTACAAGACCTTGAAGAAAAATTAAAAAATAAACCATATCCTCTCAATTTTTTCTATGAAGGCATGCACGAACAGTTTCTTAAAAATTTCGACCGCACTCCGTGGCGCTCAATTGTGCGTGAGGAGTACGAGCAACTTCAGCTTGCAATATCTGGGAGAATTGACGACCCGCATACTGAAGCAAACACACTACTTAAATTGGATGAGTTAGAAGTGAGCGATGTCATTGTAGATCCGCATACTTTAGTCCAAAAAGAAACAATTGAATCGTCGCTTCATTTTATGTTTGATGAAAAAAATGTAAGAACAGGGCTTCGCAACTGGTGGCTAAGAACTGAAATACCGGCACTTGTTTGCCGCGAAATTGGAGGCGCGAACATTGTTCATCGGGATGTACTACAGCGTGAATCGAGAAAACTGATAAATTTCATTGAAAAGGCAATTACAGACTCCCTTGGAAGTCATAATGAATGGCCAATAAGGAAAACTCGCGATTTCCGGGAATTATGCACCACAATTAATACGAATATTTTATCTGCAATTGAAAATTTCATTGGCGCCGCAACATTTAAATGGAGGCCTCTTCTTAAAGAAACACCTTTCTTGCAGATGCTCTTCGAACGTATCGAATTCATGAGATTTAAATACGAAATTTTGCATTCCTATGCGTTTGAAGACCGGGACGTTCCATTCGATGTATTTCCTTTAACTCAATGGACACCGAGTGAAGAAAAAGAAGTAGGAAACCCTATCACATCCGATGATGTACTTGAAGCATTAGCAAAGGCACGCAGCAATTCATTCTCTGCATTTTGTCACAAGGCCGGAACTGCATTAGTAGTAACAGAGGAAAAAGCGTACGCCTACGATGCTGAATTTCAGCAAAGCTTGAGACCCTGGTTATCAGAAAGAGTAAAAAAACCTTTGGATCTTGCGAGAGTCGCTTGTACTCTTTTTGCCGAAGTAGAAAGCAAGAACCGGCTGCGCGCACCTTTCGATGTGATACCAGAAAAAAATGCAAGCGCAGATCGAAAGAGGAGTCGGGCAGACTACGCCAAAGCATTGGAGGAAATTTGCAAGCGCATGCCCGGAAGTCCGACGTGGCAAAGTGTCTACGCTACACCAGCGCCGCTCTATGTTATGCCAGATTTACCATTTCTGGATAAAAAAACTGACGGAATCAAACGAGAGGATCTTCAGAGAAAAATCGAGAATATTATTGATGAGCATACAGAACACCTTGCAAAAATAGCCGATGAAATCGGCAAAGATGAGAATGAACGCAAGCTGCTTATGCGTTGTCCGTCAGCTCTGAAAAGGACGTTGGGGGAATTTATAAAAAAGTATTGCCCCTCCGTCATTCGATGGGATGGCCCCATCATCAGCATTGAGACATTTTTCGAAAAAATACTGAAGCAAACAAAATATTTTTTAAAAGAAAAAAAAGATCGTACGTATTTTTTGGAACAATATGGAAACTGCTTGTGGGAGCCTATATGGCAACTTCTTAAAGATGAAAAAATGAATGGATCCCTTTTGGTGCATCAAAAATCAAATGATCAGCAAGAGGATGAAGGTGCCGACCAAGTCGTAGCATCTGCTCACCCACTAGTTCCTCTCACCCCTTCCAATGCGTTGAAAATGGACATTCCTGAAGTGATGAGCAGCACCTTGATGACGAAAAATCTCGATACCGCAGCGCTGAATAAAATTATTCAGACCGTATTCGACTCCGCCCGACAGGACTTGCCTACTCAGTTAAATATTCAGGATAAAGGAACGTTTGTAGGAAAAATACTGATCCCTTTCCGGCGCCGTGCGCGCCAAGCGGCGACAGAGATAATAAAAGAGGGACCCGTTGCAACTACCGAAGCCTACGAGAAATTCTATGCATTGCTTGCAGGCGCAGTAGAAGAAACAAAGGGAGAGCACGAGGGAAAAGTTGCAGAATATTTGCGAGGAGAATTTTTGAAGCGACGCGGTGCGATGCAACAGGAGTGGTCTCCTGTGCCGTCAGAACTTGCGCCGACAGAAACAGAGCGTGGATTTGTGGAAATGATTAGTACATATTACATTACCTACAAGGATGCCACGATCCATCTGGGTCGCGCGGCAAAAAACATGGTGGCAAAAGCTGCTGCTGAAGCCATGGTGAATTGCAGCGATATTCTTTCGTCAGAGGAATGTGATGTCATTCATAGAGGCATTGAAAGCAACGCAGAGAACATTTCGACTGAAATCCAGCGCACGCTGACACACGGAAAACTAGATATGAATGGAGTCAGTTCCGGCATCGCAGAAGCCATAGATCGTATAACACAGAACATCGGCCTTCCCGCGGCATTTACTGATGCACTCCGGGTATGTCTCACCGGCAGCCGGGAAATAATGACGAAAGCAGCAGATGAGGCTGCCCTTGTTGCGTTCCTCTTCGAGGAAAATGCAGGTGGAATGGAAGTGCTTGCTACTACAACAGAGACCCTGCGCAGAGGAAAAGCCGACGCAGAAATGCAATTGCATCTAGCGAGTTTGATAGATGTAGAAATGGAAATTGATGCGGATGACGAAGAGCGCAGATTGTGGCGATCACAGCTTGTTCAACAGGCCAAAAACGCTGCTACTAAAGAAGAACGCATTGCAGCACTGGAAGAATTAAAAAACTCCAAAAAATACCACCGTATCGTAGATGACATGTCCCGTCCGAAGGAGATTAAATAATCCCGAAGATCAATTGGATTTCACATTTTCACCTTCCATGATTACGATCGAAAATCATATCGGCCCACGCTTAGATACAGAGACTGCACGAATCAAGAAAAAGTACGCAGACGTAAAGCTGTACCCCGGCTACGGGGATTTGATCGATGAGCTGATTAGTGATTTCGGCAATAGGTTCCGTGGCCCGATCAATACGCAACAGGAATTATTGGATTTGTGCGGGCGTGTAGGCGAGATGCTCTCTGACCATCAGATCCCTCCGGACCTTTTGGAAGAAATCCGAAAGACTCGCATTCGCCTGTGGTTGGACCTTGCAGAAAGCGGCATGAAGGAAGGGGCACTCGAAGGATCGATGCCCACCAAATTTGAACTGCAGTTTCCTGTCACTCCCGGACGGCCCAATGGCCACAGAGTAAAAAATCCCCCACAGGATCGGCAGGATGAAGAATTTGAATCAATAGTGGAGAAGATAGCTCAGCAGCAAAATTGCGACTTACTTCGGCTGGCGGGAGAGCTGGGTATCGACGCGGCTGCTGACGTACTCTGCGCTCTCGGACAAGTAGGCGAAGATGAGCGCGCAAGAGTAATTTCGTTTCTTAGCGCCTACCTTGGTAAGAGTGCACGCGGCGAATCAATCGGACTGCCGGGATTACTTTCCTATCCGAAAGCTGTCCTTGATATTCCATCAGTGCGCATGGTGGTACGCCGCCTCCTGCTACAGGATTCCTACGAGATGTTATTGGAGGCGGGTGCTGATGATCCGGCAGAATTTGAAAATGTACGGAAGCATGCGGGATCAATGGTTCTGAAACGCATGCAGGCACTGGGGAAAAGCGCAAACGTGAGCGACCCTGATATTCATGCATTACTCTTTGTGGAATTGAAAGATTTTTTTGCCAGAGCATGCAATCAAAAACATCCGAAAAATTTCGTAAAATCTGTCCGTGAGAATAATGTTGATTGCCCTCTTCCATCGCTCCGACAGTGCATTGCGACTCAGCTCATACGGGAGCGCCGCAAACTCTACGTGGCCTTTGAGCCGGGAAAAGGTAAAACACCGCCTCCTTTTTTGTTGGCAGAACAAATCTTTGAAGAAACAGGCAAACGTCAGCGTATTCTGTATCTGGCTCCGCCCGTAGTAGTGAAAGAACTTCCAAACCGCATCCGTCCCGGGAGCGCCCCAAAATCCACACGGGATTGTTACTACGTGGATCCTCAGCAAGGCCCTACGGTGGGCGTCGTACAAAGCCGCATGACTACGGACAAGATCGCTGAAACTGTGTGCGAGAATGATGTGGTGTTCTGTCCATATTCCATGCTCCATTCCGAACGTAAAATAAAAGATGATGAAGAGGAAGAAGAAAAACCGGAACCCGGAGAGGAGGCCCTAGAGGATGATCAAGTGGATAAATTCATTGATCTTCTTTGCTCGCAGGAATGGGACATGGTGGTGCTGGATGAAGCCACATTCGTCGATGGCAACAAAACATGGACCAGGCTGGTGGATAAGTTGCTGCACGGTGAAAACGGCAAAGGCACGAAGGTAAGTAGAGAGGGCTACATGATTGCTCAGTCAGGTACACCGATCATGAACACGGTGGCCGACCCTGTCGTCATTCACGATTTGTTCCTAAAACCCTCTGAGCGCAGGAAAAAATATAAACAGGACATACGTCGGACAGACGGCCGCGACACTGCGACCGAGCGCGGGCTGGACCCCATGCGCGTCCGTCAGGCACTCAATGAAACTCTTCTTATTCTCGATAAACCCGAACAATGGCTGGATCACGTATTTCCATGTGAGTACAACCTGAGCGTCGAGGAAGAAAGTTTCCTCCGGGCGATCTGCAGTAACCCCAACATTTCAGCACAGCATAAGATTGATGCATGCATGCAATTCATTCTTTGTCCGCAACTTATCAGTGGGGATGAGACGATGCCGGAAAGCCTGCTCGCATGGGCTACGCAGCAGCTGGATACTGATCTGAAAAAGAAGAATACGATTCTCATTGCAGAAAACATGCGAGCTGAGTCGGTGTTGCGGACGAAAAAGAAAAAAGATGAGCTTGAGCCCACGGAAATGGATCAGCATTTCTACGAACGTATCCGCAAGTACTGTGAAGAGTGGTCGGAGCGCAACAACATGCCGGTACATTTCTACACAGTACATGGAAAAACACCTGAGGATGATCGTCAGAAAGCATATGAAGACGCTGCTCTGGCAAAGAAGAATGGAACACACAAAGTCGTGATTCTGGCGATGAGTCAGTGTCTCAATATGGGCATCAAGCTTGAGACCGAACGGATGATCGCACTGGAATGGCCATACAATTCTCCCGATCTCCAACAACTCCTGAAGCGCGCACTACGCGAAGGGAATCTCGACGTGTTCATGACAGCATTTATCGCGATCGGCACCGTGCATCACGGAAACTACGAGCAATCGATGGATAAATACAAGGATGCTCTGCTTGCTCTGTACGGTGCAGGCATCTCGGATGAAATGCTAGGCAAACATATTGGCTACCGGTCGCTGGGAGAAGAATCTCCCAATACCGAAGACATGCTCACATGGCTGCTGGAGCGCAGCTCACCTGCTCAGACGCGCTATTAAATCGACCGATGGCTGCACGGGCGGGGCACTAACCAAATTAAGCAATTTTGGGAACGGAGACGTCCTCTCGTCCGGAAGCTCTATGGCGAAGCCGATGAGCTGGGAACGGGTGATATGCAACGGCTTGTGGGAGCTCTTGTAGGAGGAATGATTGACCGCGGAATGTTTCAAAATCCGAATATTCTTGATGTGAATAGCGGAGGTATGACGCTGGAACGCGAACTACATCGTTCCGGCCATGATGGAGCGGCAACGGTAATGAGTGTGGACATGCTTCCATGGATGCACGAAGAAGGTCGTGCGGCACTTGCAAAAGATAACGGGGGTAAGGCTGGTTTTCCGGCATGTGCTACTGCGGACCCGCAGGAAATACATCGCAAAATTCAGAACAAAGAAATCATCGGTCCGTTCGCTGCAGGTATTCTTCGTAATCTTGCCCAGTGCAACTATGTTCAATCTGCAAACATCATGCACGAGCGTGCCAAAGTACTGCACTCGATTGTGAAATCTGTAGAAATGGACGGCCGCATTGTCATCACTTTGCCACGCACCGCGTGCACACCGGAAGAGTTCAATCACTTTGTACTGGAGACTCTGCCGCTCTTCGGTTGCATCGTCGAAAACGATGGCTGGCATGGCATTGCACGGTCGCAGGATAATGAAGATGATGCCCAATCGCAGTCGTACTGCGTTGTAGCAATAAAGGCAGCGGAGCTCAACGAAGAGGAAATACGCACGCAATTAAAAGCGGAACATTTCCGATTCACGCATCATGCGGCATGGGCCGAAACGGCCGACGGAACACGCGTGATGAATGCTATGCGAAAATCGCGCTTACCCATCCCGCTGCGTCATGAAGCATATAAATTAGGGAACCGTGATTTACGGTCAGCAAATCATCCTGAATCTGGTGTGCGGAAAACACAGGTGGAGCATTTGCGCGTGCTGGAAAACGCTGTGCGCGATGTGCGATCATTGGCGCGTAATAAGACTGAATGGAAAGCACTTTCTCCAAAAAGAAACGTACTTGTGAACAAAAGAATCTTGTATCATCCGGAATTATCAAAAACCTTTCAGCGTCCGACTTTTTCACTCAAAGCGCACGCCGGACAACTCTTTTTCCCGTTTGAATCACAGTGGAACGGCCTGTTCTCTGAAGCCGAAACAACGGAAACATGACAGAAACTCAAAAAAACTGCAAAATTCATCACACTCACGCCGTCAGATGGAACCCCAGCGACGTGAGGGCATCCGACGTGCTGGCGAAGACGGAACCGTCTTTTTCCCGGTCCGCGAACCAGTGGGTTTTGTGGAGGAGCGGACGGATGAATTCGCCTGCACCCGTGATGAGGATGGTGCGGCCTTCCTTTTCCAGATGCTCAATAATTTCGTGGAGGAGCTCGAGCCCGTCGAGATCGATGTAGAAGAGGTTCCGGAGGCTCAGAATAATGGTGCCTGCTCTGATTTTGTGGATGGCGTCCTCGTGCGCTTTCGCATTGAAGTACGTGAGTTCCCCCGCGAGGCGGTAGACGACAACGTCGCCGTGGTCGTCCATGTCGGAAAGTTTGTGATGCGGGATGCGCGCGAGCATTTTTCGGTCTTTGTGGAGCGTCAGCTCGCTCTGGCCGCGAGAGAGGTGCCGCGCGAAGGCAAGGAGCGAGACGGTGGCGCCGACGAGGATGCCGACCATCGGGTCGACGGCGAATGTCAGGACGCCGACGACCATCGAGAGCCAGAAGGAGGCGTAGTCGAACCGGACGAGCTTCACGAAGTGTTTCACCTCCACCATGCGGATTGCGGCGAAGACGAGGATGCTCGCCACCGCCGCGAGCGGCATGTACTGGAAGCCACGGAAGAGAACGAGCGCGATGAGGAGGACGAAAACGGCGTTGATACCGGAGGCCCAGCGCGATGTCGCGCCGCTCCTGGCGTTGAGCGCCGTGCGCGCGAGGACGCCCGTAGCGGGCAGTCCGCCCGCGAGGCCGGAGGCAATGTTTGCGAGGGAGAGGCCGAACATCTCGCGCTTCTGGTCGAAGCGGGTGCCGGTCATGCCATCGACGATTTTGGCGGAGAGCAGGGTTTCGAGGACCGCGACGACCGTGACCGTGAGGACGACCTTAAGCAGCGTGAGGTCGAACAGGGGAAACAAGAACTGCGGCGGCTGGATGAGGACGGCATGGAAGACGCCGTACTTCGAGAGGAGAGTCGGGAAGGTGAACGGAATGCGGTGCACTTCGGAGAGGTATCCGAGGAGGATGCCGATGGCGGCGACGATCACGGCCCCCGGCACGCGCGGGAATAGGCGCGCGAGGAGGAAGAGCAGCGCGAGCAGCGCGGCGAAGAGAATGAAGACGGGGGCCTGCGTCTCCGCGACGTGCCTGAAGGATTCCATCACATTCAGAAAAAGGGACTCGTGGGAAGGGAGACCGGACAATCCGAGAGCGAAATTGAGTTGCCCCAGCGCGATGGTCAGCCCCACACCGAGTGTGAAGCCGTGCATGACGCTGCTCGGGATAAAGACGAGGTACTTGTCCCAACGCAGAAGGTAGAACGCGAAGATCAGCAGACCCGAAAGAATCGCGATCATCGGGAGCATCTGCGCGCCGTGCGTGAGGGTGAAGCTCATGAGAATCCCAGAGAGTGCCCCCGCCGGCCCGATGACATTGAAGTTGCTCCCGCCGAGTGCCGCCGCGACGAGCCCCGCCCAGATGGCCGTGATGATGCCCATAATCGGGGTCGCGCCGGACGCGATGGCCAGCGACAGCGAGAGCGGCACGGACACGAGGGCGACAGTGAGTCCTGCTTTCCAGTTGGAAGCGACTTCGGCAAGAACGCGTTTCATCGGGGATGGGGAAAAAATGCGGCCCCTGTCTAACGGAACACGGCAAAAAAAGCAATGGTGCCGCACGCGGACTGACCCGTCATCCTTCCCCCATCACCTCCACCCGCAACCGTTCGTAGATGATCTTCGCGGCCTCCGCGCGATTCACGGACGCATCCGGACGGAAGGTGCCCGTGGGCGTACCGCCCGCGTCCTTGTCTCCGGATACCATCCGGAGCGCGGCGGCATAGGCGATATCGGACTCGAGCGGGTGGTTCGCGGAATCCTTAAAGGCGGAGAAGAGCGGCGGCACCGTATCGTCAAACGCATCGAAGATGATACTCAGGACCTGTGCGCGGGTGGCGGCCCGGTTGAGATCAGGATCCGGACGCAGGATGCGCATCTCCCGTTCCCGTGCGCAGACAACGAAGGAACGGGCCCAGTGGTTCTCGGCCTGCTCCAGACCGGTGGTTCCTTTACACGATGTCTCGTCGACCTGCGCGGCCTTGAGTGCCATCTTGAGCATCTCGGCGACCGTCACAGTGTTTGCGGGACCAAAAACACCCGTCGGTTTCCCGCCGGCATCTTTGTAACCCGAGACGATCCCCCAGCGCGCGACGGGCGAGACATACCGGTAGAACCAATCAGCTTCGTGTACGTCCCCGAATCCCGCGCCGGAGACGCCCTCGAGCTCCTTCAGCAAATCATCAAGGCTGTCGGGGGTGCTCTGTTCCATCGCTTCAATTTCTTTGGTGAGTTGTGAGAAGGCCTCGAAAAAACCCATCGCCCGGGGGATCAGGATGGAGGAACAGAGGAAGGCGGCGCTGATGGCGGCGGCAAAACGAGGACGAATCATCGGCTACATGGTAGCGCTTCTCCGCCACTCCCCGCAGATTCTGACGTTGCGATCAAACTCGATGTGGTGTACAATGAAGGGTCATACCCAATCCATATCATGAAGAAACGCACCCGCGCGCACGGCGCGCGTTCCTCCGTTCTCCTCTCGCTCGGAACACTGGCCGTGGTCGGCATCGTTGCGTCATCGGCGAACCTGCTGCCCGCGCAGGTGCAGGAAGGAAGCGACGAACATGATGCTCTGCGGATACAGGATGAAGAGGCAGCAGTAGATACAGACGAAAGCGGCAACAACGGATCGGCAAACGACGGACGCAGAGGGGTGAAGCCTCTGCGCATGACGCAGAAGCAACGCGATGAATGGGAGGCGAAAAACAGACTGCGGGAACAGGTCGGTGAGGAAATTAATCGCATGCGTGAGTCCGAGGTGGAGGCGGGCGCCATGACACTCACGAGCTTTGAAGAACTCAGGAATGAAGCGCTCCAGCGACTCGACGCCGGTGCGCAGTCGCTGTACGCCGCTGAGACACAGGAGACGACACACGGCGCTGCCGCTGGTGAGCAGTCTCACCTCGTGTGCTTCCGGCAGGACGGTTCGGTGACCGACCGGCGTGAGGAGTGTGCTATGGATCAGAGCGGCTTCTTCGGGCTGACATCGGATATGCACGAGGAGGGTCGAGAGCAGACAACCGGCTACGAAATACCCTCCTACGATGACGTTGCGCTTGAGATGGGTGAGCGCTTCGTCCCGTCCGCGCAGGGACAGACGAACGGGCGACTGCTCGGCATCATCAGTGATGCGCTGGACCGCCTGAGCGGGAGTTTGACAGCGCTGCAGGGGAACCCCGCGGCACTTAGTGAAGTGCAGGGCACCATCACCTGGCTGAGCGGCCTCCTGAAACAATACAGCACAGGGCAGATTGCACCGGCGCAGGAGGACACGCTCGCGCAGCAAGTGAGCGCGCGTCTCTCTGCCATTGCAAGCACGATGAACGCGGTGGACACCCGCACATCGCACGGCGGAGGCGGCGGGATGGGGATGGGTCCGAACATGGATTCCATTCTTTCCATGATGGAGAAGATGATGGGAAAAATTCCACAGGTGATCGCCATCTTTGAGAGGGAAGGAATACCGATCGCCCCCGACGCGCTGGATGCCTACCGCAGAGGGATGGCGCTCTTCAACGAACTCAAGGGTCCGTGCAAGAGCGGTGCGATGGAGTCGTGCTCCGGCCTGAAGCAGGTGGGGAACATTATGGAAACGGGCATGCGTCCGTCGATGGAGAAGGCAATCATGCAGTCAGGAAAGTGGCAGGTCGGGGAGGAGATCGGAAAAATTATGAGTGACGGCATGGAGGGGATGATGCCCCCGCAGGGCATGGACCACGGCTACGGTCCCCCGTCGGGGATGAATAATCAGGGATACGGTCCGCCGTCCGGAATGATGAATCAGGGATACGGGCCACCGCAGGGCATGATGAACCAAGGATACGGTGGTCCACCGTCCGGCATGATGAATCAGGGCTATGGCCCGCCGTCCGGAATGATGAACCAGGGATACGGGCAACCGCAGGGCATGATGAATCAGGGATACGGTGGTCCGCCGTCCGGAGACTACGGTCACGAGATGCAGCGATAAGACCGATGGAGAGAAGAGGGCCCCGCGCGTATCATCGCGTCCCATGTCCTCCGCTTTTGACGAAGCGCTCCGGCAGTACGATTACGAGTTGTCGCCGGAACTGATTGCGAACAAACCCGCGCACCCGCGCGACAGCGCGAAACTTGTCGTGCTGCATCGTGCGACCGGAAACGTAACGTGGTCAACATTTCACGACATTGCCGAATTTCTTCCGCCCCGCTCCCTCCTCGTCCTCAACGAAACGAAAGTGATTCCGGCGCGCCTCACGCTCACCCGTGCGACCGGCGGACACGTTTCCATCCTGCGGCTGAAAGTCGAACGCGGACTCCTGCACGCGCTCTCCCCGAAAGCACTGCGGGTCGGGGAACACCTGAAGCTTGCGGGAAAAGAAATGTTCGTCGTCGACGGGCGGACGGAGGAAGCGTGGCTGCTGCGGCCGCTCTTTCCCGTGCACGGGATGGATGCGCTGTTCCGGAAACACGGAACGATGCCGATTCCGCCCTACATCAAAAAGACACCGCTCACGGAGCACGAACTTCGCCGCGAATATCAGGCGGTCTTCGCCAAAAAAACAGGATCGATCGCGGCGCCGACGGCGTCGCTGCACTTTACGACACACCTGCTGCATGATCTCGAAAAAAGCGGCGTCGAGTGTGCACGTATCACGCTCCACGTGCATCTGGGGACCTTTGCGCCGCTCACGGAGGATCAGTGGAGCGCCGGCGCATTACACCCCGAGGAGTACCACATCGGAGCCAGAGCGATGCAGCAGATCACGCACGCGAAGCGTGAGGGCCGCCCCATCATCGCAGTCGGCACCACCGCCCTGCGTACGCTGGAATCCGCTGCCGACAGCCGCGGGCACATCGTGCATCCGGAAGGCACCACACAGCTCTTCATCCGCGAAGGGCATCGTTTTCGCATCACCGACGGTCTCATCACGAATTTTCACGTGCCGCAGAGCAGCCTGCTGATGCTCGTCAGCGCATTCGCGGGAAGAGAGAAAATTTTTGACGTGTATCGGGAGGCGATGGAGCGAAAATTTCGATTCTTCTCTTTTGGCGATGCAATGTTAATCATATAAGTAAAAGGAGGGGTTCCGCCGGCTCCCTCCTTCGCTTGCGAGCTACGGAGGGCAAGCGGGGCGGCCTGCCCACCGTAGCCCAGAGGCGAAGGTGGGCGAACTTTTCGGAGTTTATCCTGAGCGGCGTCGAAGGGTTACTTTCTTTTCTTTGGTCGAGAAAAGAAAGTAAGGGCGCGAAACGCAACAATATCTTCTTTCTTGTCATACAGGATAACTCCTCACGTCTTATCTGCATGAGACTCACTCATCCCCACTATCGGCTTTCCGACGACGTACGCAGGGAATTTTCTCTCCTCTTGGGAGCGGTCCTGACACTCATCGCCGTCACGATCACGATCTACGTCTACGCAGCACTGCTGGCGTAAGGCCGGATGCATCAATTAGAATCCGCCCATGACACTCCGCACCCCCCTCCTCGTCGCCATTCTTCCGCTGGTCCTGCTCGCGTGCAGGCCCCAAACCGTCGCTTCCTTTGAAAGCTGCATGGCCGCCGGATACCCCGTGACGGAAAGCGTCCCGCGGGAATGCCGGACGCCCGAGGGGGCGATGTTCACCGAACAAGCGAGCAGCACCGGCGCGGATGTTTCGAACCTGATTCGCGTGACATCGCCGACACCGGACGCGCTCATCGAAGGAACAGTGAGCATCGACGGCAAGGCGCGTGGCACGTGGTTCTTTGAGGCGTCGTTCCCGATCCTGCTCCTCGACGATGCGGGCAATCAGCTTGCCGTCGCCGTCGCGCAGGCGCAGGACGAATGGATGACGGAGGACTTCGTCCCCTTCCACGCCGAGCTCACTGTTCCCGCGACGACTGCAATTACGGGAATGCTGGTCCTTGAGAAAGACAATCCGTCAGGACTGCCGGAGCACAGTAACGCCCTGCGGATCCCCGTGAGGTTCCGCTGAGGGCGTCCTGCTGTGCTTTCTTTGTTTATTGCATCGTCCCCTGATTGGCTTCCACGAGAATCGTCCAGAGGGCCTTGTACCGGTCAGTGCTCAGTTTGTTGTAGGGAACAATCAGGCGCGTGGGATCGTTGTAGCTCGTGTGTTCCTGCAGGGCGAGGCCGAGATCGGTCTGGAGCTTGAGGGCCGTGGGGTACATCGTGTCGGTCCGCTTGTGCGTGGAGAGCCAGTTGGCGAGGATCGCCATGATCACCTTGAACTGTTGCGTGGTCACACCGGTATCGATGGAGAAACCGGGGTCGCCTGTCGGAGGGGCGTCGGCCGTCGTCGCTTGTGTACCGTAACACGCTTCTTTGCAGCGATTGTACGACATCGAACCGATGATGAGCTTCGCACACATCTCTGCAATGCACTGTGCCGGGTCGGCCGCTTCGTGCGTCTCAAGAGGTATGTCGGTCCGCGGGAGATCTCCCGTGTCCGGAGAAAACGCCGCATCGTCCTCTGTGTCTGCGGTATCTGCGGAGTCGTCCGCGGTCGCAGCGTCTTCCTGCTGTGAAACGTACTCCAGCGCGCGGTCGAGAACCGTGACCATTTCCGCACGACTGACATCCGCATCCGGTTTCCATGCATCGTCGCTCCCCGCCATGATGCCGGCCTCGGTGAGACGGGCGGCTGCTTCCTGAATACTCTCACGATAGGTTGTGAGATCGGGCCTCACGTAGGAGGCGTCGAACTCCGGCAGAGAATCGCCGATGACCCCGACGAGTACCTCAGCGACATCCGCGCGCGTCACAGGCTCCCCTGCGTTGCCGGGAAGAATCGCCGTGAGACTGCGGTCACCGGTGCTCCCGAGGACTGCGCCCACGCGCAGCGCCGCCTCCTCCGCCCACGCGGGCATCGTCGGAGTTTGAACCGCTGCGAGGTCCAGATCCGCCGCTCTTTCTTCGACATCGAACGCGCGGTCGACGAACGCGACCAGCTGGGCGCCGTTCACGGCCCCCGTCGGGTTGAACCTGCCGTCCCCTTCCCCCTTCACAATCCCCTCCTCCGCAAGATTTTTCGCCGCGCCCGCAAACCATCCCTGCCCGTCGAACGGATCGATATCTTTGAACGCCGTGATGCCGTCCTCGACGTTCTGCTCCTGAGACTCCTCCTTCAGCGCGGCAAACTTCGCCGCGAGATCCGTCTCGGAAAGGCTCGAGGCGTCCGCAACGAGCGAGGCAACATCATCGGCTATTGCCGGGTTGAACGTGTAACTCTGAATCTTTGCGATGATCGACTGCACGCCGGCCTTGAGACCCGCGATGGTGCTCTTCAGTTCATTAATTTGTTTGATGAGATCATTCTTCGTCTCCACCATCTTCTCCGTTGTGAGGGAATCGAGATTGATCGTTGCTGCGGTCTTCACGATGTCGCCCCCGCCCTGATTGCCCGTCTTCGTAAATTGCAGATATTCGGCGATGAGTGCGGGGTCCAGCTGCTTGAGGAGCGAGAAATCTTTCGTCCGGTACCCCTTGGTCTGCATCTGCTTCTGGAAGTCTGCGAACCGGACATCGGATTCCTCTCCCACAGTGTCGTAGATATCCTCAATGTAATCGGTCGTATCATTGAAGGTGATTTCGACGCCGCTGCTGCCGATCACCGCATCCGCCTGCTCGCCCAACGCATCCATGTCGCTCATCGCATCCAGCGCCGCAGAGCAATCACCGCCGGCCTGCGCCTTCTCGGCGCGTGCGAGGATGTCCTTCGCCTGTGCAAGGAGTCCGGTAAGTTTCTCCGCTGCGGCGGGCCTGGTTTTCGCGACCTTCGCGATCATCTGCGGAGCCTCGGAGCTGATCATTCTGCGCGTATCCGTGATGGAGCGGAGCGCATCCCTGCACGCGCTGTCATTGCCCTGTTGCTCGATGGTCCCCGCAAACTGGTCACGGACATTCTCGAGCCCGCGACGGTCATAGTTCTCCCCCGTCGCCGACTTACGTGCATACTGCAGACACTGGTTCAGATACTCCTGCAATTTTGCCGCCGTAGCCGGATCGCTTTCGCCGTAGTGCTCCTGCTTGCGGCGGATCATTTCACATTCATCCGCCACTCCCCGCTGATCGCCTCCCTGTCCCTCCATCGGCTGCGGCCGGTACATCTCCGCGGTCCGCCAGAACTGCGACTCGAGATCGTAGATCTTCTGCATGGCCATGCGCGTCTGATCCGGACCCGATGATGGATTCTGCATCACCAGCTTCGCATCGGCGATAGCGCTGATGAAGAGCTGCAGGATGCCGCTCAGCTGCGACGTATCGCGCCCGTACCGCGCGAGCTGCGCGATGCCTTCCTGCATTTGCTTCCCGCGCTTCGTAGCCTCATCGAACTGACGCATGGCACCGGAGGCCTGGATCGCATTCCAGATGTCCTGCGCCATTTGCTGGAAATAGGCGACGGTCCCGCAGGCATTGAGAGCGTCGATTGTCTGCGCGACATCGACGCACCTGATGGCGGCCTCGACCGCTGCTGCGAAGGAAGAAATTTTGCCGACATCGGCACCGCTTTGCTTCGCGCTCGAGAGCATCTGCCCGGCCTGCTGGCTCAGATTTTTGAGCGGGTAGAACTGCATCCGCGCGTTCGCCATGTCACCCGGACCGCCGCCGCCCTGCCACCCGCCGCCGCCATCCGCGCCGAAGCAGCGCTCCCTGCACTGTGCATAGCGCGGATCGTTGCCGGAAATACCCCGACTGCAATCGGCGAAGCATGTGTTGGGGTCGGCGCCGGGCGCCGCGGGACGCGGACCGCCCATGTTGTTACAGCCATCGCGGCACATCTGCCTCTCGGCTTCGCTTCTGCCGGCCATCATCACGGGATCGTTGCACCCGCGCAGACACGAGGCCGAATCGTAGGTCGTGCCCGCCGGATAGGACCCGTCTCTGGGATACGTATTTGTCCCCCGCGCCGCAGTGGTGCAGGCAGTGCGGCAGCTCTGCTTGTCCGCTTCAGACCCCGTCACCCTGTCGCATCCTGTTACGCAGGTCGAGGGATCGTAGCCGCCCGTCCAGCCCGGCGATGTGCTGCCATTGTTCCACGAAGCTGAGGCACATTTGCTGTCGCAGGTCTGGCGCGGCGCACCCGGATTATTCGTCCTGCAATCCTGCATGCATCGACCCCAGGGACTGGTGTCGCCCACAGGCCACGAGTCGCCACCGCCGTAACCGGATGTCGGGCAGCCGCTGCCGGTAGCACGGCAGCGGTCTTCGCATACCAGACGCGAGAGACTCTGCTGCGACATGCAGTTCATGATCCACATTTCGCGGGGGTCGCCCCCGGTGCCCCCGCCATAGTTGCCGCCGGGCGAACCTGAATCGCAGGAACTTGGCGCGCCGAGGGAAAGTCCTGCAATCGGTATCGACCGTCCGGAGGGGCTGCCTTCGTGACAATTGTTGTAATCTCCCTCACACCACACGGTGAAACCGGGCGGTGTTCCGTTGATTTTGGCATTGGGATAGAAGCACCGTTGCATCGAACTTCCCCCGCCGCCCGCTCCCGTTCCCCACTGGCTTCCGTCGCCCGGGATCCATACGCAATTCGCCGTTGAGCCGATGCTCCCGACCTCTGCGCTGCTAAGGACCGGGTCGCTCATATTCATACTCCGCCTGCAACCCACGTGGTCGGAGACGCAGTACAGGATCGTGCCGTTGGGATATGTGCATTTCTTCGCAATCGCTCCGCCGCCGCCGGGGGAGGTGCCGGTGGGGGTCGTACCCGTCGGGGTTCCGGTGGTGGATGTCGCCGTAGGGCTGCCCGGCATCTGCTTGCAGTAGCGGATGTAACTCTCGTTCGTCTGACACTCGCTCTCGCTTGTACACATCGCCGTCCAGCATGCCCTGTAGGCGGCGGCCTGCGCATCGGCAGTGGAGCCGCCGGCGGCGGTGCCCGTCGTGTTCGTAGTCGTTCCTGTCGTATAGGAACCTCCGGTACCCATAGAATCGCAGCCGCGCCTGCACGCATCTTTGTCACCCGATGTCATGGCGTCGCAACCGGCGCGGCAACTCTCCGGCGTCATGGTACTACCATACATCCCGCCCCCCCCTCCGTAGCTGGCAGCCGTCTCACAGGCTGTTTTGCACGAATTTTTTTGCTCCTGCGTTGCGCTCTGCATGCTGTCGCAGCCGGATTTACAGGTTTCCAGCGAACTGCCTCCCGTATACGAACCGCCCGAGTTCATGCTCGCGCACTTCGAATCGCAGGTGCCTGCGGCCTTCGCGTCGCACCAGCTCTTCGATTCTCCGGTTTCCGAACCGCTACAGGTCATATTCCTGCAGCCGTCGACGCAGCCCGTGTTCGACTGCACGAGGAGGAGTCGCCCCAGCACGTCGGTGTTGCCGCCGACGGCCACCGTGACGGCGCCGACCATGAAGGAAAAAAGACCAACCAGCGCGAGTGTCTGGTTGTGTGCAAACCATCCGGGCAAGGAGGACTTGCCCTGCGGACGATAATCCATAAAAATGTGGGGGAATCCAGCATGGTGTACCACAGGTACCTTCCAAACTCGGATTGACGGTTTCAGTGAATATTTCTTCATCCTTTTCCCTCCCGATCATGTTCCCATCCCGTAGTACCCTCGCCATCGCGCTTGCTACCGTGTCCCTCACGCTCGGTTCTTCTCTCGCGTTCGCCGCGGAGACGGCCACTACCCCCGTCATCAAATCCTGCTCGCGACTCCCGGCGAAGGAAAAGGCGACCTGCGAATGGGAGAATCACAAGGCCTACAAGGCTCTCGTAAAATTGCAGCCCGCCGTCGTCACGGTGGAACCGGTGCCGGTCAGTAATCTTGCAGCGTCGTTGACTCTCCGTTCCTGCTCGCGTCTCTCAGGAAAAGAGAAGGCGACATGCGAGTGGGAAAATCACAAGGCGGTGGTGAACGCGAAGACCGGCAATAAAGGAAGTGCTATGAGCGCGGCCAGTAAGACGAGCGCCGCCGCGTCGGTTGCAGAGGGTGCATCTGCGTCTCTCCGCACATCCGACACCTGCAAAATATTGAAAGGAAGGACGAGAGCGCAGTGCATGCTGAACGCCCGAAAAGCCTCACGCGGGCAGTAAGGAACGCTCAGGAAACCTTTTTTAGCCCATTTACAGGGGTGTATTGATGATTTGTAATATTTTGACATTTTAGTCAAATTATTCTATAATGGTGACAACACTTCTTTTTTACATCCATACCAATTTCATTCTATGAAGAAGGATATTTTCTATCAACTGTTCGCCGCGGGCGTCGTTTCGGCGGTCGTCTCGGGCGGAGTGCTCAGCGCGCGCCTCATCGCGCAGGACATGGGACAGCGACCGGACGGAGGTGCTCCGATGATGGGCGGTCAGGGTCCCGGCGGACCGATGGGCAATGAGCGCGGACCCGGTGGTTTTAACGGCGGACCGATGGGCGGACCGAACATGGGCGGTGATCGCCCGATGCCGGGCGGCCCCATGGGTCAGTCCGGTTTTCCGCAGGACAATAACACCATGAACCGCGGCGGCGACCCGAGCGGCATGATGGGCGGAACGAAAATGCAGTGGGGCATGCCGAATGGCGGCAACCAGGGCGGCATGAGAACCAACTTCCCCGGAGGCCCGATGGGCAAGCCGATGGAGTTCCCGAAGGAGGGCACATCGGAAAAAGTGAATGCGATCACGAACTTTGAAAACCGCGGCGCGAACGGCGCTGTGAACGGCATGATCAACGGCGTCATGGGCGGCATCATGAATGGTGCGCCCGGCGGCATGATGCGCAACATGATGAATGGCGTATCGAACGGCCTCATGAACGGCGCGATGAACGGCATCATCAATGGGGCCGCGAACCACATGACCAATGGAGGCATGGGGGTCGATCACGGCGCTGCGGACAGCACCAATGACGATCCGTCCAGAAGTATGGGAATGGACGGCATGAACATGAATGCCCCCAAGGGCATGGAGAATTACTTCAATGGCATGGGCGGCCAGAAGAGCGATCCGACACTCGACAAGTGGCTGAATTTTGAGGCCCCGGCTGATGAATCGGAGGACCTGACCCCCGAAGAGGAAAAGAAGCTGGAGCAGAATAAGGCGCAACTGGTAAAACTCCTCGCCGGTGACGCCAAGAAGGAGAAGAAAGAAATTGAGCAGGCAAACAAGGCTCTCAAGAAGCAGGAAAAGCAGTGCAAGAAGGCCAAGACCGATGAACAGAAGTCGTACTGCTCGACGCTGAAGGAACAATTCGCTGATTTCGTCCAGGAAATTAAGGACAATCACGAAGAAAAGAGGGAGGACATCGAAGACGCGATCAGCGAAATCGAATATCTCCTGAACCCGGACAGCGACGGAGGTGAAGTCGAGATTCAGTAATAACACTCCCGCTACGAAAAAAGGCGGCCCTCGGGCCGCCTTTTTTTGCTACCATACGACTATGCGCATACGCACTCTGCTCCCGATCACCTTCGGCTTCCTCGGCCTCGTCTTCATCGGCTGGATCGCGCTCTTTACGATGGTCGACTCGGACGTGTGGTGGCACATCAAAGCGGGGCAGGTGATGTGGCAGACGAAGAACTGGATCACCGTCGATCCTTTTGCCTACACGCGCGCGGGACTCCCCTACCTCGCGACCCACGAGTGGCTGACGCAGTTGCTCTTCGCGGCTTTCTATGGACTCGGTGGATCGACGGGAATTATTTTCCTGCGGATCCTCTGTACACTCGCGGTCTTCGGAATTCTGCTTTCCATCGACCGAAAAAATCTCTGGCCGAACGTGCTCATTGCAATGGCGGCGGCGATCGCAATGCGTCAGGGCATGCTCGAGCGGCCGCAGATGGTGAGCAATGTTTTTTTCGCGGTGAATCTTGTGCTGAGTTTTTGGCTGATGAATGACATAGATGACCGCGTACGTAAACGAATTTTGGGGGCGTTGATCGGCATGCAGATCATATGGGTGAACATGCACGGCGCCGAGGCACTTCTTTCTTTTATGCTTCTTGGCTGCGTGTTCTTTCAGGAATTGGCAGACAAACGGCGCGCTGCGGTCCTGAAACTTCTCGCGCTCGGCGGGGTCGGTCTCTTCCTCGCGATGTTCGTGTCCCCGAACTTCCATCACAACTTCACCTACGTCTGGCTCCTGTTCACGGACCAGACCGCAGACTTCATTAAGGAATGGTCGCCGCACCCGTGGCCGGCATATCTGCTGAAGCACGGAGCGTTCTGGATCATCGCAGTCGCTTCCATCGTGTGGAGCAGGCGCTCCATCGTCGGGAGCGGATTGCTCCTCCTCGCAGCGGGGATTCTCTCGCGCACCGGCTCGCGCCACGAAGTGCTCTTTACCATCGCAGCCGTGGGGGTGACCTTCTATCAGCTTGCGAAGAATGCGGAGTGGGAAAAAATTCTTACGCGTGCGCGGGAGTGGTGGCACATCTCTGCACTCACATCGCTCGTCATCGTTGGCGGACTCGCATGGATCGACGCACCGGTGCGCGCGTTCCTCGCGCAGAGTAATCTGAGCGGGTTTGGTTCGTTCGCCCCTGCCGAAGGGGCCGCCGATTTCCTGGAAGCAAACAGGATTCAGGGCCGCATCTACAACACCTACGCCGTCGGCGGGTACCTGCTCTTCCGCGGCATCCCCGTCTTTCTGGACGGCCGTAACGTCGACTACGGATACGAATTTTTAAGTGAAGCGCTCGACGCGCAGAGTAACCCGGCACTATGGAAGACGCTCGAAAAGAAATATGCATTCACGGTCGCGATCATGGAGTACACGTGGAGCAACGCGGACACGGGCTCGTTCCATCATCTCAACAGTAATCCCGACTGGGCACTCGTGTACGTCGATGACTGGGTCGCCGTGTATCTGAAAAATGTTCCTGAGAACCGCGATGCCATCGGGCGCTTCCGGTACACGATGCTCACTTCCACCGGCTTCGAGAACGAATCGATTCTCGAAAACGTTTCCCCTGCGCAGTATCCGCAGCTCCAGCAGGAGCTCCTCCGCGCGGTCGCGGATGACGGACGGAGCATCGGACCGCTCCTCACGCTCGCAGAGCTCTACGCAATGACGGGGCATTTCCCCGAAGCGATTGTCGCGGCGACGGAAGCGTCGCAGCGCGCACCCGCGCGCTTCGAACCCTACGCACTGCTGGGCGGCATCCTCGCTGCAGAGGGAAAATGGACGGACGCGCGCGAGGCGTATCAGAAGGCAATTGATTTTTCAGCGGGACAGAATGTGACACTCAATTACGCAAAAATTGCGGAGATCTTCGAGCGGGCGGGGGATAGCGAGGGAGCGGAGAGGATGCGGGAGATGGCACAATAAAAAAAACTCTTCCCTATTCCTCCTTCTCCAAATGGGAGAAGGTTGGGATGAGGGGAGCGGGCGTCGGAGGGGAGAGGGAAGAAACTACAACAAATGAAAACTCTGCAGCGCCACGAATAATTGCTCCGCGCGCGCCGCGTACTCCGGCCCCGGCGCGGAGCCCGTGATGACGATGACGTGCTTTTTATCTTTGGACAGAACAACGTAGAAGCGCGCGATGATGTCTTCGGGCGCATTGAAACGGATCAGCATGTCACCGCTGTCTCCCGCGGCACTCTTCGTTTCGCGCTGCTCAAGAATACGATAGCCGGGAATCGTCCGGTCGAGGATTGTTGTGAGCCACTGCAGCGACGCGCCGGTGCCGATGAGCGAACCTGAGAGATTGAGCACACTCACACTCACTTCGGCCTTCGCGGGCGCATCCGGATCCGTCATCCAGTCTCCCGGTTCGCGGAACGCCGCGATTTCTTCGGGCACGTCTCCGGCCGGCTCCTGCACCATGGCAGTGTCGAGCGTTTTCCATGCCGCGGGAACCGTGATTTCAAACTGGTACTGCTTCAGGGTGCTGAGGTCATGCCGCAGCGTCTGGTACTGCGCATCGAGAACGCGCTGCGAGGGCATCGCAGTCGGGAAAGGAACCGCCGCGGAGAACGTGCAGCCGGCGAGAGCCGTGAGGCCGAGGAGGAGCGGAGTCCGGCGGGAGAGTTCCATAATGATGCGCGGATCCTAGAAGAAGAGACCTCGCACCGCAATTATTTTCCGCTAGGATGCCGTGAGAATGTCCGCTCAGGCCGATCACACCCCCTGGCACGCTCTGTCCCCCGAAGCCGTCCTGCGCGCTTTGGGAAGCGTGCTGCGGGAAGGACTCAGCGAGAGCGAAGCGCGTGCGCGGATCGCACGGGACGGCCGCAACGAACTGCGTGCCGTGAAGAAAGCGGCCGCGTGGACGTTGCTGCTCGCGCAGTTTAAGAACGTGCTCGTGATCATTCTGCTGATCGCGACGGTGCTCTCGGGATTTCTGGGACACGAAGTGGAGGCCATCACCATCGCGGTGATCGTCATCCTCGCCGTGGTGCTCGGCTTCGTACAGGAGTACCGCGCGGAGAAGGCGATGGAGAAGCTGAAGGCGATGGCGGCGCCGCTCGCGACGGTGATCCGCGGGGGGGAGGAGCGGCAGCTGCCGGCGGCGGAACTGGTGCCCGGGGATATCATTCTGCTCGTGGCGGGCAACCGCATTCCCGCGGACGCACGGCTTCTGGAAGCCATAAACCTGCGACTGGACGAAGCGATGCTTACGGGCGAGTCGCTGCCGTCGGAGAAAAGCGCGGAGGAGAAAACGGCGGCGGATGCGCCCATCGCGGACCGGCTGAATATGATCTACGCGGGAACCACCGTCGCCGCGGGACGCGGCACGGGGGTGGTCGTCCTCACGGGCATGCGGACGGAGTTCGGGCGCATCGCGGAAATGCTCGCCGACGTCGGGGAACAGCAGACCCCGCTGCAGAAGAATCTCGACCGCCTCGGCGGAACGCTCGCGAAAGCCGCGCTCGTCATCGTCGCGCTGATCAGCGTCATCGGGTACGTCCGCGGCCAGTCGCTCATCGACGTTTTCATCTTCGGCGTCGCACTCGCGGTGGCGGTGGTCCCCGAAGCGCTTCCCGCGGTGGTGACGATTTCGCTGGCCATCGGCGTCCAGCGGATGGTGCGCCGCCATGCGCTCATCCGCAAACTCCCCGCGGTGGAGACGCTCGGCTGCACCTCGGTCATCTGCACCGACAAGACCGGAACGCTCACGAAAGACGAGATGACCGTCCGTTCCCTCTGGGTCGTCCGCACGCTCTACGAGGTTGCGGGCGCGGGATACGCGCCCGTCGGCGCATTCACCCACGGTGACAAAGAGGTCCGGCCGCACGACGGACTACTGGAACTCCTGCGCGCGGGCGTCCTGTCGTCGGACGCGCGGTTGCTGGAGGAAACGGACGGCACGTTCGACATCGTCGGCGACCCGACAGAGGGGGCGCTGGTCGTCGCGGCGGCGAAGGCGGGGCTCTTCCGCGGCGATCTGGAGCAGACGGCGCCGCGCGTCGGCGAAATCCCCT
>JACRJW010000050.1 GCA_016235605.1 Candidatus Uhrbacteria bacterium | reverse complement strand
GATTATTCTCGATCGTGCCGGTGGAGCGCCTGCCGCGGGTTCTTCAATGGGAAGCTACCAGGCACCAAGCACTCCGTTTACGCCACCCAAAGCCCCGATCAAAGACGATCCAGCTCCCAATCCTGATGACGAAATTCGCATTGAAGATATCCCATTCTAAAATTCTATGATGGAAAAAACGCAACCCGGTAAGAAGGAAAAGAAATGCTACTTCTGCTACAACAACATTCAAGACGTTGACTACAAGGACCTGACGATTCTGCGTCGTTTCTTGTCCTCGTTTGCCAAGATCGTTCCTCGCAAGCGCTCCAAGGTTTGCATGACGCACCAGCGGCAACTCTCCAGTGCCATCAAACGATCGCGCATCATGGCCTTAATTCCGTTTGTACAAAGGTAAGCATGCTGTCCTTCGACGATTTGAATCGACGTCTGTCTATGTGGCAGACGACAGAACAGCAAGTCCACGCGTTTTTTCAGGCGCGTGGTTTTGTTCATGTGCGAACACCGCTGTTGGTTCGCTCACCGGGCATGGAACCAAATCTCGATCCGCTCGTCGTGAAGGCGCATCTTGTGAATCCCGTGCGTGAACTCGAGGCCGGTCTCATCACAAGCCCGGAGTATTCCATGAAGAAGTTATTGGGAGCGGGCATGAAAAAAATTTACACGATCACTCCTGTGTTTCGGGATGGTGAGGCGCTAGGCCCACATAACTGGCCAGAGTTCACCCTCGTGGAGTGGTATGGCTCCGGCGGCTATGAAGATTTGATGAAGGAAACGGAAAATCTCTTGAAGTTCGTTTTGGAAGATACGTCCGATTGGTCCCATCTGACCTATGCGGAAGCGAAGGTCGATGCATTCGGCGAACCGCATACAAGCGAGAAACGATTTTTTGTAATGCAGTATCCTCCGGAACAAGCCGCACTCGCTCGACTCGCAGATGATGGACGTTACGCAGAGCGATTTGAAGCCTTTGGAGATGATCTGGAGTTGTGCAATGGATTTTGCGAACTGACAGATGCACATGAGCAACGACGACGATTCGAGCTTGAACAGGAAGAGCGGAAGAGACTTGGCAAGCGCGTGTTTCCCATCGATGAGGATCTTCTCGACGCTCTTAAAAACATCAAAGGCTCGGTCTACGGCAATGCGCTCGGCCTTGACCGACTTATTATGCTCAAGTACGCTGTCCGCGACATTCGTGACATCCAGATTTTCCATTCACTCAGCTGATTTTATGGCTTCACCAAACGACATCAAAAGAGGCAGCGTGCTTAATCGCGATAAAGATCTATGGATTGTGATTGAGTTCCAGCGCGTGAGTCCAGGAAAGGGAAGCTCGTTTGTGCGTACGCGACTCAAAAATTTGAAAACCGGAAAAGTGAAAGAAGAAAATTTGAAGTCTGCAGAGAACGTCACCTTTGAAGACGTGCAGTACAAAAAAATGCAGTATCTATACAGCGAAGGGAATTTTTTCACCTTCATGGATAACGCGACCTACGAGCAAGTGAGCATGTCAAAGGAAGATATCGGTGAGACGGCTGGGTATCTCAAGGAAGGACTGGATGTCACTATCGTCATGCACGACGGCATCGCGCTCACGGTCGACCTGCCACAAAAAATTCAATACAAGGTTGTCTACACGGAACCTGCGGTCAAAGGTGATACGGCCTCTGGCAATGTGACCAAGGACGCGAAACTCGATAACGGACTCAGCGTGCGTGTGCCGGTATTTATCAACGAGGGTGATGAGATTCTCATCAACACAGAAAGCGGCGCGTACGCAGAAAGGATCAGCAAATAATGCAAAAGACCGGCCATGGTCTGACACGCGGCTGGTTTTTTGATACTCTCGTTCTCTACGTTCGTGCGTCAAGCCAAGCCGTTACCAATCCTGGTACTGTGTAACTCTGCCGTATGATCTAGCTGCTGAGGGACAGTCTCTCTCAATCCAGGCAACACCATGAGTGACATCGTGAGGGAACTCCGCGCCGCCGCGGAACCCTACAAGTCCTTCCCCAAGGCCGTCGCTGCGCTCGTTACCGCCGCATTCGATCGCGGAGCAACGCAGGTCAAGGTCGTGATCTCATCCGAGGCTTCGGCCGCGAGAAGCTCACGCTCAAGTTCGGCGCTGTGCGCGTGTCGATCGCGACCTTCCTCGCGCGTTCACAGTTGCCCTCCGAGGACCGCGAGCGTCTCGACATCCTCACCGAATCACCTGCGCGAGTTCAGGCGAGATCTTCCAGGCAGAAGGTCTGGTCTTCTGGGAAGCGGAAGAAAAGGAAAATCCGACGCCCGACACGGTCGACCTCTTTCTGGACGTGACCCATCCCGTGTTCCGCACCGTGGACGCCATGGACCAGGAGATCATGCAGGTCATCAAGGCTCTCTTTTAATTTTTCTTTGTAAGTCCGGCGAGGATGATCCGTGTCATCGCTGAGTGTTCTGCAGAGAGACCTTTCACACATGCTCGAAGATAGGTCATGTGAGATCGTCTGCTCCAGTCAATGAGATTGTAGCCGTTACTGACAACCATGAGATCCAAGAAAAGGCGGATCGTTCTACCATTTCCTTCTCGGAACGGGTGCAGGCTGTTGAACTCGTTGTGAATGATCGCGAGCTTGAGCGCTACATGGCGCTTGTTGTCTGTTGGCACGAGTCTGTTGTTATGAAGGACAATTTGAAAAGTCTTCAGGGACTGGTCGATGAATTTAATAGGAGCAAACAGGACATCGTTTTTTGAAATATCTACTGATCGGATTTTGCCTACCCATAGGTAGAGTGTTCCAAGAAAAAATTTGTGGACAGAACATAAAAACGCAAAATCGAATGTGACCGTGCGTTTTTCAATCAGAGTAAGAAAATGTGAGTAGGTGTCACTGAGAAGGAGGGTCTCAAGATCTTCGAGTTTCTTTTGGTCCTTGATGTGGAGCTTATTTTTCAGAACTCCATTTTCGATTCCTGCTCGTCCGTCCGTAACGCTATATCGAGAAGGCTCTCCCATATTTTTTCAGAAGTTTGATCATTTGAGTATTTTTTTTTGCTCGATTCCAACTCAACCCTTCCATCTTTGAAGATTGAACGACAGCTGCCTCGCGTTTTTTTGTTTGGATCGGGTTGATTCTTTGCATAGAAGCTTAGTGGATTTGATTATAGTATAGACGATTTTTTGATCTCGTTCAAGCGCCATCGTTTGACAGGCGACTGGTTTTGTGATAGCCTGAAGCGTCGTTTCAACAGGAGAAAACGATGCGACAAGATCTCAACAGCGTTGTGCTCGTGTGCCCGGACAACGATGCGGAGTCGCGACTCATTCTCATCATGGCCTTCAAGTTGGGCATGAAGGTGATCCGTTCCGGTCAGGGCCACGGCGCCAAACTCGAGAAGGAGCGCGGTGGCATCATCCCGCTCATCCAAGCGGTGGGCGGCAGGCAGGTCTGGATCGTCGAGATGCCAGGACAGGACGTCGAGCGTCAGTTACTCGACCTGCGGATGGAGGTCATCATCATCGACCACCATGCCTACGGTCGCCTCGACCGTTCGCGCGACTCGCGTGGTAGCAAGCGTCCCAGCTCGCTTTCCCAGTTCATGAAGCTCTTGCATATCGACAGGGACGCGATTACTCGTATGGGGCTGGATCCCGTCATCGTGCAGGGTGTGAGCATCATGGACGCTCGGTTCGTCCAAGGGCTGCGTGAGGAGGGCTTCTCCCTGGAAGAGCGACGAAGGGTCATGGCATTCATCCGCGAGTACTCCATGGCAGGGAACCCGTTCTTCGAGCGGGCGGAAATTGCGGCCAAAGACGCTTGGGAAAAGCGCGTGCAGTGGAATGACTACATCGTGGTGCGTTCAACTGCTGAGGTGGGTATCCGAGGCGCGGTTTCGGCCATCACGATCCAAGAAGATTGTGACACGCATCCGTTCATCTTGGACGATGCGGGGCGTGGCGAACTCTTCGTCCAAAACGTTCGCCCCAGTGTGGTCGAGAGACTCATGTCCGCATTTGAGAACGACTGTCCCTTCACCTTCGGGACGGGGAATTGCTGGGGTGTGAACAATCGCGACAACGGTACGCATGTCACCCTCCAGAGCATCATGGAGGTACTTGCCTGAGAGCCACCCGGCTCTCTTTTCTTTTTCTCGCGCAAGAAAAGAAGCAGGTGTTAGCCTGCTTCCTCTGCTTCTGCTTCTTCTTGGATGACTTCTCCTGGTTCTTCTTCGTGAGCTCCGTTGATGGCTTTTACGGTCGCCGCGCGGATCTGTGCCATGAGGGGAGGATGTTCTTTGAGGGTCGTTTTTGACGCCTCACGTCCCAGCCCCAGCTTTTCTTCGTTATAATAATAGTTGCTCCCGCTTTTTTGAATGACACCAAAGGCCACGCCTTGGTCGATGAGGTCTCCTGAGATCGAGATCCCTTCGTTGTACATGATGTCGAATTCACACGTGCGGAACGGTGGAGCGACTTTGTTTTTGACGATTTTGGCTTTGGTGCGGTTGCCAATGATTTGTTCGCCTTGTTTGATTTGTGCGGCGCGGCGGATTTCAATGCGGATCGAGGCGTAGAATTTTAGCGCGTTTCCACCTGGAGTCGTTTCAGGATTGCCGAACACTACGCCGATCTTCATGCGGATTTGGTTGATGAACACGACCGTGGTTTTAGACTTACTCACGATCGCCGCGAGTTTGCGCAGGGCCTGGCTCATGAGGCGCGCTTGCAGTCCCATGTGGCTGTCGCCCATGTCGCCTTCGATTTCTGCTTTTGGGGTGAGTGCGGCGACTGAGTCGATGACGATGACATCCACCGCGTTTGATCGCACGAGGGTTTCCACAATTTCCAGTGCCTGTTCACCGGTATCTGGTTGAGAGATGAATAGCTCGTCGATATTCACGCCAATTTTTTGTGCGTACTCAGGATCCAGCGCGTGCTCAGCATCGACAAACGCCGCCAGCCCGCCAATTTTTTGGACCTCGGCAACGATGTGCTGTGCAAGCGTGGTTTTTCCAGAAGACTCTGGTCCGTAGATTTCAATGATGCGGCCGCGGGGGACTCCCATGACGCCCAGCGCCAGATCAAGCGACAGGCAGCCTGTGGAAACCGCGTCCACCTGCATGGTTTTTGCCTCCCCAAGCCGCATGATCGCGCCTTCGCCGAACCGTTGTTTAATTTGAGAAATTGCGTCCAGTGCTGCACGAGAGCGAGCATCTGTTTCTACTTCTTTGGTAATTTGTCTAGCCATAAAATAGGTTACGTGAGTTTCAGTGGGATCAGCTTAGCAGACCTCAGTAGAGATTCAAGTCGGACTTTTTTACGAGTTTTTTATAGACCTCCCACGGTGTAAAAACCCCGACAGGTCTTCCATGTTTCATAATGACATAACGTTTAGAGACCTTGCCTTGCACAATGGTGGCAAAGTTTCGTAGGAAATCTCGGACAGAAATGGGTTCAGTGGAAGTCATAAATGGGGAGTGAGATGACTTACAAAAGTAGTCTATCAGATTGTCAGACAATTGTCAAATAGTTGTCTGACAACTTGGGGATAAAAAATTCCGGCCACGCCGGAATGTTATTTGGCGAAACTGATCGATCCATCTTGTTTCAAGACGACGCGCCGAAATTCCGTGGCAGGATGCGAGTAGCGTTTGGTGCTCTCAATCACGATCACGTTGAGTCCCCGCTCCAGGGCGATGTCCGTTTCAAATGAACCGTCTTGTGAGAGCAAGACATTCAATCCGTTGATGGTCACTTGCGCGCCTTGCTGTGCATGGCCGGCGACGGTGACATGCGCGTCGGAGGTGAGGAATCCATCGGAAGGTTCATACACAAGCAAATCTGGTGGAGAGACGATCTCGCGGACTTGGTAGCCGACATAGGAAACGATGGTGAGGGCAAGCGCACAAAAGAAAAAGACTTTGACAAACCGGCTTGCGACCAAGAATTGCCAGGCGCTCGCTCGACGTCGAGGGAGGCGCGCATTTTTCATGAAGTCACACGTTCCACATTCACTCTCAAACTGTTCCAAAAAATAGTCTACATCTCCCCCCAAGACTCGGACGTAGGTTTTCAAGTAATTGCGGGCGTAGATGGGATCGGGGAGTTTGCCCCAATCACCCTGCTCAAAAGCCGCGAGAAAGGATTTTCGAATTTTGGTTTGTGTAGAAAGTTCAGACAACGTGATATTCGCGCTACGTCGAATCGCCTTGAGCTTTGCGCCCAAGGTTTCTTGATAATCAAATTTGCGGATGATAAAAGACATAGCGAATGAATCCTAGCCCT